>NZ_JBAKHU010000004.1:0-237379 GCF_036906895.1 Micromonospora sp. CPCC 206060
CTCAGAGGGCACTTTCTATCTCCGGGGTCCCGCCGACCCGACATTCATCGGTGGATCGAGGCTGAGAGCCAGGTTCGTTGATTTCTACAGCAATCAAGAAGTGCGCCTCATTAGCCGCGACGGGATTTCATCGACAATCAAGGTTTCGAGCTACGAGACTATGTACCAAAAGGTCAAGAGCGAAAAGGGCTTGAAGATTGAAACGTCATCGGGTCCAAAAGCATTTAACGGAATGCTCGACGGCCTGATGAACTGGGCGCGCGCTGAGGGACTGCTCCGTGGCCAGCGCGCCCGGGGAAAGGAGAGGCTGACCCTGAAGATGCGAAACCATGTTTCCCACGCATCGATTTACCACATTCTTTCGCCAGGAGATGCCGTGCTGGGCATTCGAGACATGGCCGAGTTCATCAATCAGCTATGGGGCACACCAACGCCTGGTGGTCGCATTTACCCAGCTCCAGCACGTCGAGAGATCTTGACAATTGGGTGGGATAGCTCGGGCGCACGAGTGGGCGCCGGACACGCGAACTTCTCGGAACTCGACGACCCAACTTGGTCGTGGATTTTACTTAGAGGAGATTTTCATGATCCAGATCTAACCCACTTCGATGCTCGATACAATACGACCCGGTTTCCCTCCGAATATATCTGGGGTCCAGGAAGTAAGTTGGAGGCCGCTTCCTGGATCTCCCTCAATCAACCGGAACCAGATACTGTCGAGCTAGTCGACCGACTATTTGTGATTCACCACCAGGAAAGTCGACTATTTCTCCCACAGGAGCCCGCTGTGGCAGCCGGACTTTCGCCAGATGAGCGCAGGGGTAAATGGTATCTCGTGCGAGCAGATGCGAGTAATGACGCCTTCTACTGCATACGGTCTCGCCTTGATGTCGACCCCGGACACGCAAACGGCTGCTTCTGCCCTGTGGAGATCTTGGCGAAGGGCTCCTGGAGGCATGTTGAGAGAAGGCTACTTGAGCTAACGCCCAAGCTCCGCCCTTGGCTCCCACCTGACGTCAAGGTCAAATCATCCTGGATGCCCAGATTCGTAGAAGTAGCAACCATTTCACCTACATAGAGGCATCCACCATGGATCGCCTGCCCAACTCGGCAGGCGCTTCATTTTTGACGACTTGTTGACTTGTCTGCCAAGTGCCGTCTACCTTGGTTCTCACAACTTGGCAGACATGTCAACAACCTGCGGAGGTTTGAGCGATGGCTCTGCGTGGCGGTACGAGGTTCGCCGTGCGTTGTGAGGACGTGTTCCCGGCGGGGTGCGCGTTGGTGCCCGAGTCGCTGGGTGAGGTGGAGGACTTCGACGAGAAGACGGGTCGGCGGTCGCCGGCTAAGGACAAGCTGACCGGGCAGCGGGTGTGGCAGGTCAAGGTGATGGACCTGGACCCCGACCTCGGGAAGCGGTCGCGGGAGACGACGGTGAAGATCTCGGCCGATTACCAGCCGGTGGCGCCGACGGGCGCGTACTTCGAGCAGGTCGAGTTTGACGGGATGACGGTCACGCCGTACGTGGCGAACAACGGTCGGATGGCGTACTCGCTGCGGGCGACCGGGATGCGTGCTCCGGCGGGTGTGGTCGGCAAGCAGAAGGCGGCGGCATAGCCGTAGTGCGACGGGCGGGGCTGTCTGATCTTGGCGGACGAGCAGCCCCGCCCCTCTTTGTCCTTCCCCCTGCTCTGTGTGGAGAGAGGTTCAGACGTGTCCAAGCGTAGGCGCCCGGCTGCCCCGGCTCGGTTCCGGTGCGGCGTGTGTCAGACGAGGTTCAACCCGGGTACCGGCTCGACCGACCGGTGTCCGCTCTGCGTCGACCAGCTCGTGTTGCCGTTGCCGGCGGTGCGGGATTCGTCGGGGCGGTTCGTGTCGCTGCGGGGTGCCAAGTGATCGGGCGGCCTCGGGGTGAGGTGGTCATGACGACCGCCGGGGACCTGGTGGTGATCCGGCCTCGTCGGCTGGAGCTGCCGGTCTGGTTGATCGCGCTGGGCCTGGTGCTGCGGTGGTCGTGGCGGGGCTGCTGGTGGTGCCTGCGCCACCCGGTCACCGTCGGCCTGACCGTCGGCGGCGTGGCCCTGTACGTCGAGTACGACTGGCCGGGTCTGGTCGTACCGCTGGTGCTGGCGTCGGCGGTGTCGGCGCTGTGGCGGTGGCGGGATGAAACGTCCTGGTGGCGGTGGTGCGCCGGGCCGATCCTCGGTCACCTGCGGCGGGTGTTCGTGTACCGGCGGGTGTGGCGGGAGGCCATGACCCTGTGCGGGCTGTCGGCGACCTTCGATCACCGGGTGGTGCTGCCGGAACTGCTGCGGGTCCGCTCGGATCAGGCGTTGGACGTGCTGACCGTCCGGATGGTCCGGGGTCAGACCCCGGCAGACTTCCAGAAGGCAACCGCGAACCTGGCGTACGCCTTCGGCCGCCGGCATGCCCGGGTGTACTCCGAGCACCCCGACGAACCGCCGACCCGTACCGGTGACTGGGCGTGGCTGCTGCGCCTGGTGGATCGGGTGCGGTTCCGGGACCGGCCGACGGTGGTGTACCTGGTTCTGGTCCGTACCGATGCGCTGCGCACCCTGGTCCCACCGTTCGACATCCCGGCGGTGCCGGACTTCACCGCGCTGCCGCTGGCCCGGCGGGAGGACCTGCGTACCTGGTCGCTGCACCTGCTCGCCACGCACGTCCTGGTCGGTGGCGCCACCCGGCGCGGTAAGGGCTCGGTGCTGTGGTCCCTGGTGCGGTCGCTGGCCGACGGGATCTCCTCCGGGCTGGTCCGGCTCTGGGTCATCGACCCCAAGGGCGGAATGGAGTTCGCCATCGGACGGCCGATGTTCGCCCGGTTCGCCTGCAAGTCCTTCGACGCCATGGCCGACCTGCTCGACGAAGCCGTGGTCGTGCTGCGCGAACGGCAGGCCCGGTTGGCCGGCACCGTCCGGGTACACACCCCGACCACCGATGACCCCCTGGTCGTGGTGGTCATCGACGAGATGGCAGCGCTCACCGCGTACCTGCCCGATGTCGACCTGCGTAAGCGCATCGCCTCCTCCCTCGGGGTACTGCTGTCCCAGGGTGCCGGCGTCGGCGTCCTGGTCGTGGCCGCGTTGCAGGACCCCCGCAAAGAGGTACTGCCGTTCCGGGACCTGTTCCCGACCCGCATCGCGCTCGGCCTGACCGAGGCGTCACAGGTCGACATGGTCCTCGGCGACGGTGCCCGCAACCGGGGCGCCCTGGCTGACCAGATGCCCCGCTGGGCCAAGGGCGTCGGGTACGTGATCCTCGACGGCACCCCCGAACCGATGCGGGTCCGGTTCTCCTACCTCGACGACACCCACATCCGGGACCTGGCCCAGCAGTACCCGGCCCCGGTCGACGCGGCCGACATCCTCGCCCAGGTCGGCCGGGAAACCGCCCCCGAACCCACCCGGCGACCGCTGCCGGGCCCTCGACGTGGGCCGCTGCTGCCCGACGCGCTGCGCAACATCCTCGACTCCGACGGGGGTGAACCGCAGTGACCCGTACCAGCGAGGGGCGGCGCTTCTACCGGCTGCGCGCACCCAACCCGACCGGCCCGACGGCGGTATCCGTCCGCGTCGACCCCGACCGGCCCGACCCGTACCCGCTGTATCTCGCGGTCGGCGGTGGCCGGCGCCGCATGTACCTGACCCCGGACGAGGCGTGGGCGCTGTGGCGCTGCCTGTCCGAAGCCGTCGCCACCCTCGGCGACCCACCCGACCACATCCGTACGACCATCCGACCGACCGGGAAGTGATCGCCGTGAACCCCTTCCGTCTGTTCCACCGCCCGGCCCGTATCGAGCCGCTGCACGTCGAGCTGAACGACACCCCGGAACGGCTGGCTGCGGCGCTGCGCGGGCTCGCGCACTTCGTCGACCGCCGTCACGACCTCGACGGCCAGTCCATCCGCATCACGCTGACCGTTCGCACTGGACGGCGCCGATGATCCGCCACCGGGCCGAAACCGCCGTACGGGTGGTGATCCTGCTTGCCATCGGTGCGATGGCCGGTGCTGCCGCATTCACCCACGTCCATGACCTGACCGTTGCCCACGGCCAACCCGACTGGATCGGTTGGGCCAACGCCGTGGCCGTCGAGCTGATGGCGATCTACCTCGGGTTGGAGATCCGTGCCCGGCGGCGTACCGGCAGACCGGTCGGCCTGGTCGGCGTGCTCCTGGTCGCGTTCGCGCTGCTGTCTCTGGCGGCCCAGGTCGCCGAAGCCGAACCGTCGGTGTGGGGGTGGATCGTCGCCGCGGTGCCGTCGCTGGCGTTCCTCGCCCTGGTCAAGGTCGTCCTGTCCAGCAACCCCGTGGTACCGGAACCGGTCCTGGTCGACGACTGGGCGCCCGTCGAGCCGGAACCCGCCACCGCCGAAACGACCGAACCTGAGCCGGAGCAGGTCGACGACATGCCGGCACCCGTTGCTGTGGCACGGCCGGTGCCGTCGGCGGTCCTGCCCCCGCGCAGCGTCGTCCAACCGAACCGTCCCGCCGTCGTCGGGATCATCCGATGACCGCACCCACCCTGCCCGGCCTGAGTGCTGCCGTTCCCGCTGCCCCGACCGTGGATGCTCCTCGGCCGGGGTCGCGGGCGGCCCGCATGGCCCTACCCCGCTCCGTCGACGTGCTCAAGGACATCGCCACCGAGTACGGCGTTTGCATTCGCCCCCTGGCCATGCGCCGCACCGACCTCGACACCGGCCTGACCGAGGTCATCGACCTGCCCTGCGGCGCCACCCGCGAAGACAAGTGCCCACCCTGCGCGAAGAAGAACCGCCGACTGCGGCAAGCCCAGATCCGCGAAGGCTGGCACCGCGACGACGAACCCCTACCCAGCCCGAAACCCGCCACCGAGGAACAGCAAGCACTGATCCTGTTCCGGGCACACCTGGAGTTCGCCCGCGACGAAGCATCCCGGGCCTGCCAGCGCGACCAGGTCGCCGACATCGACGAAGCCATCCGCGAGGTGGAAGAGGCCATCACCGCCGAAGGGCTACGCGGGCGGGTCGGTCCACCCCACCAGGTCGACAGCGACGAGGACCAGGGCGACGACGACACCGGCCGGCGGCGTAAGCGCTCCACCCGGCGGCGGCAGGACGCACCCGACCTACCCCGCCGGAAGGTCGAGCGGCGCACCGTCGGCAAGACCTACAGCGCCCCGGACGGGTCGACCTACCGGCCGTCGATGTGGTTGACCCTCACGCTCGACTCGTACGGGCCGGTCCGCCCCGACGGCACCCCGGTCAACCCCGACCGGTACGACTACCGCCGCGCCGCCTGGGACGCCGTGCACTTCCCCCGGCTCCTCGACCGGTTCTGGCAGAACCTCCGACGCTGCGAAGGCTGGAACGTCCAGTACGCCGGCTGCGTCGAGCCCCAACGGCGACTCGCGCCACACGCGCACTTCGCCATCCGGGGCACCATCGCACGCGACACCCTCCGCACCGTGGCCGCCGCGACCTACCACCAGGTGTGGTGGCCCTCAGTCGACGTCCAGCGGTACACCGCCGACCGGCCCCCGGTCTGGGACGAGGCCGCCTCGACCTGGGTCGACCCGGACACCCGGGAACCGTTGACCACCTGGACCGAAGCACTCGACGCCATCGACGCCGACCCGGATGCCGAACCCGTGCACGTCGTTCGGTTCGGCGTCCAGGTCGACGCACGCGGCGTCATGCCTGGCACCACCGACGCTGAACGCACGATCCGGTACGTCACGAAATACATCACCAAGGCCACCGGCGACTGCCACAAGGCAACCACCGACCGGCAGCAACGCCACCTCGACCGGCTCTGGGCCGCACTACGGGTCACCCCGTGCACCGACCGGTGCGCCAACTGGCTGCTCTACGGCATCCAGCCCAAGAAGGCACACGCGAAGCTCAAGCCGGGTCGCTGCAAGGGCAAGGTCCACCAGCGGGAAACCCTCGGCATCGGCGGCCGGCGCATCCTCATCTCCCGAGACTGGTCCGGCAAGACCCTCGCCGACCACAAACACGACGCCAAAGCCTGGGTGAAAGCCCTGCTCGGGGTCACCACGGATGCCGCGAGCGTCGACACCCAGGGCGACACCATCGAACGGGTACGGCACGCCTGGGAACTCGCCCGCCCCGATGACGGGGACGTGCCACCCCTGGCCCACCGACTCATGCGCTCCATCAGCGAACGCGCCCGATGGCGCTCCGAACTCCTCGCCGCCAAGGACCGGGCCGCCCAGGGCCAGCCCAACCTTTCGGCAACCGCAGACAGCACCGAGCAGCACGGCACGCAGCACGACAGCACGACGCACAACGGGGAGGAACAACCACAGTGGATCAGCTCTTGACGGTGGACGAGGCAGCCGAACGGCTTCGTACGTCGCCCCGGTTCGTCCGGCGGCTGATCGAGGAGCGCCGGATCACGTACGTGAAGCTGGGCGCCCATGTCCGGATCGAGTCCGCCGAGTTGTCGGCGTTCGTCGCTGCTGGCCGGGTCACGCCGACCATCCGGGTCCACCAGCTCGGGAGGGCCGCGTAATGGCGAAGCGGCGGCACTTCGGGCGGGTGCGCAAGCTGCCCTCGGGGCGTTACCAGGTGCGCTACCCCGGCCCCGACGGCGTACTGCGACCCGCTGACACCACCTTCGACCGGAAGCGGGACGCGGAACTCTGGCTTTCGGCAAAGGAAGCGGAGATCGCACGCGGTGAGTGGCTGGATCCGGAGGGCGGCAAGGTCACCCTCCGTGAGTACGGCGAAGCGTGGATCAAGGAACGGCCGAAGCTGCGGCCGAAGACGGTGGTGCTCTACGAGGGGCTGTTCCGCCTGCACATCGCACCGGCGCTCGGCAAAATGCGGCTGGCTGAGATCACCACTCCTCGGCTCCGGAAGTGGCGGCGTGACCTGCTCGATGGTGGCGTGGGACCGGTCACCGTGGCGAAGGCGTACCGGCTGCTGCGATCGATGCTGAACACGGCGGTTTCGGACAGGTACCTGACCAAGAACCCCTGCCAGATCCCGGGCGCCGGGTTGGAGAAGAGCCCGGAGCGGCCCACGGCGACCATCGAAGAGGTCTTCACCATCGCCGATTCGGTGCCTGAGCGGTACCGGCTGCTGGTGCTGCTGGCCTGCTTCAACTCGCTGCGCTGGGGTGAACTGGCCGCGCTGGCCCGCAAGCACGTCGACCCGGTGGCCGGTACGGTCCTCGTCGAGCGCTCGGTGGTGGAGCTGCCCACGGCTGAGTTGGTCTTCGGCCCGCCGAAGTCGGACGCAAGCGTACGGGTGGTGACGGTTCCCGCCATCCTGCTGCCGGACGTGGTGCGGCACCTGGACGAGTTCACCGGCAAGGGCGCCGAAGCGCTGCTCTTCCTCGGTCCGAAGGGTGGCCCGCTGCGCCGGTCGAACTTTCAGGATCACTGGCGTAAGGCGGTGGCCGAGATCAGTCAGCCGGGTCTGCACTTCCACGATCTGCGGCACACCGGCAACACCTGGGCGGCCGAGACCGGCGCGACGTTGCGGGACCTGATGGATCGGATGGGCCACTCGACCACCCGGGCGGCGCTGATCTATCTGCACAAAACCGCCGGCCGGGATCGGAAGATCGCCGACGCGCTGAGCCAGCTCGTCGAGGACTCACGCGGGGGCACGGGCCGCAGCGACGGTGGCGACCAGGGCGACGCCGACCCGGGGCAGGACGGGGGCACGGAGGGGCACGGTGAACCGAAGGGGCACGCAGGGGGCACGCGGCATGATCAGTGATCAGAAACAGCGAAGGCCCAGCGTCAGAAACTGGGTCCTGACCTGGGCCTTCGTACGTGGAGCGGGTGACGGGAATCGAACCCGCACTGTCAGCTTGGGAAGCTGATGTTCTGCCATTGAACTACACCCGCAAGCGGAACCCACTGTACCTGGTCGCCTCCGATCATGCACTCACCCACCCCCGGCACGCCGTCTACGCCCTTCCCACGGCACCCGTCGCTGCCGCGCCCTCGGTAGCCGACCGACCCCGTCCAGGCCCGTCGATGGCACCGACGACCGCCACCCATCCAGATGAGTTGATCTTCAGAAGCCTCCCGGTGCAGCTCGGCACCCCCGGGCAGCTCACAGAAATTTCCACTGGTGCAACACATGGCCGTTCTCAAATGAATCAATCAGTTGTAACGTTCCCCCCACGTTCCCGGACACGGTGCGACACACCCTCGGTCGCACCGCGGAGAAAGAGGTGGGCCACATGGGACTTCGTCCCAACCTGCTGACCCGGCGTGCCGCTGGTGTCGCCTCCACGACCCTCGCACTGCTGCTCAGCACCGCAGCGGTGGGCGTCACGCCCGCTGCCGCAGCACTCGCCGGCCACGCCGAGGAGTGCGCCACGCCGGCTGACACCCATACAGACGCCAAGGTCAAGGCTGGCGGCACGGCGAAGCACGACCCGAACGAGCTGACCGCAGCCCAGGTGCGCGAGCGTGACGCGGACCTGGTCGCCGCGCTACGCGAGCGTGCGCTGCGCAACGGACCGGAGGCTGCCGGTCCGGCCACCATGGCCACCGTAACCATCCCGGTGATCGTGCACGTGATCCAGCGGGACAGCACCCGCGCCGGTGGCAACATCCCGGACTCGATGATCACCTCGCAGATCAACGTACTCAACCAGGCATACAGCGGCGCGACCGGTGGCGCCCCCACCGCTTTCGCCTTCCAGTTGCAGAGCATCAACCGGGTCACCAACCCCGCGTGGTACCCGATCGTCTACGGCTCCAGCGCAGAGCGGTCGATGAAGACCTCGCTGCGCCAGGGCGGCAAGAACGTCCTGAACATGTACCTCGGCGAGCTGAGCGACGACCTGCTCGGCTGGGCCACCTTCCCGAAGCGCAAGCTGGACAGCATGGACGGTGTCGTCGTGCTGGGCGAGTCGCTGCCGAGTGGTACCGCCACCAACTACAACCAGGGTGACACCGGTACCCACGAGGTCGGCCACTGGCTGAACCTCTACCACACCTTCCAGGGTGGCTGCTCCGGCTCGGGCGACAGCGTCTCGGACACCCCGGCTGAGTCGTCGCCGGCCTACCAGTGCCCGACCGGCCGGGACACCTGCTCCACCGCGGGTGCCGATCCGATCCACAACTTCATGGACTACACGTACGACTCGTGCATGTACGAGTTCACCGCCGGCCAGGCGGCTCGCATGATCACCGCGTGGAACGCGTACCGCGCGGCGTAAACGCAACCACCGTCCGGTGCCGGCTCCGTGTCACGGGGCCGGCACCGGCGTCTCTGGGACCAGGACAGGCACCGGCGTCTCCGCAATCGGATGGCGGGCGTGCCGCCCACGTCGGCTCGGCCGGACTGGCGGCGGCGTGGGCCCGGCGGCTCCGGCTCCGGCTCCGGCTCCGGCTCCGGCTCCGGCTCCGGCTCCGGTCGGATCCAGCCACACCTGCACGTCCGGGCGCGAGTGCGGCGAGCCCGGATCACCCTGACCACCGCGTCGGGCGAGCATCGCCACATCGACGGTGAGCTCGAAGAGCCGCCAGTCGACCTGCCGCGTGGCATGCGCTCGGTCGGCGAGGCGGGCGATCCGGGCCGGATCGGTAACCGGTCGGGCACGACCGGCCACGTACGCCTCGTCGTCACTCTCCTCCGGCGGGAACGAGTGCAGCGCGTACCGCCCGTCGCGTTCCAGGTCGCGCCGCTTCGGCGAGTCGATGACGAAACAGAAGAGGCCCTCCTCGGTGATAACGGGTGACACCGGGTGCACCCGGGGACCACCGTCCGCGCGGACCGTCGCCAGATAGCCGAGACCTGGCCCGTACTGCTGCATGAGGTGGCGGATCCCGTCGGCGAGTCGGGGCTCGTCAGCGGCGAATTCAGACCAGGTTGCCATGCCCTCATTCTATCGAACACACGTTCGAACGCCCACTCAACCAGGCATTTGACCCGACGCCGACGCAGGTACCGGCCGGGCGGCTCGCTAAGGTGTGTCCGTGCTGCTCTCCGACCGTGACCTCGTGCTGGAGATCGAGGCGGGTAATCTCGCGCTGGAGCCGTTCGAGCCCGCGCTGGTGCAACCGTCGAGTATCGACGTACGCCTGGACCGGCTGTTCCGTGTCTTCAACAACCATCTCTACACGCACATCGACCCGGCGATGCAGCAGGACGACCTGACCTCGTTGGTGGACGTACCGGACGGGGAACCGTTCGTGCTGCACCCCGGGGAGTTCGTGCTCGCCTCGACCCTTGAGGTGATCTCGCTCGGCAACCAGCTCGCCGGACGGCTGGAGGGCAAGAGCTCGCTGGGCCGGTTGGGGCTGTTGACCCACTCCACGGCCGGTTTCATCGACCCCGGCTTCTCGGGTCACGTCACCCTGGAGCTCTCCAATGTGGCGAACCTGCCGATCACGCTCTGGCCGGGCATGAAGATCGGGCAGCTCTGCATCTTCCGGCTCTCGTCGCCGGCCGACCATCCGTACGGGTCGGCCGTCTACGGCTCGCGTTACCAGGGGCAGCGCGGCCCGACACCGAGCCGGGCCTGGCAGCACTGGCGGACCTGGCCGACCCGCTGAGCGACAGCCACACCGGCGACAGGCGTTAAGAAGGGCCCCTTCCTATACCGAAAGCGTTAAGAAGGGGCCCTTCCTTACATCGAATCTCAGCCGGGGCGGCCGTAGCTGTGGATCGGTCCGTTGTCGACCCGCTTCATCTTGACCGGTTCGCCGGCCTGGGAGGCGTGCACCAGCCAGCCGTCGCCGACGTACATGCCGACGTGGTGCAGGTCGCTGTAGTAGAAGACCAGGTCACCGGGGCGTAGCTCGGACCGGCTGACGCTCGGCACCGCTCGCCGCTGGGCGGCGGCGTTGTGCGGCAGGGAGACGCCCGCCTTGGCCCAGGCGGCGAGCATGAGCCCGGAGCAGTCGTACGAGTTGGGCCCCTCGGCGCCCCAGACGTACGGCTTGCCGATCTGGGCGCAGGCGAACTTGACCGCGATGCCGGCCTTGCCGCCGGGGTAGGTGGCCGGGCAGGGGGCGGGCCGCAGCGGGCCACCGCCGCCGTTGCCGTACACCTGGATCCGGAGCTTCTGCAGCCGGTCGATCTCGGCGTTGATCTGCTTCTTCTTCGCGGCCAGCTCGGCTTCGGTACGGGTGAGCTGGGCGACCAGCGCGTCCAGTGGCTCCTTCTTGGCGCTGAGCTTCCGCTTGAGCTCGACGACCGCCTGGATGTCCGCCTGCTGACGCTTGGCGAACTGGTCGAGGATCTCCAGTTGGCTGACGAACGTGGTGGGTGAGCCGCCGGCGAGCATCGCGTTCAGGGCCGAGGTGTTCTCACCCTTGTACGCCCGGACGGCGAGCGCGCTGACCTTGTTCATCGCGAGGTCGACCTGGAGTTGCAGAGGTTCGATCTGTCGGGCGAGCGCGGCGGCCTGCTTGCGGCGGGCGGCGAGGTCCTGGCGGGTGGCGTTGTGCTTCTCGATGATCGGTTCGAGTTTGTTCCAGTCCTCGTCGATCTGCTTCTCGATCTCGGCGATCGAGGGTTCGGCGTGTGCCGCGGTGGCTCCGCCGGTCAGGATGACGGCGAACCCGATGAGGGCGGCGAGTGCGGTGGATATGCGAGACCAGCGTGGGCGCGGTGCGATCGTCCGCCGGCCGGCGGGAGCCGGTCGGGTGGACGTCGACCGCGGGGCATGGTGTGCCACCGAGGCCTTAACTCCTTCTTCCCCTACCGCCTACCGGGTTAGCTGACGGGTTCGGGCGGGAAGGGAGGCGCCCTACCGCAGGACTGCGGATTCACCCCGGTGGTGCACTGGGTCCCCGGCTCGCCAGGCGAGCGATTCGGCGGTGTCGAGCCGATGCCACCCGGGCTGGGTGACCTGCTGCCGTCTCGACAAATGACCACACTAGAGAAGGCCGCCGGATGGTCGCAAGCTGCGACACCCCTCGATTCCATCCACATGGCGGACACTCGACCCGACACGGCGGCCCGCTGGACGTGACGATTCCTCGACAGGTCGGGGGCGGGACGCGGCGATTCTGGAACGCGGCGGCCCCCGACGGGGAGCGAAGATAAATTTCACTGGCACCGGTCTCGTCGGAATCTGTTGACGAACGTCCCGGCACGCGCGAGGGTGACGACGGACTGACCCATCCCCCCCCCGAATGGAGGTTCGATGCTTCGCCCGAACGTACCGACGAGCAGACGGATCCTGCTCAGCGCCGTCGTGGCCGGCGCCGCGACGCTCGTCCCACTCACCGCGACGGCCCCGGCCGCCGGCTCGACCGCCCCGACCCGGCAGCAGGAGTACGCCGCCGCAGCAGCGGAGTACGGCGTACCGGAGAGCGTCCTGCTCGGCGTCTCCTACCTCCAGTCCCGTTGGGATACCAACGCGGGCACCCCGAGCACCAGCGGCGGCTTCGGCCCGATGCACCTCACCGACGCCGAGTACGTGCTCTCCCTCCCCGGGCACCACCACGACTCCGGTGACGAGGACCCGCGCGGTGACGACTCCCGGCCAAGCCGGGCCGGTACCGGGACGGACAGTCCGGCACCGCCGGCCGCGTCGTTGCAGACGCTGGACGCCGCCGCCGGGCTCACCGGCGCCGCCGAGGAGTCGCTGCGGGCCGAGCCGGCCGTCAACATCCGGGGTGGCGCCGCCCTGCTGGCGTCGTACCAGCGGAGCCTGGCCGGGCCGACGGGCAGTGACAGCAACCCGGCCGCCTGGTACGGCGCGGTGGCCCGGTACGCGGGCGCGGACAGCGCCGACGCGGCGGCGGCCTTCGCCGACCAGGTGTACGACACGATCCGTACCGGGGTCAGCCGGCGCACCGACGACGGGCAGCAGGTGGCCCTCGTCGCCCGGGCCGACATCACCCCGGAGCGGTCCTGGCTGGACCGGCTCGGGCTGCGCAGGCTGGAGCGTCCGGACGGGCTGGAGTGCCCGCTCGACATCTCCTGCGAGTGGATCCCGGCCCCCTACCAGGAGCTCGGTGGCGGCGACTACGGCAACCACGACCTGTCCGACCGGCCGGCCCGGCAGAAGATCGAGTACATCCTCATCCACGACACCGAGGCGACCTGGGCGACCACCCTCAAGCTGGTCCAGGACCCGACCTACGTGAGCTGGCACTACTCGCTGCGTTCGGTGGACGGGCACATCGCCCAGCACGTGAAGGCAAAGGACGTCGGCTGGCACGCCGGCAACTGGTACGTCAACGCCAAGTCCATCGGCCTGGAGCACGAGGGCTTCGCCGCCCAGGGCACCTGGTACACCGAGGCGATGTACCGGACCTCGGCGAAGCTGGTCCGGCACCTGGCGTTGCGGCTCGGCATCCCGCTGGACCGGCAGCACATCATCGGCCACGACAACGTGCCGGGTACCGTCGCGTCGACCGTGCGCGGCATGCACTGGGACCCGGGGCCGTACTGGGACTGGGACCACTACTTCGACCTGATGAAGGCCCCGGAAGTCAACACCGGCACCCCGGCGACGGGCATGGTGCGGATCGCGCCCGACTTCGCCACCAACAAGCCGGCCTTCACCGGCTGCGTCCGGGCCGGTGTGCCGTGCACCCCGCGCGGCTCGTCGTCGGTGATCCTGCGCAGCGCACCGGACCACAACGCACCGCTGGTCAACGACATCGCGCTGCGTCCGGACGGTACCCCGAACACGATGCACATCTCGGACCACGGGGCACGCGCGTCGACCGGTCAGACGTACGTCATCGCGGACCGGCAGGGTGACTGGACGGCGGTCTGGTACCTCGGCCAGAAGGCGTGGTTCCACAACCCGGCGGACGCGCCGACCGCAGAGTGGACGGTGGGCATGGTGGCCACCCCGAAGCCGGGGAAGGCGACCATCCCGGTGTACGGCCGGGCGTACCCGGAGGCGGCAGCCTATCCGCCCGGCGTGCCGTACCAGCCGATCTCGCCGTTGCAGTACACCCTCTCCGCCGGCCAGCGGTACGCCGTCGGCAACGTCGTGCCCGGCGAGTACTACCGGGCCACCACGTTCGACGGTTCCTCGCCGGGCGACTGGACGGTGATCCGGGGCGAGAACCGCTACGTGCAGATCCAGTTCGGTCACCGGGTGATGTTCGTCAACCTGGACGACGTGCAGTTGCTCCCGTCGGCGGTGGGCGCGCCGGCCTGACCCGGGGACCACGCGGGCCACTGGCCGGGGATCACGCGGGCTGGCGGTGTCATCCTGGCTGGATCGGGATGACGCCGCCAGGATGCCGCTGGCACACCCGGAAGCCGGCGCTGTCGAGTTGCTTGCCCGGACGGAGCGCTCCGTCTGCGCAGGCAGCTCGACAGTGTCGCAGTCGGCATACACCGGGTTCGGCCAGAGGCGGGGAGCGCACGGGCCGGGATCCGGGGGACGCCAACCCGTACATCCGGTTGCACGTCATGTGAAAGGACCCCCGGCGATGGCCGGGGGTCCTTTCCACGCTGTCAGGGGCTCAGGTGACCCGGCGGAAGCCCTTCAGCGTCATGTACTTGATCGGCGAAACGTTCACCGGCTTACCCTCACGGGGAGCATGCACCATCAGCCCGTTGCCGAGGTACAGCCCGACATGGCCGGGGAAGAACACAAGGTCACCGGGGCGCGCGTCAGCCCGGCTGACCGGCTTGCCCTCGTCCCACTGGGCTCCCGTGTAGTGCGTCAGGTAAATCCCGGCCGCCTTGTAGGCGTACTGGGTGAGGCCGGAGCAGTCGAACGCGTCCGGCCCGGTGGCACCCCAAACGTACGGCTTACCGACCTGGGCACAGGCGGTCCTGATCGCGATGGCTGCCTTGGCACTGAGTACCCCGGTCACGGTCGGGCACTTGGTGGTCTTCACCACGGTCTTCGGCAGCGACGCCTGGAGCCGCTTGATCTCGGCGTCGATCTGCTTCTTCTTGGCCGCCAGGTCCCGCTCCTGCTTGACCTGCGTGGCGATCAGGGTGTCCAGCTTCTGCTTCTCCGCGTCGTACTTGTCGCGGATGGCGATGACCCCGGCGATTTGCGCCCGCTCGTGGGCAGCCAGCCGGTCCAGCAGGGCGAGCTGCTCGGCGAGGTTGTCCGGCTTGCCGGTGGCCAGCAGGGCGTTCAGCTCACTCGACCGGCCGGTCATGTAGTAGCGCGCCGCGATGGCGCCGACCCGGTTGAGCGCGAGCTGGCTCTGCAACGCCAACGGTTCGATCTTCTTCTGCAGGTCGTCCGACTTCTGCCGGTTGACCTTCAGCTGGCTGCGTACCTTGTTGTACTGCTCGATGGTGGGCTCGATCTGCTCCCACTGCTTGTCGATCTGCGCCTCGATCTCGTCCACCGACGGCTCGGCGTGCACGGGAGCGGCAGCGAGCAGACCGGTGCCGACGACCACAGCGGCAACGACGGCGGTCAGATGGCGCGCGAACCGGCGCAGACCACCCCGACGGATGGACTGCTGGTCTGGCGAAGGGCGATATGGGGGCAGGAGTGCCACCGGCACCGACTCCTTTGTGACCCGACCGCCGGGCGCCTCGCGAGGGGAAAGATGGAGGCCGACGACCACAGCGGTCGGTGCATCACATTAGGGAAGGTTCGGGAGCGAATCAAGGCGCTCCGGAAAGCGCACGACGCAACATCACTTCTGCGTATTCAACCGGGTACCCGCCGTATCGGACGGGCGCCCCACCACCGCTGTGAGCACGTCGTCGAGGGTCACCACGCCCAGTGGCCGGCGGCCATCGGAGACCAGCACCATGTGTCGTCGCTCACGCCGCATCGCCAGCAGCAGGTCGGCCAGCGTCCGGTCCGGCGGGACCACGGCCAACGGCCGGAACACCTCCGGCGGTACGGGGGCCCGCCGGCTCGCACCGGCGTACCCGAGGACGTCCTTGACGTGCACGAAGCCCAGCACCCGCCGGGTCGACCGCTGCACCACCGGGAACCGGGACCGGCCGGTACGGGTGGAGAGCACCTCCAGGGAGGCCGGCGAGACGTCCTCGGCGACGGTGGTCACCGCCGCCCAGGGGCGCATCGCGTCCGTGGCGGTCCGCTGGTGCAGGGCCAGCGCGCCGGTGATCCGGGCGTGCTCCTCCGAGCCGAGCAGCCCTTCGGTGCGGGCCTGGGACACCAGACCGGCCAGTTCCTCGGCGGTGAACACGGTCTTCACCGCGTCCGCCGCCTCGATCCGCCACAGCCGCAGTACCCGCCGGGACGCCCACTTCATGGCCAGCAGCAGCGGCTTGGTGGCCAGGCAGAAGGCGAGCATGGCCGGCCCGAGCCAGAGCGCGGCGGGCTCCGGTCCGGCGAGGGTGATGTTCTTCGGCACCATCTCGCCGACGACGGTGTGCAGGAAGACCACCACACCGAGGGCGATCACGAACGCCACCGGGTGGATCGCCCCCTCCGGCAGGCCGAGCGCGTGGAAGGGCGTCTCCAGCAGGTGCGCCAGCGCCGGTTCGGCGATCGCACCCAGACCCAGCGAGCAGATCGTGATGCCGAGCTGTGCGCCCGCGATCATCAGCGGGATCTGGTTCATCGCGGACAGCGCCCACCGGGCCCGGCGGTCGGTCGCGGCCAGCGGCTCGATGACGGTACGCCGGGAGGCGATCAACGCGAACTCACTGCCCACGAAGAAGGCGTTGCCGAGCAGCAGGGCGGCGGTGATCGCGAGGTTAAGCACGCTCACCCGGCTCCTCCGGCCGGACCACCCGGACCTGCTCGATCCGGTGCCGTTCCACCTCGACCACGGTGAACTCGTAACCGGCCTCCTCCACGGTCTCACCGGGGACCGGGATGTGACCGAGCCGGGCGAGCAGGAATCCGGCGAGAGTCTCGTACGGGCCCTCGGGCAGCCGGAAACCGGTCTGCTCAGCCAGCTCGTCCTCGCGGAGCACCCCGTCGACCAGGACGGTCCGTTCACCGCCGGGCACGGTCAGCTCCAGCCGGCCAGCGTCGTCCACCGCGTCCGGGTCGAACTCGTCGGCGATCTCCCCGACCAGCTCCTCCACCAGGTCCTCGACGGTCACCACCCCGTCCGTGCCGCCGTACTCGTCGACCACGATGGCCAGGTCGGCACCGGCGGTGGTGAGGGCGGCGAGCACCCCGTCGAGGTTGAGGCTCTCCGGCACGTAGACCGGTTCCCGGGCGACCGAGGCCACCGTCGTGCCGGCCCGCCGCGCCAGCGGTACGCCGAGCGCGTCCGGCACCCCGGCCACACCGGTGACCAGGTCCAGGGTCTCCTCGTAGACCGGGAACCGGGTCCGACCGGTCTCCTGGGAGAGGGTGAGCAGTTCGGCGACGGTGGCGGTGGACCGCAGCGCGACCACGTCCACCCGGGGGGTCATCGCCTCGGCGGCCCGCTTGTCGCCGAACCGGATGGTCCGCTGCAACAGCATGGCGGTGTCCGACGGCAGGGCGCCGGCCCGGGCGGAGATCGCCGCGAGCAGGCCCAGTTCCTCCGGCGAACGGGCGCTGGCCAGTTCCTCCTGCGGCTCGACGCCGAGCCGGCGGACCAGCCAGTTGGCCGAGTTGTTGAGGGTCCGGATCAGCCAGCCGAAGGTCCGGGAGAAGCCGCGCATCGGTCCGGCGGTGGCCAGGGCGGTCGGCAGCGGCCGGGCCAGCGCGGCGTTCTTCGGGATCAGCTCGCCGAAGAGCATCGAGAGCAGGGTGGCCAGGGCGAGCGCCAGCAGCGGGGTGATCCGGTCGGTGAGCGTACCGGCCACCGAGCGGAGCAGCGGGCTGAAGACCTTGGCCAGGGCCGGCTCGGCCAGGTACCCGGTGAGCAGGGCGGTGATGGTGATGCCCAACTGCGCGCCGGAGAGCTGGAAGGAGAGTTCGCGGAGCGCCCGGCGGACCGTCCGGGCCCGCCGGTCGCCAGCGGCCACCCGCCGGTCGATGTCCGCCCGGTCCACGGTGACCAGCGCAAACTCGGCTGCGACGAAGAACGCGTTGCCGGCGGTCAGCAGGACGAAGCCGACCAGGGGCAACAGCGTGGTCAGGAGTATGCCGTCAATGGTCGGTTCACCTCGGCGCAGATTCTTGCACGGCGGTACGGCTGGCACGAGTCACCATCGCGGCGCGCCCCGGGCACACCTCACAGCAGCTTCCCAGGAAGGGAGGCCTAACGTCGATCGGATGATCCCCCTCGCCGCCGAGCCGACCCCTGAATCGCCCGGCGGGATCGCCGGCTGGGCGACCGATCTGATGGAAACCCTCGGGGCGCCGGGTGCCGGTCTCGCGGTCGCGCTGGAGAACCTCTTCCCACCGCTGCCGAGCGAGGTGATCCTGCCGCTGGCCGGTTTCGCCGCGAGCCGGGGGGACCTGAGCCTCACCGCCGCCATCGTCTGGACCACCATCGGTTCGGTGGTCGGGGCCCTGGCGCTGTACTACATCGGCGCGGCGCTGGGGCGGTCCCGTACCCGCCGGATCATCGCCCGGATTCCGCTGGTCAAGCTGGAGGACGTGGACCGTACCGAGGCGTGGTTCGCCCGGCACGGGAAGAAGGCGGTGTTCTTCGGACGGATGATCCCGATCTTCCGCTCCATGATCTCCATCCCGGCCGGGGTGGAACGCATGCCGCTCGGCACGTTCGTGCTCTTCACCACCCTCGGCAGCCTGATCTGGAACAGCATCTTCGTGCTCGCCGGCTATCTGCTCGGCGAGAACTGGTGGCGGGTCGAGGAGTACGCCGGCCTGTTCCAGAAGGTGGTGATCGTGGCCGTGGTGGTCGCGGCGGCGTACTTCCTCGTCACCCGGCTACGCGGTCGCCCGCACCGCGGCCGTCACCGCGGCTGAGGGTGTAAGGAAGGGCCCCTTCCTATCGCTTTCGGTAGCGGAAGGGGCCCTTCTTAACACCCGCCCACGGGCTCGGGGTCAGCCGGCGGCGACCGGCTCCGGCTCGCCCTCGTGCTTCGCCGGCTTCACCGAGCGGAGCAGCACGCTGGCCACGTCGATCACCTCGACCTGCTCGCCGACGCCCTTGCCGTTGACCCCGTCGTTGAGCATCGTGCTGCAGAACGGGCAGCCGACCGCGATGGTCTTCGCGCCGGTGGAGATGGCCTCCTCGACCCGGTCGACGTTGATCCGCTTGCCGATCTTCTCCTCCATCCACATCCGGGCGCCGCCGGCGCCGCAGCAGAAGGAGCGCTCGCTGTTGCGCGGCATCTCGGTGATCTCGCCTGCGATCGAGGAGTCGAGCACCTCGCGCGGCGGGGTGAAGACCCGGTTGTGCCGGCCCAGGTAGCAGGGGTCGTGGTAGGTGACCCCGCCGTCGACCGGCTGCACCGGGGTGAGCTTGCCGGTGGCGACTAGGTGGGCCAGCAGTTGGGTGTGGTGTACCACCTCGAACTCGCCGCCGAGCTGGCCGTACTCGTTGCCGAGGGTGTTGAAGCAGTGCGGGCAGGTGGCGACGATCTTGCGCTTGGTCGGCTCGCGGTCGCCGAACGCCTCGTTCAGCGTCTCCACGTTCTGCTGGGCCAGCATCTGGAAGACGAACTCGTTGCCGATCCGGCGGGCCGGGTCACCGGTGCAGGTCTCGCCCTCGCCGAGGATGGCGAAGTTGACGCCGGCCTCGTGCAGCAGGGTGGCCACCGCCCGGGTGGTCTTCTTGGCCCGGTCCTCGAACGCGCCGGCACAGCCGACCCAGAAGAGGTACTCGAAGTCGTCGACCTCACCGACCCGGGGCACCTCGAAGTCGAGTCCCTTGGTCCAGTCCTCGCGGGTGTTCTGCGGGGCGCCCCACGGGTTGCCCTTGTTCTCCAGGTTGCGCAGCATGACGCCGGCCTCCGAGGGGAAGCTCGACTCGATGAGCACCTGGTAGCGGCGCATGTCGACGATGTGGTCGACGTGCTCGATGTCGACCGGGCACTGCTCGACGCAGGCCCCGCAGGTGGTGCAGGACCAGAGCACGTCCGGGTCGATGACGCCGCCGTCCTCCGCGCCACCGATCAGCGGCTTGTCCGCCTCGGCCAGGGCCAGCACATCGACGTGGGCGAGCTGCGCGGCGGTGGCCTTCTCCTCACCGGTGAGGTCCTTGCCGCCGCCGGCCAGCAGGTACGGCGCCTTGGCGTACGCGTGGTCGCGCAGGCTCAGCACGAGCAGCTTCGGCGACAGCGGCTTGCCGGTGTTCCAGGCCGGGCACTGTGACTGGCACCGGCCGCACTCGGTGCAGGTGGTGAAGTCGAGCAGGCCCTTCCAGGTGAACTGCTCCACCTGGGCGACACCGAACTGGTCCTTCTCCGGGTCGGCCTCCTCGAAGTCGAGCGGCTTGCCGTTGCTCATCATCGGGCGCAACGCGCCGAGACCGGAGCCGGCCGCCCCGGGGTTGCGCTTGAAGAAGATGTTGAAGAAGGCCGCGAACCGGTGCCAGGCGACGCCCATGGTGACGTTCAGCGCGATGACGATCAGCCAGGTCATCGAGACGCTGATCTTCAGCAGGGCGGCGATGCTGACTCCGGCGTCCCAGTTCGGGAGCAGGGCGCCGACCGCGTGGCTGACCGGGGTGGCCCAGACCGGGTACTCGAAGTGGTCGGTGGCGACCTTGAAGCCGCGGATCAGGAAGCCGAGGATCAGCACGGCCAGTACGACCGCCTCGACGAAGTAGCCCTGCCACATGGTCGAGCCGGTGAACCGGGAGCGGCCACCGGGCCGGGTCGGGCGGTTGCGCAGCCGGATCGCGATCAGCACCAGGATGCCGACCACGCCGAGCACCGCGATGATCTCGGTGACCAGACCGTAGACCGCCCAGCCGCCGATCAGCGGCAGCCCGCCGGTCGGGCTCACCACCTCGAAGTACGCCTCAAGGACGAGCAGCGACAGCACGACGAAGGCGACCATCACGAACCAGTGGGCCGCACCGACGACGCTCCAGCGGAGCATCCGGGTGTGGCCGACCGTCTCGGTCAGCATGGTCTTCGTGCGGGTGGCCTTGTCGGTGAAGCGGGACGGGTCGGGTTGACCCAGCCGGATCACCGACACCATTCGCAGCACCGCGCGTACCGCCAGCCACACCGCTACCGCGGTGATGGCGGCCGCGAGGACCGTGGTGACGATCTGGACGCTGCCCATGCGTTGGCCTCCCGGTCTGCTGCTGGCAAGCGGCTGGGCGACCGGGACGGGTCAGCGGGGCGCCGACAGGACGTCGTCGCCCGGAGCTGGACCGGACCGGTCGATGACCTCGCTCAGCTCGGTCATGCCATGCAGCCTACGCGCAAGGTTACCCAGCAGTAACGTGAGTCTTCTCGCACCGGGCCGCGCTGCCCTGCGCACACCCTAGGCGCACCACGGAGAATCCGCCGGCCAGGGTGGGCGTGGCCCGGCCGCCGACCGTGGGACGGGGTGCCCGAGAGCGGCCCGTCACCCCGGCAGCGGGCCGGGTCAGCGCCAGCGGGACAGCAGGATCAGCGAGGCGACCATCGCGCCGAAGCCAACCGCGAGGTTCCAGTAGCCCCACGCCGCGACGGGGTACTCCGTCTCGGAGAGGTAGTAGACAACCAGCCAGGCAATCCCGAACACGATCAGAGCCACCGCTGAGATGGGCAGCCAGACCGGGCTCGGCTTACGTGTCGCAGCCGTCGCCGTCGGACGGACGTCGGACGGCGGAGTGTAGACCTTCTTCTTACGAACCTGAGACTTGGGCACGACGCTCTCCTGAGGGGATACGACCTCGTCCGGCCTGACAACCGGGCGCGGGGGCGACGGTCCATGGCCAATAATGTTCGACAGATAGCGTAGTCGCGAAGGCCCGCGCAGGCCATGAATGGGGTCAGGCGGATACGCGTGGTGACCGAAATGAGCTGAGCGACCCGCCATCCGTGACGCTACGGAGCCAACCGGGCGGACGGGCACAAGCGGAAGGAACAGACGGTGGAGTACACGTCCGGTGCCGCCTCCTGGCAGAAGGCGCTCCGGCGCGCGGTGGCCGCCCTGTTGCGACGACCACAGCAGCGACGCCCCGGCTGGTCGGTCGGCGTACCGCTGATCGCACTCGCCGCGGGCCTGCTCTTCACCACGACCGCCACCACCGCCGGCGGGACCGCCCTCCGTGAGGACCGTCGTCCACAGCTCGCGCAGCTCATCGACGACCGCCGGCAGCAGGTAGCGGACAGCGAGGCGCGGGCGGCGGAACTCCGCGCCAGGATCGAGGGGCAGACCGCCGCGCTCGCGGGTTCGGATCAGCCGATCGCCACCCAGCGTGACCGGGCCGCCGGGCTACGGGAGGCGGCCGGCTTCACCGCCCTCACCGGTACCGGCGTGACGGTCGAGCTCGACGACGCTCCCCAGCGCGGCGACGGCTCGCTGCCCGACGGCGCCAGCGCGGATGACCTGGTGGTCCACCAGGGCGACGTACAGGCGGTGGTGAACGCCCTCTGGGCGGGTGGCGCCGAGGCCATGTCCATCATGAACGTCCGCGTCCTGACCACCAGCGCGGTACGCTGCGTAGGCAACACGCTGCTGCTGCACGGTCGGGTCTACTCCCCGCCGTTCAAGATCGTGGCAATCGGCGATCCGGCTGCTCTTCAGCGAGCCCTCGCCGACTCCGAGGGAGTCCGGTTGTTCAAGGAAGTGGTCGATCACTACCAGCTCGGCTACCGCGAGACCGTCTCCACCGTGACCGTGCCCGCGTTCGAGGGTTCGACAGCGTTGCGCTCCGCGCAGGTGCCTGAATGAACGGACCGACCGGGGACCCGGCGGCCGGCCACGACGACCGGTCGGCTGGCCGTAACGGCAGGCACCGTGCCGCACACACGGACGATCCCACTGCGATCATCCCACGGGTGACCGGGCCGGCCACGCCCCTACCTGACGGCCCCGGGCCGGTTCCGCCCACCACGCCACCCACCGCACCGCCACCCACCGCACCGCCGACCACGCCACCGTCCGCACCACCCGCCATGGCTCCGACCGGACCGCCGCCGCCGCCGCGAGACGGACATCCGGCACGAACAGGCCCATCAGTCCAGCCTTCGGTGCCGGCCGGACCGCCGGCCTGGCCGCCGGCACCAACCGGGTCGCCGGTACCGACCGAGCCGCCAGCACCAACCAAGTCGCCGGTACCGGCCCCGCATCCGCCCTGGCCGACACCGGCCCCACAGACGGCGGGACCGTGGGTATCACCCCCGACCACCGACGTACCGCCGCCGGCCGACCGTCCCACCGTGCTCATCCCCACGGTGCAGGACGATGCGGATCCACCGACCACCAAGATCACCACGATCCCCGCCGGGACGGCCGGCCGTGCGGGCGGGCGTCCCGGTGGTGCCGGCCACGATCACGGCACCGGTCGCAGTGACGCCGCCGACACCGCCCTCATCCCGTCCGTGGCCGGGCGCCCGAACGCCGACGACCGGCTCACCGCGCTGATCCCGGCGATATCCAACGCTGACCGGGTCGCCCCGGCCGACGGCGGCTGGGACCCCCCGCCGGGCCGACCCGCCGACCGGAGCACCTCCCCGATCGGCCGACCCGCCGACCGGGCCACTTCCCCAACCGGCCGGACCGACCCGCCGACCGGTGATCGGGTCACCGCGGTGGCCTCGGAGACGGCCCTGATCCCGACGCTGCAGCCCGGCCGACTGGTCATCCCGCCGCCACCACCCGAGGTCCGTCCCCGTCGGGGTGAGCGCGTCGTCCAACTCCGGGCCAGCCGTACCGAGGACGGCTACCGCAGCGTCTACTCCGAACTGACCCGCCCCACCCTTGGCTCGCGGATCCGCACCGGCATACGGGTCACCGGTGAACTGCTGATCACCTTCGGTCTGGTCGTCCTGCTCTTCGCCGGGTACGAGGTGTGGGGCAAGTCAGCGATCGTCGACGCCCACCAGAGCGACCTGAGCCAGCAACTGGAACAGGCCTGGGGTGGTCCGGCCGGGGTCGGCACCGACCCCACCGTCGGCCCGACGCCGACGCCGACACCGTCTGGCAGCAAACTGCAACCGGTCGTCCACGGCCGGCCGATCGCCGGCCTGTACATCCCCAAGCTGGACAAGAACTGGGTGGTGGTCGAGGGCGTCACCCAGAAGGACATCCGGTACGCACCGGGCCACTACCCGAAGAGCGCGATGCCGGGACAGGTCGGCAACTTCTCGGTGGCCGGCCACCGCAACCGGGCCACCTTCTGGCGGTTGGACGAGCTCTCCTCGGGCGACGCGATCGTCGTCGAAGGCAAGGACAGCTGGTACGTCTACCGGGTCTCGCAGCTGCGCATCGTCAAACCGTCGCAGGTCGAGGTCGTCGCACCGGTCCCCGGACGCCCCGGCGTGAAGCCGACGAAGGCCATGCTGACCCTCACCACCTGCAACCCGAAGTTCGACAACTACGAACGCCTGATCGTGCACGCCGAGCTGGACCGGTCCCAACCCAAGTCGGCCGGCCGGCCGGCGGAGCTCAGGGACTGACCGCCGTGTACGCCTGGATCTGGCGCAAGCTGCCCTTCGGTCTGGCCGGCAAACTGGCCGGTTCCCTGCTGCTGGCCACCGCCGTGGTGGCCCTGCTCTGGTACGTGGTCTTCCCCTGGGCGGAGCCACTGCTGCCCTTCGACGACGTGCAGGTGACCCAGGACTCCGGGGTACCCGGTGGGGACGGCGGGGTCGGCACCGACGCGCCACCGGGGATGGACGACCACGATCTGCCGTACGACATCACCACGAACAACCCGCCTTCCTCGCCGGGACGGTGAGCCGGGTGCGCATCCTCGTCGTCGACAACCACGACTCCTTCGTGTTCAACCTCGTGCAGTATCTCGGCCAGCTCGGCGCCGACTGTCTGGTCCGGCGCAACGACGAGATCGGCGTGGCCGAGGTGGGGCGGCTGGGTGTCGCGGGGGTGCTGCTGTCACCGGGCCCGGGCAGCCCAGAGCGGGCCGGCATCTGTCCCGATGTCATCGACGCGTACGCGGGCCGCCTACCGATCCTCGGTGTCTGCCTCGGTCACCAGGCGATCGCCACCGCCTTCGGCGCCACCGTCACCCGCGCGCCCGAGCTGCTGCACGGCATGACGTCCGAGGTACGACACCACTCGACCGGGGTACTGGCGGGCCTCCCCGACCCGTTCACCGCCACCCGTTACCACTCGCTCGCGGTGGTGCCCGAGACCGTGCCCGGCGAGCTGGAGGTGACCGGCTGGACGGGTTCGGGGGTGGTGATGGCACTCCGGCACCGGAGCCTGCCGGTCGAGGGGGTGCAGTTCCATCCCGAGTCGGTGCTCACCGAGGGCGGACACCTGATGCTCGCTAACTGGCTCGCCACCTGCGGTCTCCCGGCCGCACTGGACCGGGCACCGGCGCTCGCCGCCGAGGTGGACGAGCGCCGCCGGGCGGCTTTCGCCGGAGTCTGACCGGCGGCGGTCAGCCACGCAGGGCCGGCGTGACGGCTCGCGGGTCTGACCGGGTGGGTCAGTCGCGGAACGGCAAGGTGGGTGATCCGGTCGGCAGCGGCAGGCCGCCGCCCCCGCCGCCGGGCGGCGGGGTCGCCGTCCCGCTCGGTCCCGGATCGGTGGGGGTGGGCTCGCTGCGTGGCTGGCTCACCTTGATGACGACGGTACTGCCGGTGGCCTTCTTGCTCCCCCTGTTCGGGTTCTGGTCGGTGACCCGACCGGCCTCCTGCGGATCGACCTCCGGCCCGTCCTCGACGTCCACCCTGAAACCGGCATTCTCCAGTACCCGGGTGGCCTCGGCCTCGCTGAGCCCGACCACGTTCGGCACCTCCCGGATGTTGCCCCGGGAGACCTCGACGGTCACCTCGGTGCCCTCGGGGACGACCGTCCCCGGCGCCGGGGTGATCTTGGTGACCGTGCCCTCCGGCCGCTCGCTGTTGACCGGCTTCTCCTTGGGCTTGAGGTTGAGGCCCTCAAGCTGGGCGGCAACCGCCTCGTAGGTGCCGCCCTCCAGGCCCTTGGGGATGGTCGCCGTGGGCTTGCCGCCGCAGATCCGCAGGGTGACGATGCTCTGCGGATCGATTCTGCGACCGCTCGGCGGATCCTGCTCGACTACCGTGTCCGGCTTGCACTCGCTGTTCAGGACCGGCTCGCCGATCTGGTGTCGGAGCTGGGCATTGGTCAGGGCGGCGATCGCGGTGGCCCGCGGCTGGTCGATCACCGAAGGTACCGCCACCCGCTCGTCCCGCTGGGTCAGCAACAGCCCCGCGACCAGGGCGATCACCGCGAGCACGCCGAGCGCACTGAGCGCCGCGAGCACCCACGACGAGGCACGCCGACGGCGCGGGTCACCGACCGTGGCCGGGATCGGACGGGTCTGCGGACCCGTCGGGGCGCCCTGTCGGGTGAACTGGCCCTGGCCGGCCATCGGCGCCATCGCCACCGTCTCGGCCTCCCGCAGCACCGGGGTGGCCATCACCGGCCTACCGGCTGCGGCCCGGAGCAGGTCGGCCCGCATCTCGCCCGCGCTCTGGTACCGGTTGAGCGGGTTCTTGGAGAGCGCCTTGAGCACGATCGCGTCGATCGGCGGGGTGACATCCCGGTTGATGTCACTCGGCGTCGGCGGGTCCTCCCGGACATGCTGGTAGGCCACGCTCACCGGGCTGTCCCCGACGAACGGGGGATGGCCGCAGAGCAGCTCGAAGAGCACACAGCCGGCCGCGTAGACGTCGGAGCGGGCGTCGACCGCCTCACCGCGCGCCTGCTCCGGGGAGAGGTACTGGGCGGTGCCGATGACCGCGCTGGTCTGGGTCATGGTGGTCGCGCCGCTGGCCAACGCCCGGGCGATACCGAAGTCCATCACCTTGACCTGCCCGGTCAGGGTGAGCATGACGTTGCCGGGCTTGATGTCCCGGTGGATGATCCCGTGCCGGTGGCTGAACTCCAGCGCCGCGCACATGTCCGCGGTGATCTCCAGCGCCCGGCGGGGCTGCAACCGCCCCTCGGCGGCCAGCACCTCCTTCAGCGTCCGTCCGTTGACGAACTCCATGACGATGAAGGGCAGGGTCTCGCCGGTCGGAGCGATCTCCTCACCGGTGTCGTAGACGGCGACGATGGCCGGGTGGTTGAGCGAGGCGGCGTTCTGCGCCTCCCGCCGGAACCGCATCTGGAACGTGGCGTCCCGGGCGAGATCCGCCCGCAGCATCTTGATCGCGACGTCCCGACCGAGCCGGAGGTCGCGGCCGCGATGCACCTCGGCCATGCCGCCGTAACCGAGCAGCTCGCCGACCTGGTACCTGCCACCGAGCAGGCGGGCCTGCGCTGTCATCGCCTCTGTCGTCCTTCGCTCGTCTGGTCACCCCACCCGGCAGGCAGGGACTCCACCTGACGGTACGACCCCCGGGGTGGATCGTTCCACCCGTCCGCCAGTGACCGGGACGGCACCGCCGCAGACTGCGACACACCGAGCGCGGTCGAGCCGGTGCTCAACTTATAGGAAATCATGCCGGAGCAGATGAGCACCAATACGCCCAGAACGATGGCGATCAGCACGACCGTGGTCCGGTTGCCCGACGAGTCGGCGATCGGCGGCGGCGGGACCGGTCGGGTGTAACCGTGTACCGGGGCCGGTCGGGGCACGGCCTGCGGCACCGGGGCGGCACCCCGCTGGTAGCCGACCGGACCCGGCGGTGGCATCGGTACGGCCGGGGACCGCGGCGCACCGACCGGTGCGGAGCCGGTGGTCCGGACCGGGGGCACCGGACCGGCGACCCGGGTCGGGGTCGGCGCCTGGACCGGCGGACGGGGATGTGGCGGGGTGACCGGTGGACGCGGGGCCGCGGGCTGCGGCGGGGCCACCCGGGCCCGTGCCGACGGCGGCGGGGTGGCCGGTGAGGAGGGCGCAGCGGAGACCTGGACGGCAGCCCGGTGCGGACCGGTACGGCCGGCGTGCGGCGCCGCCGCAGCAGCCTGCCGGGCCACCCCGGCCAGCGCTGCGGCGCTGGGCCAACGGGCGGTCGGGTCCTTGGCCATGGCGCGTTCGACGATCGCCCGGACCTGGGGCGGGATGTCACCCGGCAGTGGCCGGGGGTGGTCCCGGACGTGCTTCATGGCGATCTCCAACGGGTTGTCCCCTTCGAAGGGACGCCGGCCGGAGAGGCACTGGTAGGCGACCACGCCCAGGGCGTAGACGTCGGAGGCGGGGGTGGCGACCGCACCGGCCGCCTGCTCCGGGGAGATGTAGGAGGCGGTGCCGAGCACCGAGCCGGCTGCGGTGAGCTGGCCGACCATGTCGGAGCGGGCGATCCCGAAGTCGGTGAGCACCAGGGTGCCGTTCGGCCGGACCAGCAGGTTGCCGGGCTTCACGTCCCGGTGCACGATCCCCTTGGCGTGTGCGGCGTGCAGCGCGTCGGCGGCCTGCGCGAGCAGCGCCATCGTCCGTGCCGGGGTGAGCCGACCGACCCGGCTCAACGTGCTGGCCAGCGCGTCACCTTCGACGTACTCCATCACCAGGAAGGCGATCTGCTGGTCGTTGCCGAAGTCGTAGATGTCGACCACACCGGGGTGGTTGATCGTCGCCATGGTGCGTGCCTCGCCCCGGAACCGCTCGGCGAAGCCGGGCTCGTCCAGCAGCGCGGGCAGCAGGCTCTTGACCGCGACCGTCCGGCCCAGCACCTGGTCGGTACCGCGCCAGACGTCACCCATGCCGCCGCTGGCGATCCGCTCGTCCAGCCGGTAGCGGTTGTTGAGCTGCACCCCGGGGCTCAACATGTCAGCGGCCCCTCGTGTCGGCGATGACACCGCGCATGATCTGCCCGGCGATGCGTGCGGCCTCGGCGCTCCCGCCCCGGCCCGCGTTCTCCAGTACGACGCAGACCGCCGAGATCGGCTGACCGTCCTTCATCACGAAGCCGATGAACCAGCCGTGGTCCTCCTCCGCGGTCCCGCCGCCGTTCTGCGCGGTACCCGTCTTGCCACCCACGGTGTAGCCACTGATCCGGGCGTTGGTCCCGGTGCCGTCGGTGACCACGCTGACCATCATTTCCTGAAGGTCGCGGGCCACCGGGCTGCTGACCGACTCGCGCAGTTCCTTTGGCGTGGCGGTGTAGTAGCTGGTGGTCCGGTCCGGGCCGAGGAGCTGCTGGACCAGGTACGGGCGCATCTGCCGGCCGTCGTTCGCCACCGCCGCAGCGATCATCGCGCCCTGCAGCGGGGTCATCAAGACGTTGTTCTGCCCGATCGCGGACTGGGCGAGGGCCGCCGGGTCGGTACCGCCGTCCGGGTTCTGCATCGTCCCGGTCCGGCTGGCCGCGACCGGGAGGCCACCCTCGCTGATCTGGCCGACGGTCAGGTCCTCCTGCTCGAACCCGAACTGGCGGGCCTTCTCCTTCACCTTGTCGGCCCCGAGCTTGACCCCGAGCTGGGCGAAGCCGGTGTTACACGACTGGGTGAGGGCCTTCTTCAGGGTGACCTGCGACTCGGGGCAGATCGACGTAGCGGCGTTGCGGATGTCCTGACCTGCCGTGGGCGGGCGGTAGGACGGGCCGGCCGGGATGTTGGTCTGCTGGCCGATGCCCGACTCCAGGGCCGCTGCGGCGACCACGACCTTGAAGGTCGACCCCGGGGGCAGCACCTCGGCCAGCGCCCGGTTGCGCAGCGGACCGTTCTTGTCCGAGTCGAGCTTGTTGTAGGCCGCCGATGCGGCGTCGGTGTCGTGACTGGCCAGCGGGTTCGGGTCGAAGCTGGGCATGGAGATCAGCGCCTGGACCGCCCCGGTACGCGGGTCGACCGCCACCGCCGCGCCCTTGACCGCGCCCACCCGGTTCTCGCTGAGCTGGGTGTACGCCGTCTCCTGGGCCCGCCGGGAGATGGTCAGCAGCACGTTGCCGCCGCCGGTCTGCTCTCCGGTGAAGAGGTCCTTGACCCGGTCGCCGAAGAGCTGGTCGCTGGTGCCGGCGAGGAAGTCGTTCTCGACCCGCTCGATGCCGATGTCGGCCAGGTTGACCGGCTTGTACCCGAGGATGTGCGCGTACTTCTCGCCCTGCGGGTAGACCCGCAGGAACTTGAGCTTCCCGCTGGTTTCCTTGCTGGTGGCCAACGCCGAGCCGCCGGCCTCGATGTTGCCGCGCTTGCGGTCGTACTCGGCCACCTGGACCCGACCGTTGTAGTCGCTGGTGCGGTACTCGTCGCCCTTGTACGCCTGTACCCAGTTGAGGTTCAGGAAGAGCAGACCGAACAGGATCATGACAACCACGCCGACACGGCGCAGGGGCGCGTTCACGGGCGGATCACCTCCGTGGGGGCACCGTGCAGCTGTTCGGGTGGGCCACCCGACCCGGCGGGACGGGCCGGACCGCCGGTCAGGGGTCGCCGCCCGGCGTCCGAGACGCGGAGCAGCACCGCGATCAGCAGCCAGTTGGCCATCAGCGACGAGCCACCGGCGGAGAGGAAGGGGGTGGTCTGACCGGTCAACGGGATGAGCTTGCTGATCCCGCCGACGATCACGAAGACCTGCAAACCGAGGGTGAAGGACAGGCCACCGGCGAGCAGTTTGCCGAACGAGTCGCGGACCGCCAGCGCGGACCGCAGGCCCCGCTCGACGATCAGCAGGTAGATCACCAGGAGGGCGGTGAGCCCGAAGAGGCCGATTTCCTCTCCCATGCCGGCAAAGATGAAGTCGTTCTGCACCTCGGGGACCTCCAGCGGCTCCCCGCCACCCGGTCCGGTACCGAACAGGCCGCCGGTACCGAGCCCGAGCAGACCCTGGACCAACTGGTAACCCCGGTCGTAGGGCTCGGCGAACGGGTTGAGCCAGATCTGCGCCCGGTCGTAGAAGTTGGCGAACGGCCCCCCGATGGTGCTGCCGAGGAAGTAGGCGAGGAAGGCACCGCCGAAGAACAGCACCAGACCGATGAGCAGCCAACTGACCCGTTCGGTGGCGATGTAGAGGGTCACCACGAACATGCCGAAGTAAAGCAGCGAGGTGCCGAGGTCCTTCTCGAAGACCAGCACCAGCAGGCTGATCAGCCAGACCCCGACCACCGGGCCGAGGTCCCGGCCGCGCGGAAAGTCGATGCCGAGGAACCGCCGGCTGGCCAGCGAGAGCACCTCGCGCTTACGGACCAGGTAGTAGGCGAAGAAGACCAGCAGGGCGAGCTTGGCGAACTCGCCGGGCTGGATGGAGAAACCGCCGACCCGGATCCACAGCTTGGCGCCGTTGATCTCGGAGAACCGGCCGGGCAGCACCGCCGGGATCATCACCAGCACGATGCCGGCCAGGCCGAGGGTGTAGGCGTACCGGGAGACCGACCGGTGGTCCCGCATCAGGGCCAGCAGGCCGGCCGCCAGCACCACCGAGGCGAGGGTCCAGGCCAGCTGACGACCGCCGATACCGGCGAAGATCGCCAGGTCCTCCCGCTCGGCCGGGGTGGCCTTGCCCAGGTCGAGCCGGCGCAGGAAACCCACCCCGAGCCCGTTGAGCAGGGCCACCGCCGGCAGCAGCACCGGGTCGGCGTACGGCGCGAGCCAGCGGATCATCAGGTGCAGGCCGAGGAACACGCCGGTGAGCGCGGCGGCCGGCATCCAGAAGTCCGGGGTGACCGTGTCGAGGAGGTTGGCCTCGACGGTCGCCCCGTACGCGGCCACCATGGCCATCGCGGACAGCAGCAGGGTCAGCTCGGAGTTGCGCTGGGCGCGGGCCAGGCGGGCGCCCGGCAGCTCGCCCCCGGATGAGAGGGACGGTGCCGTTCCGGCCTGGGCGGTCACAAGCAGGTCCTCAGGTCGTCGAGCCGGAGCTCACTCGGGCGACCGGCAACCCGCCGGATCGAGCACCGGCGGAACCGAGTCGGAGGGCAGGGCGTCGGGCGTGCTGGTCGGGGCCACCGCTGCGGTCGCGGTGGCGGTGGGCAGGGTCGCCCCGGTCGGGGCGACCGGGGTGGTGGTCGCGGCCGGCGCCGTGGTGCCGCCGGGTGCGGGTACCGCCGACGGGGTCACCCCCGGAGCGGGGCTCGGCGGACAGATCGGCTTGAGGTTCGGGTTGGTCGGGTCATCGTTGGTCAGCTCGGCGAGGCGCCGCTCGGCGTCCGGCTCGCTCTTGGCCTGGATGCCCTGCTTGACCTGCTCCTGAGCGGCAGCGGTGAGGTCGTCGAGCTCGGCCGCGCTGGTCGTGTGGACGCTGGACAGGTCCAGCCCGGCGATCTGCCCCGGCACCCCCCGGAAGACGGCGAGTTGGCCGTCCTCGGTGGCACCGACGTAGTACTGCCGCTGGGTGTAGCTCCAGCCACCCCACAGCCCGGCTCCCAGGAGACCGAGCAGCACGATCAGGAGCAGGGCGGTGCGGACCGGCCGTCGCCGGGGACGCTCACCGTCGTCGTCCCGGCCGGGCGCGGGGGCCGGCTCGGGTGCCGGCGGGCGGGGCGCGGCGAGCGCGGAGGCCCGGGCCGCGGGAGTGGAGCGGTCGGCGGAGGTCGCCATGCCCCGGTCCCGGGCGGCTGCCCCGCCCACGATCGGCGCGGCCTCCACGATGTCCTGGTCGGTGGCGTCCGCGATGACCACGGTGATGTTGTCCGGGCCGCCGCCGCGCAGGGCGAGCTGCACCAGCCGCTCGACGCACTGCTGCGGGTCGGCGTACTCCCGCATCGTCTCGGCGATCGTCTCGGCGCTGACCACGCCGGAGAGCCCGTCGCTGCAGATGAGATAGCGGTCGCCGGGGAGCACCTGGCGGACGGAGTACTCCGGGTCGATGTCCCGTCCGTCGAGTGCCCGGGTGAGCAGCGAGCGCTGGGGGTGGCTACTCGCCTCCTCCAGGCTGATCCGGCCCTCGTCGACGAGCATCTGGACGTACGTGTCGTCCTTGGTGATCTGGGAGAACTCGCCGTCGCGCAGCAGATAGGCGCGGGAGTCCCCGATGTGCACCATCCCGATCTTGCTGCCGGAGAAGAGGGTCGCGGTCAGCGTGGTGCCCATCCCCTCCAGTTGCGGGTTGGCGTCCACCGTGTCGCGCAGCTGCTGGTTGGCGGTGTCCACGGCCGAGCGCAGCGCATCGACTAGCGCATCACCGGGGACGTCCTCGTCGAGTGGCGCCAGCGCGCCGATGACGATGTTGCTGGCGACGTCACCGGCGGCCATGCCGCCCATGCCGTCGGCGACGGCGAGCAGCCGCGGCCCGGCGTAGACGGAATCCTGGTTTCCGTCTCGGATCAGACCGCGGTCGCTGTGGGCCGCATAGCGCAGGGTCAGTGTCATGGCCGTAATTCGAGAGAAGTGCGGCCGATCCGGATCGGCACGCCGAGGGGGACGGGGGTTGGTCCGGTGACCTTAGCGCGATCCAGATAGGTGCCGTTAGTCGAGCCGAGGTCTTCGACGAACCACTGCCCCGCCCGGGGGACCAGCCGGGCGTGGCGCGCGGAGGCGTAGTCGTCGGTGATGACGAGCGTCGAATCCTCTGCCCGACCGATGGTTATCTGGGACTCGCCGAGGGTTATCCGGGTGCCGGCGAGTTGACCGGCGGTGACCACCAACTGGTGGGCGGCCCGCCCCCGCTTGACCTTCGCCGGTTTGGCCGCCGCCTGTCCCGTCGAGGCCCCGACCGCACGTGGTGCCGCAACCAGTCGGTTGGACCTGGCCCCGGCGAAGAGATCCCGACGGATCACTCCCACCACGGTGAACACGAAGATCCACAGCAGGATGAGGAAGCCGAAGCGCGCAACGGTTATGACGAGAGGGGGCAAGTCGCTTAACCGTCCACGCGGAACGTCAGGGTGGTCGTCCCGAGCTGGACCATGTCGCCCGGGTTGAGCGCCACGGCCGACACCCGCTGACCGTTGACCATGGTCCCGTTGGTCGAACCGAGGTCGGTCAGCACCACCTGGCCACCGTCGAAGTCGAGCCGGGCGTGTCGACGGGAGATGCCGACGTCCGGCAGGCGCAGGTTGGCCTGGTCACCACGGCCGATCACCGTCGAGCCCATCTGGAGCGGGTACGTCCGGCCGTCACCGGAGACCAGACGGACGTTGCGGGCGCCGCCGTGGCCGGGCGGGGGGCCGTAGCCGCCGCCCTGGTCGTACGCCGGGTAGGCGGGCGGGGCGTCGTAGCCGGGACCGGAGACCGGGGCGACCTCACCACCGGTGTAGACCTCGGCGGTGACCCGGAACATGCCGGTGTCCAGCCCCTCGCCGCGCTCGATCTCGACGATGACGTCCCCGTAGACGGTCCACGCCTGCTCGCCGATGAACTCCGCCTGCGACTGGGCCAGTTCCTGGGCCAGCGCGGCGGCGTACGGCGCCAGCCGACTGTGGTCGTACGGCGAGAGATCGATCACGTAGCGGTTGGGCACCAACGTGCGCCCACCAGCCAGGATCGCCTTGTGCGCCTCGGCCTCCCGCTGCATGGCGTTGAGGATCTCCACGGGGTGGACGACCCCCTTGAAGACCTTGGCAAAGGCCCCCTCAACCAGGCCTTCCAGACGCTTCTCGAAGCGTTGCAGCACGCTCACCGGCTCCTCCTCGGGTCCCGAGGACATGATGGTATCCGGCCGCCGCTCGCGCAGCTCACACGCCGCTCGGCCGCCTGTCACCGGCCCGTTCCACCGGGCCGTTCATGTCGTGCTACTCTTCCCTCCGCCGCGAACGAGCGATCTTTCGCAGCGGAGGCTGGGGACAGCGTAATATGTCCGGGCACCCCCCACTAAGGGGAGGGATCGGGACAGATTACACTGAATCCTGGTCGAGCCACGGGGAAGTGGCGGAATGGCAGACGCGCACGGTTCAGGTCCGTGTGCCCGAAAGGGCGTGGGGGTTCAACTCCCCCCTTCCCCACCAGAGTCGAAGGGCTCCGCGAAACGCGGGGCCCTTCCTTCGTTCCAGGGCCCCCTCGCGGGCGCGTTATGCTCCGGTGGTTTCCCTGCCTCCCCCCAGACCCAGGAGTGGCGTGTGGCTGTCGCGTTGGTGACCGGATCCGGTGGCCTGATCGGCTCCGAGGCGGTCCGGCATTTCGCCGGCCTCGGCCTCGATGTCGCCGGGATCGACAACGACATGCGGCAGGCCTTCTTCGGCGTCGAGGCGTCCACCGCGTGGAACGTGCAGCGGCTCGCCGCCGACCTCGGTGCGGCGTACACGCACCACAACGTCGACATCCGGGACCGGGACGCGCTGACGGCGATCTTCCGGCGGTACGGCCGGGACATCGCCGTGGTGATCCACACCGCCGCGCAGCCCTCGCACGACTGGGCGGTCCGCGACCCCTACACCGACTTCGACGTCAACGCCGGTGGCACGCTGAACGTGCTGCAGAACGTGCGTGAGCACTGCATCGGGGCGCCGGTGATCCACTGCTCCACCAACAAGGTGTACGGCGACCGGCCGAACACCCTCCCCCTGGTGGAGCTGGAGACCCGCTGGGAGATCGAGCCGGGCCACCCGTACGAGCAGGGCATCCGGGAGGACATGTCGATCGACTCCTGCCTGCACTCGATCTTCGGCGCGTCGAAGGTCGCGGCGGACGTAATGGTGCAGGAGTACGGCCGCTACTTCGACATGCGGACGGCCTGTTTCCGGGGCGGCACGCTGACCGGCCCGGCACACTCGGCCACCGAGCTGCACGGCTTCCTCGGCTACGTGATGCGCGCCAACATGGAGCGCCGGACGTACCGGATCTTCGGCTACCAGGGCAAGCAGGTCCGCGACGCGATCCACAGCTCGGACGTGGTGTCGGCGTTCGAGGCGTTCTTCCGTAACCCCCGGTCGGCGGCGGTCTACAACCTGGGCGGCGGCCGGCACTCCAACACCTCCAACCGGGAGGCGTTCGCCCTGGCCGAGCGGATCACCGGCCGGGAGATGGTCACCGAGTACGTCGAGGAGAACCGGATCGGCGACCACAAGTGGTGGATCGGCTCGAACGAGGCGTTCCAGGCCGACTACCCCGAGTGGAAGCAGGTCTACGACGTACCGATGATCATGCAGGAGATCTACGAGGCCAACGTCGACAAGTGGGTACCGCAGGCATGAGCGGGCACGGCAGCGGCACGGCACGGGGCGGTAAGCGGAACATCCTCGGTGTCCTGGTCGACGCGACCGACTACGCCGCGGCCACCGAGCAGGTGGTGGCGGCGGGACACCAACGGCGGCCGCTGGCACTGACCGCGCTCGCGGTGCACGGGGTGATGACCGGGGTGCTCGACCCGGCGCACAACGCCCGGCTCAACTCCTTCGACGTGGTCACCCCGGACGGGCAGCCGGTGCGTTGGGCGCTCAACCTGCTGCACGGCGCCGGGCTCACCGACCGGGTCTACGGCCCGACCCTCACTCTGCGCGTGCTCTCCCGGTTCGCCGACGAGGGGCTGCCGGTCTACCTCTACGGTTCGACCGAGGAGACCCTCTCCCGGCTCATCCCGGCGCTGGAGCGGATGTTCCCGGCCCTGAAGATCGCCGGGGTGGAGCCGTCCAAGTTCCGTTCGGTCCAGCCCGGCGAGGCCGCCGAGATCGCCGACCGGATCCGGGCCAGCGGCGCCCGGCTCGTCCTGGTCGGTCTGGGCTGCCCGCGCCAGGAGGTCTTCGCGTACGCCATGCGGCCGCTGCTCGACATGCCGCTGATGGCGGTCGGCGCCGCGTTCGACTACCACGCGGGGCTGCTCCGCAAGCCGCCGCCGTGGATGCAGCGGGCCGGGCTGGAGTGGTTCTGGCGGCTCGGGCTGGAGCCCAAGCGGCTGTGGCGCCGGTACGTGATCCTCAACCCCGCCTACCTGGCCCGGATGGCCGCCCAGAAAACCGGTCTCTGGAAGGCCACCCCGCCCGCACCGGCCACCGAGCTGCCGGCCAGCTTCTCGGTCTGACGACCGACGCACGACAGCGGGAAGGGCCCCCTCCGGGTGGAGGGGGCCCTTCGCGTACCGGCCTCAGAGGTTCAGGGACCAGGTGTTGATGTAGCCGGTGTCACCGGAGAAGACGTCCCGGACCTGGAGCTTCCAGGTGCCGTTCGCCGCCTCGCCGGAGACGTTGACGGTGTAGGTGGTGTCCACGTTGTCGGCACCGTCGAAGAAGGCGTAGTTCTTCAGCCGGTACGCCGAGCCGTCCGGCGCGATCAGGTCGATGACCAGATCGCCCCGGTAGGTGTGGACGATGTTCACCGCGACCGTCGAGGCCGAGGAGGCGTTCCGGTCACAGCCGCTGATCACGATCGAGCTGCTGATCGCGGTGTTGGTGTCCGGGATGGACACGTCATTGCCGTTGGTGCCGGAGCAGCCACCGCCGGTCCCGGTCACCGTCAGCGAGTAGGTCGCGGTACGGCTACCGGAGGTGCCGGTGCCCGTGACGGTCACCGAGTAGGTGCCGGCCGGGGTGCTGGCCGAGGTGCTGATGGTGAGGGCGGAGGAGCCGCCCGAGGTCACCGTGGCGGGGTTGAACGAGGCGGTCGCCCCGCTCGGCAGGCCGCTGGCGGAGAGGCTGACCGACTGGGCCGAACCGTTGGTGGTGGCGGTCGCCACGGTGGCGGTGACCGAGCCGCCCGGCGCGGTCGAGCCGGAGGTCGGCGAGACCGCGACGGAGAAGTCGTTTGCCGGCGGGTTGTCGTCGTTGACCACGAAGAGCAGCTTGTTCGGCGAGCCGGTACCCGGGTTGGTCACCACGTTGCTGGTCGCGTTGTTGACCAGGTAGTCCCGGATCTGCTGCGGCGTCCAGGACGGGTTGGCGCTGGCCACCAGGGCCGCCGCGCCGACCACGTGCGGGGTCGCCATCGACGTACCGCTGATGGTGTTGGTCGCGGTGTCGTTGGTGTTCCACGCCGAGGTGATCGACGAGCCCGGGGCGAAGATGTCCAGGCAGGTACCGATGTTGGAGAAGGACGACCGCGCGTCGGTGTTGGTGGTCGAGCCGACGGTGATGCCCTCGGCCGTCCGGGCCGGCGAGGTGTTGCAGGCGTTGCCACCCGAGTCGTTACCGGCGGCCAGGCCGTAGGTGACACCCGAGTTGATGGAGTTGCGGACGGCGGTGTCGACCGAGGCGTCCGCGCCACCACCGAGGCTCATGTTGGCCACGGCCGGCTTCTGCGCGTTGGCGGTCACCCAGTCGATGCCGGAGATGACCCCGGCGAAGGTGCCGCTGCCCTGGCAGTTGAGCACCTTGACGGCAACGAGGCGGGCACCCTTGGCGATGCCGTACGCGTTACCGCCGACGGTGCCGGCGACGTGCGTGCCGTGCCCGTTGCAGTCGGTGTTGTTGGTGTCGACCGTGTTCGTACCCCAGGTCGCCCGGCCACCGAAGTCGCTGTGCGAGGTCCGGATACCGGTGTCGATGATGTAGGCGGTGACGTTGCTCGCCGTGTTCGGGTACGTGTAGGAGTTGTTCAGCGGCAGGGCCCGCTGGTCGCTGCGGTCCAGGCCCCAGGACGGGGTCGGGCTCTGGGTACCGGTGATGCTCACCGTGTGGTTCTGCGACACCCAGGCGACGTCGGGGCTGGCGGCGATCCGGGCGGCCGCCTTGGCGTTCGCCTTGATCTCGAAGCCGCGCAGCGCGGCGGAGTAGGTGCGCGCCACCGTGCCACCGTGCCTGGTGACCAGGTCCTGCGCCGTGGCACCGACCCGGGCGGAGCTGACCGCGCTGTCCTTGAAGACGACGATGTAGCTGTCCGCCACGGCGGTGGCACCACCTGCGGACCGGATGGTCCCGGTGGGCTCGGCCGCCGAGGCCGGGGTAGCCGCAACCGCCATACCCAAGACGGCCACGCCCACCAGAATCGACCTGTACGGGAGACGCATCTCCCTACCTCCCCTCCGACCGGCACGCGCGTCCACCCCGGAAAGGAGTGGATCGACGATGGCCGATCAAGGCGAGGCTATCCTCTGAGATCGACATAAATAAACATGCCGAATCTTCCATACTGTGGAGAGGATGACCCCTCACGTACCGCCAGGCTTCCCCTAGTGGTCGACTGTCCGGGTCCGCCGGGGGCCCGGCCCGGATCCGTCGGGACCGGAGAAGGGCAAGGGTGGGGTCATGCAGACCTCACTGGCCATGGTGCTCCCGATGGCCGCGCTCTGGTTGGTCGCCGGCGTGCTGGCCGACCGGCTGCCCGCGCTGGACCGGGCCCGCACGCTCCGCCGCCGTACCGGCTGGCTGCTCACCCTCATCCTCACCGCCCTGGCCGGGACGGCCACGGTCGTCGCAGCCGGACTGGGCACGACGGACCTCACCGCAGTTGACCGGGCCGGCACCGCGCTGGCGGTACCGGCAATCCCGGCCGCCGTGGTGGCACTGTCGACCCTCCGTCGGCTCGGTCGGATCCGGGCCGGTGCGGGGGCCTTCGCCTCCGCACCCGGCACGCCTGCACCACCCAGCCTGCGGGTCGGCGCCGCACATCCCATGATCGGCCTACCGGTCCAGGTCACCGCGCTGCTCTGCGCCCTCGCCCTGGTTCCGGCGAGCCGTCCGGAGACGTCCCTGACCACGGGTCCGGGCGGACTGATACTGAGCCTGCTGGCGATCGGCGTCCTGGCGATCGGGGTGCGACACGCCCTGCGGCACAACCGCCTCACCGAACTGGCAGCTCCCGCCGCGGCGGCGTCACCGCCCGCGACCGGCGCCCTGCACGTATAGCAGCTCCAGGATCGCCCGGGTCGCCTCGAACCACCGGTCGAGCCACCCGGGCGGCGGAACGCTTCCCCTCGGCGGCAACTCCAGCAGCAGACCGCGGAGCAGCGGGTGGTCCGCCAGCGGCGGGGTCACCTCACCCCAACCAGCCGGGGAGAAGGACGGCTCGGCCAACGTGCCCGGGTCGAGCGACGGCAGGCTGAGTGGCGTCGGCGGCGGCTCGGCCAGCTCCAAGGCCGGCGGGCTGGACTCGCGACCGCCGCTGTCACTGTCCGTCGAGACCACCTCGGTTAACACACTGTCCCGACGGGCACCCCGGTACTTTCCGCCGAAGCGCTCCGGCTTCCCGGAGCCGTTGCCCAGATTGTCTGACCCGATCGTCATCCGTCTCGCCTGCCTCGTGTGGGTTGCGGATTCCTGCCGCGGGTTGGCCGGCTCTGCCGTACCGAGACGTACAACGAGGCAGGTGGGGAACTGGCGACGGGCCGATGCCACCGGTGTCCGCCCCGGGGGCACACCGGCGTCTCCTGCCGCACGGCCGGGCTGGCTGGCTGCCCGGGCGTACCGGTACGGCCCGAACAGCAGACGTGGCCCCGACCGGTTCCGGAACCGGTCGGGGCCACGCCCTGGTTTGCCTGCTGCCCGGAGAAACGGGTCAGGCCAGGTCGAACTCGCCGTCCTTCGTGCCGCCTACGAAGGCGTCCCACTCGTCCGGGGTGAAGATCAGGGCGGGTCCGGTCGGGTTCTTGGAATCGCGCACCGCGATCCCACCGGCAACGAACGCCACCTCCACGCAGTTGTCACAATTGGGCCCGCTACGCGAGCTCTTGAACCACGCTGCGTGCGTCAGGTCCACGCGGAACCCTTTGGTCGGCACTTCCACAACGGCTCCTCTGCCATTTTTGCGATGAGAGCTATGGACTCATCCGGGCGAATGGCCGCTGCTCGAATATGGTCGAAGATGAAGATGTACTTCTGAAGCTCGTCGTTCTTCTCCAGGAAGAGTCCGCCCGTGGCATTCTCTGCGTACACCACATCCGGATCACCGGCTTCCGGGAAGTCGAGGATGGCAAAACTGCCGTCCATGCCGGCATGGGCCCCGACTTCAAAGGGCAACAGCTGAATCGTCACATTCGGTAGATTGGCCGTTTCCACCAGACGCCTCAACTGGGCACGCATCACCGCGTCCCCGCCCACCGGCCGGCTCACCACCGCCTCATCGAGCACCACCCACAGATCGATCGGATCGTCCTGGCTCAACAACGACTGGCGCCCCAAACGGACACGCACCATCTGATCGATCTGGCCGGCAGAAATATCCGTACGGGCACCGAGGATCATCGCCTTGGCGTACTCCTCGGTCTGGAGGAGGCCTGGAACGACCTGTGGCTCGTACGCCCGGATGGAACTGGCCGCCGCCTCCAGACCCACATAGGCGCCGGTCAGCACCGTGCTGTACGGATGCCACCAGCCCTTCTGCCGGGCCTCCCGGGCGATCTGGACCAGTTCCTCGCTCTCCTCGTCACTGACGCCGTAGATCTGCAACATGTCGCGTACGTCACGTGGGCTGGCGCTGGTGTGGCCGGTCTCGATCCGGGAGATCTTCGAGGCGGAGCACTCCAACTGCTCGGCGACCATCTCGATGGTGATGCCGGCGGCCTCCCGCTGTCGGCGGAGTTCGGCTCCCAGCCGGCGCCGGCGGATGGTGGGGCTGCGGCGCTCCGTCACCGGCTCATCGCCTCGTTCGCGACTGCGGGGCTCGCAAGCTCTCCTCGCATTCCGGCGCCACCGCGTCCCACGCGAGTGGCCCCGGAACGCTCGCTCCTCGCACTCACCAGACCACTTCCGTTCGCGACTGCGGGGCTCGCAAGCTCGCTCCTCGCACTCACCAGACCACTTCCGTTCGCGACTGCGGGGCTCGCAAGCTCGCTCCTCGCACTCACCAGACCACTTCCGTTCGCGACTGCGGGGCTCGCAAGCTCGCTCCTCGCACTCACCAGACCACTTCCGTTCGCGACTGCGGGGCTCGCAAGCTCGCTCCTCGCACTCACCAGTCACCTCCGGGTCGCGTGTGGTCGGGCGCCCGCCGAGGGCGCGACCGTCGAGCGGCGGGCGATCATCGCGGCAGGTGCTACCGATCCTCGGCCGGGCCGCAACGGCGAAACCGGCGTCCAGTGTGCCGTCCGGGACAGGTGGGCATCAACCACTCTTTGGTGACCTAGCCGCCGAACAGCAAAAGCCGACTTGCAACTTGCACCAAACCACTCGTCTGATGCACGCTGTCCGTATGGCTCGGGTAACTCAGCGTTCCGGTTTCCTCGGTTGGCGGGACGCCGCCATCTGCTGCGGAACACGCCGTATCCGGGTCGTCCACATCACCACCTAGACGTGCGCCGGGGTGGAAAGACCCCGCTGCCGGAGGCCGGACGGCTTCGGCGACGGGAGCGGTACCCCGGTGCAGGACGGGTGTTGGCCGGGTGCGAGGGCCACCAGCAGCGCCCCCGGCCAACCCCACCCAGCGACCTGATCGCCGGACGGCAGGATCCCGCCGGCACGCCGATGCCCCCGACAGACCTCTCGCCGGTACCTCCACCGGCCAATCCTCGTAGGAGCCGATGTGCCTCCCCGCTCAGGTGACGTACTACACGTGACTCGCGCAGCCAGTGTGCAGTTCGTCAAGCCGATCCTCTTCCGGGTCATCCGGATCCTCGACTGGGTCACCTACGACGGCTGGGTCTGGCTCGAAGGGTACGAACTGAACGCGACGGGGGAAGCGGTCAGTCGTCGCTCGATCTTCGTTCAGCTGGCCGGCCTGCGTACGCTCCGCTCGGCGCCGGAGCCGCGCCCGCACACCGTCCGGCCGCGCCGGCCGGTCGCCAGGACGCCGGTCGGGGTCGGCTGAGGCGGTCAGGCGGACGGCTGAGGCGGTCAGGCGGACGGCATCCACCTCCAGCGCGGCGAATCAGCGGCCGACGACCCTCGGAGCCCATAGACTCGGTGGTGCCCACCCCGGCAGGAACAACCGCGTGGTCCGGACCCAGAACCTGGGATGGCCATGTTCAGAGAGTCCGCCGCACGCCCGCGCCCCACACCCCGCCTGCTCCTCGTCGGCGGGTTGCTCGTCCTCATCGGTGTCACCGCCGGAGCGGTGACGGCACCGGGGGTCGGCCCCGCCAATCCGCCCACGCCCGCCGCTCCACTCGCCTCCCGGCCACCGGAGACCACCGGGCCGGTTCCGGGCGCCGAACCGGTCGACCTGGTCGCCGTGGAGCCGTCCGGACTGTCCGGCGACGAGGGCGTACCCGCCGACGGGCCGGTCGCCGCCCCGCCGCCTCCCGGCCTTCGTCCCCACCGGGACCGATCCGTCGACCTGTCCCGGTCGCTGGTCTTCTCGGGCCTGCTCGGACTGTTCATCTCCGTGGTGGGGTTGACGCTGGTGGGTCACCGACGTCGGCTGTGGTGACCGACCGGTGGGGCCTCCTCAGGTCACCGGGTCGGCCGGGGACCACTCGGTGACGCGCTCGGCTCCCCACTCGGTACGACCCGGGGAGCGGCGACGACCAGGATGATCTCCTCATCGTCCGGTACCGGCTCCCCCGGTCCCGGTTCGGTGGCGATCACCGTGCCGGGCGGTCGGTCCGACTCACGGGTGCGGATCCGGTAGTCGAGGTCGAGCTGTTCGAGCACCGCGACCGCCTGTTCCCGGGGGAGTCCTACCAGCGGCGGTACCTGCCGGGATCCGGCCGTGGTGGGCGACGCCGCAGTGGTCTGTGGGGTGGTGGGCTGACCGGCGGTCTCCGAGGGTTCGCCGGTGGTGGCGGCCGGCGCGGTGGGCGACGGCAGACCGGTCACCGACGGGACGGCCGATGGCAGCGGTGGCGGGCCGGGCTCCCCCTGCGTCGACCGGAGGATCAGCCAGACTCCGAGCCCCAGCACGCCGAGCAGGAGCAACGCCACGATGCCGGCGACGATCGGCAGCCACCAGCGACGACCCGACTGGTCCTGGTCGGCGTACCAGTCGCCCGGACCGGCGTCGTCGATCGGCTGCGGTGCCCGGACCTCGGCCCGCCCGGACCATGGTGCCGGGTGGGCGGTCTGGTCGACCTGCCCGCCCGGGGGCAGTGGCATGGTCCGGTCGACCGATTCATGGTGGGCTGTCGCACCACCTGCCGGATTCGACCCGCCGCCCGGCGGTGGGATGCGCTGCGTCCGGTCCACGTCGTCTGCGCCCGGCGGTGGGATGCGCTGCGTCCGGTCCGAATCCGGCACGGGTCGCGGCTGTTCCGGTGGATCCTGACGATCGTCGCCCATGGCGCGTCCTCTCCACGGGGGCCGGCGCCCCTGGCCCCCCACCACCAAACTTAACCGCACCTGCGGCAACAGGCCGGGATCGAGCGTCCGACCCCGGCGTGTCCGACGTCAGTCAGGTGGGGCTAGGACCGGCCGTGGGGGCGGTCGGCGGAGCGCTGCCGCAGACGATCTCGACCTGGTCGTTCCAACGGGCCTCGGCGTCCGCAGCCGGGTTCTGCCCGGTCACCGTTCCCTGCCGACCCGAGGCGTACCGGGGATAGAGTCCCTCGTCGACCAGCTTCTGTGCCGCGTCCGCACACCCGTCGCCGGTGAGGTCCGGTACCCGGACGACCGGTGCCGCTCCGGCCACGAAGAGCTGGACCGTGTCGCCGGGGCGTACCGGCGTACCCCTGGCCGGCTCGGTCCGCAGCACCGCCCGGCTCCCGCCATCGGACGCGAAGACCAGTCGCCAACCGAGCCGGCGCTTCCGCAGCTCGGTACGGGCCTGCTCGAAGTCCTTCCCCACCAGGTCAGGCAGCGGCTCTCCGGCGGCGCCGGTGGTCCGCTGCGCAGCCGGGGTGGTGGGCTGCTGGGTGGCCGGTCGCGGCGTACGCGCGGTCGGGACAGCGACCGGCGGGCCGCTGACCGTCGGCACGGCCCCGGCATCTGCGGCGGGTCGCCCGGCTCCCCGGGTGGCGATCAGGTGGCCGCCGAACGCCCCGAGCGCGGCCAGCACGACGAATGCGGTGGCCGAGCCCACTACCAGTTTTCCCCGGCTGGGCCGCCGGACCGGCACTCCCGACCGGTCCGTGTCTCCCTGAACCATCTACGACCTCCGCGTCACCATGGCGACCGTACCGGCCGTCGGCAACGGGGGGTGGACCGGTCGTCGCCCGGCACGACGGCCGGAGGTGGCCCGGCACGACGGCCGGAGGTGGCCCGGCACGACGGCCGGAGGTGGCCCGGCACGACGGCCGGAGGTGGCCCGGCACGACGGCCGGAGGTGGCCCGGCACGACGGCCGGAGGTGGCCCGGCACGACGGCCGGAGGTGGCCCGGCGCCCGGAGGCAGCTCACCCGTGTCGTAAGGGTCGCCCGCCGGCCGGGGGACGGTTACGCTGCCCGGCATGGCCGTACGAGGCTGGGGAGGGCCGGTCGGGACAGCGACCGGCGTGGCGGCTGCTGCGGGGGCTGCCCAACTCGGCCTGGGCTACGGGCTGGGCATCATCACCTGGTTGGCACCGAGCGACCCGTCCGCAGCGACCGCCTGGGTGCAGGGCCTCGCCTGGGCCGTCTGGGTGGCCGCCACGTCAACGGTCGCCGGGGCGCTCGCCGCCGGCCGGCTGACCGGCACCGGTGGGGTCGACGACCCGGCACCGGGTACGGCCCGACCGGTGGCCCGTCCCGGCCGACCCGTACTCGCCCTCGCCTCGGCGATCGGCGCGCTGGTCACGGTCGTCCTGCTCGCCGTACCGGCCCGGACCGCCGACGGTACGACGGCAGCACCCGCGCAGACCGTCGTGGGTGGCCACGCCCTGCTCGGCGTGCTCCTGGGTCTGATCGCGGCGTACTGGGTGCTCACCTCACCGGCCGCCGCCCGGAACGTGGCGGGCACGGTGGCCTGGATCTGGACGTTGGCCGTCGCCGGGGTGGTCGTCCGGGCTGCCGGTGGGGACCCGCCGGTGGGCGGCCCACTGGCCAACTGGCCCCCCGGCACCGGCGACCGGTGGTTCCGCGACATCAGTTACTGGCCGGGCGCGGCGCTCTCCCTCGGTTCCGCCCTGCTGATCGGGATGCTCGCCGCCCGGACGGCGGCCCAACAGCCGACCGGCCGGGTGGGTGCGGCCGGTTCCGGGGCTGCCGGCCCGCTGCTGGTGGCCGTCGCCTACCTGCTGACCACACCGGTTCTGTCCGGGCTGCCGGCGGAGCTGCGCTCGGCCCACCTGGTGGCTCCCTGGGCGGTCCTCGCCGGGCTGGCCGGCTCGGCCCTGGTGGCGGCTCTGGCCCAGCGGGCCGAGCAACGCGCCGAGCAGCGGGCCCGACAGGGTGCCGCCGAACGGGCCGGGCAACCGGCCGGCCCGCAGTCCGGGCAGCGCCCGGAACCGGAAGCGGATGTGGAACCGGAAGCGGATGTGGAACCGGCCCCGGACGGCGGGCCGGTCGATCAGCCGATTGCCCGCCCGGTCGTCCCGCGTCCGCGTTCCCGCCGGTCGAAATCCGCGTCCGCCCCGGCCGGCACCGCCCCGGCGGACGGTACGGAACCGGACCGCCCCGCCACGCCCTGACCGTGCCCCGGCCGACCGGACCGGATCCGCATGCGTTCGTGCGGGAAGGCGGGCCGGCCCGGCGGGCTTACTCCACCGGCCAGGTGTGCACCGGCTCGTTGGTCCGTTGCAGCTCGCCGTAGCGCCTGAGCATGTCGTGCAGTGCGGCCCCCCGGTCCAGTCCGGCATGCCGTTCGGCCGCCCACACCGCCTCGGTCTGCCACACCGCTCCGTTGCGTCCGGTCCGGCACCGTCCCTCGATCACACCAAGCAGTCGGTCCCGGTGCTCGGCCGCGACCCCGAACCGGTCGAGCCCGTTCGCCGCCCGGGGCAGCAGCACGTCGAGCACGAGGTCGGTGGCGCGTACGTCGCCGAGACGGGGCCAGTGCAGGACGGCGTCGATGCCGCGCCGGGCTGCGGCGTGGAAGTTCTCCTCGGCGGCACTGAAGCTGAGCTGACTCCAGATCGGACGGTCGCCCTCGGCGAGATCCCGGGCCAGCCCGAAGTAGAAGGCGGCGTTCGCCAGCATGTCGACCACCGTCGGCCCGGCCGGTAGTACCCGGTTCTCCACCCGCAGGTGCGGGCGGCCGTTCATGATGTCGTAGACCGGCCGGTTCCACCGGTAGACCGTCCCGTTGTGCAGGCGCAGCTCCCCGAGGGTGGGTACGCCGCCGCCGTGCAGCACCTCGGCCGGGTCCTCCTCCTCGCAGATCGGCAGGAGCGGCGGGAAGTAGCGCACGTTCTCCTCGAACAGATCGAAGATCGAGGTGATCCAACGCTCCCCGAACCAGACCCGGGGGCGTACCCCCTGCGCCTTGAGCTCGTCCGGCCGGGTGTCGGTGGCCTGCTCGAAGAGGGCGATCCGCGTCTCTGCCCAGAGCTGCCGCCCGTACAGGAAGGGGGAGTTCGCCCCGATCGCCACCTGCACCGCGGCGATGGCCTGTGAGGCGTTCCAGTAGTTGGCGAAACTGTCCGGGGCGACCTGGAGGTGGAACTGGAGGCTGGTGCAGGCAGCCTCGGGAGCGATCGAGTCGGTGTGCGTCTGCAACCGCTCCACGCCCCGGATGTCCAGTTCGATGTCCTCGCCCCGGGCCGCCACGATCTGCTCGTTGAGGACCCGGTACCGCTCGTTGGTGGAGAGGTTGTCCAGCACCAGGTGGCGTTCGGTGAGGGTGGGCAGGATGCCGATCAGGATGATCGCGGCGTCCGACCTGCCCGCCCGCTCGTTGGCCCGCCCCAGACTGTCCCGGAGATCCTGCTCGTAGTCGGCGAACCCGCTGCCCTCGATCAGCCGTGGGCTGGCGTTCAACTCCAGGTTGAACTGCCCCAACTCGGTCTGGAAGTTGGGGTCGGCGATGTCGGCCAGGATCTGGGCGTTCCGCATGGCGGGCTCGGCGGCACCGTCGATCAGGTTGAGCTCGATCTCCAGCCCGGTGGTGGGCCGGTCCGCATCGAAGCCGAAGTCGTCCAGCATGAGCGCGAAGACGTCGAGGCACCGACGGACCTTCTGTCGGTAGCGGATCCGATCCTCCCGGGAGAAGGCGCCCTTCGCGACGTCCCTACCCATGTGCCCTCCCGGAGCGAGGCGGCCGACGATACAACAGTACGGTCGTACCGTGACGCTTGTGAACTATCTACGGTAAGAGGGACGACCAGATCGGAACCAGAGGCGGACGAAAGGGCACCCGCCAGGCGGGGGCTACCACCCGGCACCGGCCGGCGTTCCCGGGCACCTCCATACCCAGCACGACGCCCCGGGTACCGGGATCGCCGGCAGCCGGGGCGTCGTGCTGGTCACTCGGGACCGGATCAGGCCTCCTGACGGATGGCCTCACCCTCGATCTCGATCTTGATCTTCTTGCCGACCACCACGCCACCGGTCTCCAGGGCCACGTTCCAGGTCAGGCCGAAGTCCTCGCGGTCGATCTCGGTGCTGGCCGAGAAACCGAAGATGTCCTGGCCGTACGGGCTGCGGCCGACGCCCTCGAACTCGACCTCAAGCTCGACCTCGCGGGTGACGCCCTTGATGGTCAGTTCGCCGGTGAGCACGAACTCGTTGCCGTCGTGGGACTTGACCCCGGTGCTGCGGTACTCCAACGTCGGGTACTTCTCGGCCTCCAGGAAGTCACCGCTGCGCAGGTGGTTGTCCCGGTCGGTCTGGCCGGTGCTGATGCTGGCGGCCTGGATCGTGGCAGTGACGGACGACTGGAGCGGGTCCTCGGCAACGGTGATCGTCGCGGTCGCCTCGGCGAACTCGCCGCGCACCTTGCTGACCATCATGTGCCGGACCACGAAGCCGACCCGCTTGTGCGCCTGGTCGAGCAGGTAGGTGCCGGCTGCCGGGATGGTGAGGCCGTCCCACTCGCGGGTAACGGATTCGATGCCGCTGGTCATGTTGCTGCCCTCCGGAGAGATGGTTTAGATACCCAATGGCTGTTGAAGCAACTTTAGCCGAAGCAATATTCCCCCTGTCAAGTACTGCTAGGATGAACCAGTGACCAGGAACGTGTTCGACGACCCCCGCATCACGGCCGTCGGCCTGCTCTTCGAGACGCACGCCGGGCTCTCCGCCCGGTTCGCCGCGCAGTACGAGGAGCACGGCCTGTCGCCGGTGGAGTTCGAGGTGCTCATGCGACTGTCGCGGTCACCCGGCAACCAGCTCCGCATGACCGACCTCGCCGCGCAGACCTCCCTGTCCACGAGCGGGGTCACCCGCGTGGTGGACCGGATGGAACGGGACGGGCTGCTGTGCCGGCGCGCCTGCCCGTCCGACCGGCGCAGTTCGTACGCCGTGGTCACCGAGTCCGGACTCCGGCGACTCGACGAGACGCTGCCCGGCCACCTGGAGATCATCGAGCAGTGGTTCACCGGCCAGCTCACCGCCCGCGAGCTGACCGGCCTGCTCGACGGCCTCCGCAAGGTGCGCGACGCGGTACACCCGGGCGCCACCGCCGGCAGCACCGAACCGGCGCCGCACGCCTGACCACGCCCGGACGCCGACGCCCACCACCGGCAGAAGTGCCGGCAGAACCGGGCCACAGACGGCACGGATCCGCACTTAATAGACAAACCGGTCAGCTAACGCCGGCTAACCTGCATCAGCGGCAACGCACCGGGGGGCGGTGGCGCGGGCGGCGAGCGAGGGGTTAGACAGGGGGCTCCGCCGCTCGCGCCACCTCGAACCCGAGTCGGCGACCGACTGAGCAGGCGACCGGCGACCGGTACCGCTAACGGCTCGCCGCCACAGCCGCGGCGAACCACTGCGCCGCCCGCTCCAGCTCACCCCGACGCAGCGCGAGATATCCCTCGATTGCCGCGTTGACCGCAGCTTCGTCCAGTCGCCCGTCCTGGGCCAGGGCGAGCCCCACCGTGCCCAACTCCCGATAGCGCTGCCCGGGATCACCCTGGCCAGGCAGCGCGTCAGCCACCCGCCGGCCGTTCCGGACCGTTTCGTCGTACCGGCCGACGAACCGGTCGACCTCGGCCAACTCCATCCGGGCCAGGGACCGCAGCCGGCCATCACCGCACCGGGCCGCGAGCCGGTCCACCACCGCCAGCCGGCGCCGGGCGGCCTGGAGGTCACCGACCCGGATGTCGTGCCGGCCCAGTTCGAGCTGGACCACTGCCATGTCCCGGTTCCGGCCGGTACGTGCGGCCAGAGCCAGCGCGGTCTCACCGTGTGCACGGGCCTCGTCGTACCCGCCGGCTGCGGTCAACAGCGCGCAGAGCACGGTACGGGCCGCCACCTCGCCCGGAAGGTCGGCGGTCCGCTGGTACTCCGCCAACGCCTCCTGCGCCGCCGGTACCTCGTCGGCGCCCGCCCCGTGCTCGGCGGCCAGCCGGGCCGTTCCCAGTCGGGCGTCGGCGCGTACCCGGGGGTCGGCGTCGGCGGTGCGCGGGTCGTCCAGCAACCGGCGCAGCCACTGCCGGCCGAACACGTCGCGACCGCGGAAGCCCCACCAGCGGGACAGTGCGGCGGCCAGCGCCAGCGCGGTGTGCGGGTCGTCGTTCGCCGCGTGGGTCAACGCGGTGGAGAGGTCGGGGCTGACCTCGTCGAACCGGCATACCGTCGGCGCCGGGTCGGTACCGGCCAGCTCCGGTGCGATCCGCGCGGCCCACCGGGTCAGCACCACGGCGTGCCTGCGCCGGATCACGGTGGCCTCACCACTGACGATGGCCTGCTCGGCGGCGAAGTCCCGCACCACGTCCAGCAGCCGGAACCGGAACTCCCCGGAGCCACACACGCTCAGCAGGCCGAGTTCGAGCAGGCGGTCCAGCAGGGCCACCAGGTCGGTGCCGGCGACCGGGCCGAACGCCGCCGGTCCGGCACCGGTGTCGGGGTCCGGGCGGGATCCGGTATCCGGATCGGCGGTGAGCAGCTCTTCGGCGAGCGCCAGCGACCACCGGTTACGGAACACGGACAGCACCCGCAGTGCCCGCTGCTCCTCCGGTGCGAGCAGGTGGTAGCTGGCCGCGACCGCGTCCCGCATGGTCACCGCCATCGCCGGCCGGGGAGCAACCGTGGTCAGGTCGAGCACCCGGTCGCCGTACCGGTCGAGCATGTCGTTCAGGTCGAGGATCCGGCCCCGGGCAGCGACCAGTTCGATCGCCAGCGGCAGTCCACCGAGCCGGCGGACGAGGAGACCGAGTGCAGCCAGTTCGTCCGGTCGGGGCGGTTCCCGGCGTACCTGGCCGAGCCGGGCCAGGAAGAGCCGGACCGCCGGGTAGGTGGCCAGCCGGTCCAGGTCGGCGGGGATACCGGTGCGGTGCGCTCCGGCCGGCCCGCTGTCGGGTGGGGGCACGTCCAACGGGGTGACCGGCCAGACCCGCTCGCCGGGCAGACCGACCGGGTGCCGGCCAGTGGCCAGTACCCGCAGACCGGGCAGGTGACCGGTGAGCCGGGTGAGCGCCTCGGCCACCGCACCTGGTGCCCGCTCCACCGCGTCCACCACCAGCAGCGCGGGAGCGTCACCGAGCCGGTCGACGAGTTCCGCCGGTCGGGCCACCCCGAACACCCCGGCCACTGCGGTGAGCACGTCCCCGACGTCCGAACCCTCACCGACCAGGACCCCGGCACGGTGCGGTACGGGTACCGCCCGGGCGACCGAGAGGGCCAGGGCGGTCTTCCCGACACCGGCCAGCCCGACCAGGCTGACCACGGCCGGGGAGCGCCGGTCCGGTGCCGGGGTGAACAGCTCCACCACGCCGGTGACCTCGTCGTCCCGGCCGATCAGTTCGGTGGCGGGCGGCAACTGGTTGATCGGCCCTGCGGCCGGTGGCGGGTTGACCAGCCCTGCGGCCGGTGGCGGGTTGACCAGCCCTGCGGCCGGTGGCGGGTTGCGGTGGCCACGTGCGGCGGCCAGCAGGACGGACCGGTCGGCCGGATCGAGCTGAAGCGCAGCCGCCAGCAGTTCCACGGTCGTCCGCTGCGGGCGTACCGACCGGCCGCGTTCCAGATCACGGACGGTACGTACCCCGACGCCGGCCCGGCTGGCCAGTTCGGCCTGGGTGAACCCGGCGGCGAGCCGGTGCCCGAGCAACAACTCCGGCAGCCCGGACCGACCCTGCCCGCGATCATGATCCGGAGTCATGGGCAGGAAGGCTACGGAGGGCCGCCGACATCCGACAGGATTGCGTCGTCCTACCGACCGGTACCGGTTCGGATATCCGACACGGGTCTCTGCCCAGCGAGGGCGAAGGCATACCGGGCCCGCCACCGGCGTGCCGATCGGTCCCCGGCGCGGCCGACGGCGCCGTCCCGTTGACCGAAGACGGGAGGCGGCCGTCACTCCCTGTCGAGCTGCACCGTTTGTGCAACGGAACCGGCGGACCTGCGGGTGCAGGGCGGGCCGAACTCCCAACCGAACCGCACGGCCCGAACTACAGTGCACCCCCAACTACACGGCACGGCGCGGCCTGAGCTACACCGCACCCCCAGCTGCACGGCACGGCTGAACTACAGCGCACCCCCAGCTGCACGGCAGCACGGCCTGCACACACTGCCCGAACTACACCGCTCGGCCGAACTGCTCCGTCTGTGCCAGCAGCTCGACAGTGGGGCTAACCCTGTCCATCGCGATCGGAACGGTCACCGCCGCTCCTGGCAGCCGACGGGGCCGGCGGGTCAGCTCGACCCAGCCGAGGTGCCGCTGGTACAGCGCGTCCACATCGAAGCATGCCCCATGTCGGGACAGTTCCGTGACCACGGCGGTGAACCAGCCCGCCAGGCAGCCGCAGCAGTTGGCAACGTCGGTAACTGCATGGAGGTGGCCGTCAACCTGCCCGGTGTCGTGGGTGTCCGGGACTCGCAGGACCCGGCCGGGCCGGCGCTGACCTTCTCCCCGGCCGCCTGGCGGGCCTTCGTCACCCAGGTCGCCGAATGAGCCTGACCACAGCCAGCCTGACAGCGCCCGTTCCCCTGGGAACGGGCGCTGTTGCTACCTAAAGCCCCAGATCCCGGGCGATGATCATGCGCTGCACCTCGGAGGTACCCTCGCCGATCTCCAGGATCTTCGAGTCCCGCCAGAACCGGGCCACCGGGTACTCGTTCATGAAGCCGTACCCGCCGTGGATCTGGGTCGCCTCCCGGGCGTTGTCTACTGCGACCGTGCTGGCGTGCAGCTTGGCGATCGCCGCCGAACGCTTGAAGTCCTCGCCGGCCAACATCCGGGCCGCCGCGTCGTAGTACGCCAGCCGCGCGGTGTGCGCCTTCATCTCCATGTCCGCGATCTTGAACTGGATGGCCTGGTAGTTACCGATCGGCTGGCCGAAGGCGTGCCGCTCCTTCGCATACTTCAGCGACTCGTCGACGCAGCCCTGGGCGAGACCGACCGCCAGGGCGGCGATGGCGATCCGGCCCTCGTCGAGGATCCGCAGGAACTGCGCGAAGCCCCGGCCGCGCTCGCCGAGCAGGTTCTCCGCCGGTACCCGGCAGTCGTCGAAGGTCAGTTCGTGCGTGTCCGACGCGTTCCAGCCGACCTTGGAGTAGCCGGGCGCCACGGTGAAGCCGGGCGTACCGGACGGCACGATGATCGTGGACAGTTCCTTGGAGCCGTCCGGCCGGGTACCGGTCACCGCAGTCACCGTGACCAGCACGGTGATGTCGGTACCGGAGTTGGTGATGAACGCCTTCGAACCGTTGATGACCCACTCGTCACCGTCGAGGACCGCCCGGGTCTGGGTACCCCCGGCGTCCGAACCGGTCCCCGGCTCGGTCAACCCGAACCCGGCCAGCGCCTCCCCGCTGACCAGCCTCGGCAGCCAACGCTCCTTCTGTTCGGGGGTGCCGAAGCGGTAGATCGGCATGGCACCGAGCGAGACCGCGGCTTCCAGGGTGATCGCCACGCTGGAGTCCACCCGGGCCAGCTCCTCCAGGGCCAGGCAGAGGGCGAAGTAGTCGCCGCCCATCCCGCCGTGCTCCTCGGGGAAGGGGAGCCCGAACAGCCCCATCTTGCCCATTTGGCGGACCACCTCGTACGGGAAGGTGTGCTTTTCGTAGTGCTCGGCGATGACCGGCGCGACCACCTCGCGGGCGAATTCCCGCACGCTGTCACGGAGCGCTTCGTGCTCCTCGGTGAGCCGGAAGTCCATCGGGTTCCTCCTGTACGGATCGGTCCCGGCCGGCGCTTGTGGCGCCCGGTCGGGGGTGACGCGGCCGGGCCGGCGTGTCACACCGCCGGCCCGGGGTGACGCCGCTAGACCGGGGTGACGCCGTGCCGGCGTCGGGAGAAGTAACGCTCCTTACCCCTGGCGGCGGCGAACCGGCGGACGAGTTCCGACCGCAGTTCGTGCGGTTCGACGATCGCGTCCACCACCAGTTCGCTGGCGAGGCGGACGATGTCGATGTCCCGCTCGTACGCCTCGCGCTTCTCCGCGACGAAGGCGGCGCGCTCGTCCGGGTCGGCGATGGCAGCGATCTTGTTGGCGTAGACCGCGTTGACGGCGGCCTCCGCGCCCATCACCGCGATCTTGGCGGTGGGCAGGGCGATGGTGGCGTCCGGCTCGAACCCCGGGCCGGCCATCGCGTAGAGGCCCGCGCCGTACGCCTTGCGCACCACCACGCAGATCTTCGGCACGGTCGCCTCGGAGATCGCGGTGATCATCTTGGCCCCGTGGCGGATGATTCCCTGCTTCTCCACCGCCGTACCGACCATGAAGCCGGGCACGTCGGAGAGGAAGAGCAGCGGCACGTTGAACGCGTCGCAGAGCTGCACGAACCGGGTCGCCTTGTCCGCCGAGTCGACGAAGAGAACGCCGCCCTTGAACATCGAGTTGTTGCCGACCACGCCGACGACCTGGCCGTTCAGCCGGCCGAAGCCGATGGTCAGCTCCCTGGCCCAGAGTGCCTGGATCTCGAAGAACGAGCCGTCGTCGAGCAGACCCCTGACGTACCGGCGCATGTCGAACGCCTGGCGCTCACTGACCGGTACCAGTGCGGCCAGGTCGACCTTCTCCGGCGCCGGCACCGCCTCCGCAGCCGGCGGCTGCTCGGTCCAGTTGGCCGGCAGGTACGACAGGTAGCGCTTGACCACGTCGAGCGCCTCGGCCTCGGTCTTGCAGAGGAAGTGCCCGACGCCCGACTCGGCGCAGTGCACCTTCGCCCCACCCATCGCCTCCAGGGTGGTCTTCTCGCCGGTCACCATCTCGACCATCCGGTCCGAGCCGAGGTACATGCTGGCGTTGCCGTCGACCATGGCGACCACGTCGCAGAACGCCGGGATGTACGCCCCGCCGGCCGCGCTCGGCCCGAACAGCGCGCAGACCTGCGGGATCGAACCGGAGGCGCGGACCTGGTTCCAGAAGATCTTGCCGGCGCCGCGCCGGCCCGGGAAGAGATCGACCTGGTCGGTGATCCGGGCGCCGGCCGAGTCGACCAGGTAGACCATGGGTACGCCGTTCGCGTACGCCCGCTCGATGATCCGGATGATCTTCTCGACGGTACGGGCTCCCCAACTGCCGGCCTTGACCGTGGAGTCGTTCGCCATCAGGCAGACCTGCCGGCCGTCGATCGTGGCGGTACCGGTGACCACCCCGTCGGCGGGCAACCCGTCGGCGAGGGCGTTGGCGTAGAGGCCGTCCTCGACGAAGGAACCCTCGTCGACCAGCAGAGCTACCCGTTCCCGCGCAAAGAGCTTTCCCTTCGCGGCGTTCGCCGCGTGGTACTTGTCCGCACCGCCGGCCCGGGCCCGCTTGCGTAGCTGCTCCAGTGCCTCACCGTCGAGCGTCACGCCGACTCCCTCGTCGCGTGCCGGACAAACCGGCCTACCGACCTGAACGATCGTTAGGCTAGCGTATCCCCTCACCCTCCGGCGAGCCGCACCGCCGCCGCGTGACCAGGGTCCGGAACGCTGAGAGCTGGTCCCCGTGACCGGGGACCGGCCCTCGATCTGCTGATGCCCGTGACCGGGGACCGGACCTCGATCTGCTGATACACGAAGCCCCGGCCCGCTGATCCTGGCGACGACGCGGGTGGGGGATCAGGCGGGCAGCGGGGTCAGCCGGGTGCGGGGGCCGGCCCGCAGCACGCCCGAGGGCAGCTTCTTGCCGACCAACTCCTCGGCCAACTCCGCGGCCTCGATCAGGGCGTCCAGGTCGATGCCGGTGTCGATGCCCATGTCGTGCAGCATGTGCACCGCCTCCTCGGTGGCCAGGTTGCCGCTGGCCCCCGGCGCGTACGGGCAGCCGCCGAGGCCGCCGACGCTGGCGTCGAACTCGGTGACGCCCAACTCCATCGCGGTCAGCATGTTCGCCAGGGCGGTGCCCCGGGTGTTGTGGAAGTGCAGCAGCACCGGGATGTGCGCGTTCTGGTCCCGTACAGCGGTGAGCAGCTCACGGACCCGCCGGGGCGTACCCATGCCGGTGGTGTCGCCGAACGCGACCCGGTCGGCGCCGTCACGGACCACCCGGTCGACGATGCCGGCCACCCGCTGCGGGTCGACGTCCCCCTCGTACGGGCAGCCGAAGCTGGTCGCCACGATGACCTCGGCGGTGGCCCCGGCACTGTGCAGCAGGTCGATCAGCTCGGCGATGTCGTCCAGCGACTCGTCCGTGGACCGGTTGACGTTGCGCCGGTTGTGGGTGTCGCTGGCCGAGACCACCACCTCGATCTCGGTGAAGCCGGCGGCGAGGGCGCGCTGCGCGCCCCGGGTGTTCGGCACCAACGCCGAGTAGCGCACCCCGTCGGCCTCCGTGGCCCGCTGCCACACCTCGTCCGCGTCGGCCATCTGCGGGATGGCCTTCGGGTGCACGAACGAGACGGCCTCGATCCGCCGCACGCCGGTACGCGACAACGCGTCGATCAGCCGCACCTTGGCGTCGGTGGGGATGGGCTCCTCGTTCTGGAGTCCGTCCCGCGGCCCGACCTCCCGGATGGAGACGAAGTCCGGCAGTTCCGCCATAAGGGGTCACCTCACTGTGACGGTCTCAGAGCGTCCGGCAATAGGACTGGCGGGGCCGCCCTATTGCCGGTCGCTCTTACGTGATGGGTTCCCCCAGCATCCCACCCCGCCTCCGCCTCTCGGCCTCCCGTTCGCTTCGCCGCCCCGGCCTTCCGCGTTGATCATGAAGCTATTGCCATCCCTGCCGGCGTGTCGTGACAACAACTTCATGATCAACGCTAAGGGCGGGGCGGGGCGGGGACAGGGCGGGGCGGGGTCAGCGCATCCGGCCGACGATGCCGGTGTCGTAGTCGCCGGAGACGAACTCGGCGTTCTCCAGCAGTTCGGCGAAGAAGGGCAGGTTGCACTTCGGGCCGGCGACCTCGAAGCCGGCGACGGCGGCACGGGCCCGCTCGATCGCCTCGGCCCGGGTCGCGCCGCTGACGATGAGCTTGGCCATCAGGCTGTCGTAGAACGGGGTAACCGTGTTCCCCTCGACGTAGCCGGAGTCGACGCGTACCCCGTCGCCGGTCGGCTCCACCCACGCCTTGACCACACCAGGGCCGGGCAGGAACCGCTTCGGGTCCTCGGCGTTGATCCGCAGCTCGATCGCGTGCCCCTGCGGGGCGAGTGCGTCCGGGTCGAAAGTGGGCGCCAGCCCGGCCGCCACCCGCAGCTGCTCCTCGACCAGATCCACCCCGTAGACCAGCTCGGTCACCGGGTGCTCCACCTGGAGCCGGGTGTTCATCTCCAGGAAGAAGAAGTCATCGAGGCCGGAAGCCGAGCCGTCGGAGTCCCGTTCACCCGGGACCAGCAGGCACTCGACCGTGCCGGCGTTGCGGTAGCCGACCGCCTCACCGGCGCGGACCGCAGCCGCGAGGAACCGCTCCCGCAGCTCGGGGGAGACCGCCGGGGACGGCGACTCCTCGACCAGCTTCTGGTTGCGCCGCTGCACCGAGCACTCCCGCTCACCGAGCGCCACCACCCGACCGTCGGCCAGGCCGAGGATCTGCACCTCGACGTGCCGTACCCGGGGGAAGTACCGCTCGATCAGCACCGAACCGTCACCGAACATCCGCTCGGCGAACGAGCGGACCTTGTCGTACTCGGTGCGCAGCGCCTCCTCGTCGTTGGCCACGCCCATGCCCATGCCACCGCCGCCGGCGGCGGCCTTGACCATCACCGGGTAGCCGATCTCGTTCGCCGCCGTCACCGCCGCGTCGATGTCGGCGGCCGGGTCGGTGGTGCCGGGCGCAACCGGCACGCCGGCCGCCGCCATCAGGTTCCGCGCGTTGATCTTGTCGCCCATCGCGGTGATCGCGTCCGCCGAGGGACCGACCCAGATCAGGCCGTTGGCCTCGACGGTACGGGCAAAGTCGGCGTTCTCCGACAGGAAGCCGTAGCCGGGGTGGATCGCCTGGACCCCGGTCGACTTGGCAGCGGCGAGGATCGCCTCGACGTTGCGGTAGCTCAGCGCCGGGTTGGCCGGGCCAACGCAGACCGCCTCGTCCGCCTCGGTGACGAACGGCAGTCCGGCGTCCGCCTCGGAGTGCACCGCGACCGTACGGATCCCGAGCCGCCGGGCGGTACGGATGATCCGGCGGGCGATCTCGCCCCGGTTGGCGACGAGCAACGAGTCGATCATGGTTCCCTCTCTGCGGATCCGGACATCGGAACGGGGACAGGAAAATCCGGTACGGGTGACGGGGAAGAAGCGGTGCGGGCTACTCCATCCGGTACCGCGACGGTCACTGATCGGGGTCGGCAAGCAACGCGGTCAGCGTGGCGGTACGCAGCAACCGGGCCCGCCGCGCCTGGTCGACCTCACCACCGAGGAACGGGGTGGAGTTCATCAGACCGAACGCCGCATGCGCCAGCACCCGGCCCTCACCGGCGGGGAGACCCGGGTGCAGGGCGGTCAGCACCACCACCCACTCCTCCACGTAGAGCCGCTGCAACCGGCGGATCTGCCGGCGCGGATCCTCGGGCAACCGGTCCAGCTCGTGCAGGTGCAGGGCGATCACCGCCGGGTTGGCCAGCGCGAAGTCGACGTGGAAGTCGATCAGCGACTCCAGCGCGGTACGCGGGTCCGCCGGATGTGCCGCCGCCCGCTCACGGCCACCGGCGAGCAGTCCCTCGCTCACCGGGATGAGGGCGGCGGCCAGCATCGCCTCCTTGCCGGCGAAGTGGTGGTACAGCGCCGGTCCGGTCACCCCGGCCGCCGCACCGATGTCGTCCATCGACACGCCGTGGTAGCCACGGGCGGCGAAGAGCCCGACCGCGATCTCCAGGATCTCGTCGCGCCGTGACCGCCGTCGGCCGGCCACCGGCCCCTTCGCCGCCGTCCCCGTCGCCTGCTGCTCCACCGTCACCCGGTCAGCCTAATCCGCTGTCAATCGTCGCTCCCACCAGCGGTTTGCCGCCCGGTCCCCGCGCGGTCCCCGGTCAGGCCCCGCGCGGCCCCCGGTCAGTCCCCGTCGGCCAGGCGGTACTCGTCGCGCAGCGCGTCCGCCTCGGCGGTGCGCCCCAGCCCGGTCAGCGCGCGGGCGAGCAGCCAGGCCGCCCGGGGTACCGCACCGGACGTCTTCGGCAACGCCCCCAACGCGCGGCGCAGCACCGGCTCCGCCTCGGCCGGCCGGTCCAGCCGTAGCAGCAGCTCGCCGGTGAGCAGTTCCACCTGCAGCGCCTCACCGAACGCGTCGATCGCCCGTAGCTGCCCGGTCACCCCGGCCAGCCGGTCCAGTGCCTCCCCGGGCCGGTCGGCACCGAGCAGCACCCGGGCCGCCGCGTCGGCCAGCATAGCCAGCTCCCAGATCACCGCCGGCTGTTCGACGGTGGCTGCGGGGAGCGCGGCGGCGACCTGGTCGGCCCGGTCGACGGCGGCCAGCGCCTGGGTCACGTCACCGGACCAGAGCAGCGCCGCCGCCTCCCGCCGCCGCGACCGCAACTCGTCCACCGACAGACCGGCCAACTGGTACGCGGTCGCCGCAGCAGCGAACCGCTGTGCGGCCAGAACGTCCCGGTCTCGGTCGTACAGCACTCCGCCGGCCTCCTCAAGCACCTGTGCCCGCCCCGGTAGGTTGTCCGGCCCGTCGAGGTTCTCGGCCAGCTGGTCGAGCAGCGCCAGGGCCGGCTGGTCCTCGTCGAGCGCGAGATAGATGGTGGCCAGCAGATGCCGGCACTGGTCGGCCTCCGACTGGTGACCCAGCCGGTCCAGCGCGCCGACCGCCTCCTCGGCGACCTCGGCCGCCTCCGCCAGCCGTCCGGCCAGCCGGTACGCGTTGGCCAGCTCCCAGCGGAGGAACGCCGCACCGTCGGCGACGCCCCGCTCCACGCAGAGCGCGACCGCCTCCACGAAGTCCTCGACCGCCTGGGCCGGCCGGTCCGCCGTCATCAGCAGCCGGCCCCGGGTCAACCGGACCGGTAGCGCCGCCTCGGCCGGCGCCACCCGCAGCGCCTCGTCGCAGGCGTCGACCGCCTCCGCCGGATCGTCCACCGCCCGCGCGTACGCCAGGCAGGACGCGGTCAGGAACCGGGGCATCGCCAGCTCCCGGCTCAGCTCCCGGGAGCGGCGGGCCGCAGCCAGGAACTCCGCCGGCTCGTCGAGCTGTTCCAGGCACTGGGTACGCCGCAGGGCGAGAAGCACGGGCAGGTACGGGTCGTCGCTCTCCTTGGCCGCCTCCTCGGCCCGTTCCACCGCCTCCAGGGCCTCGGCCCAGCGGTCCTGGCGGATCAGGGCGGACGCCAACCGGTCGTAGCCACCGGCCCGCTCGACCGGGTCACCGTGTTCGGCCAGGTACCCGGCCGCCGACCGGACCAGCTGCAACCCCTCGTCGGGCTCGCCGAGGGCACAGCACAGCACCCCGAGCCGGCCGGCCACGATCTGCTCCCGCACCTGCTCGCCGAGCTCCCGGTAGCGGCGCATCGCCTCCTCGTTGGCGGCCCGGGCCGCCGGCAGCTCCTCCGCACTGTCGAACTGGGCTGCGCGCAGCTCGACCCGCCGGACCCGGACCAGCTCGGGCACCCCGGGGTCGTCAGCGAAACGTTCGTCGTACCGGTCGAGGACGGCGGCCATGTCGTCCAGCCGGTCCGCCCGCCACCGCTGCCCGGCGAGGTCCAGCAGTTCCCCGGCCGTGGCGTCCGCCGGGATCTCGACGGCGGGGCGGGTGACCGCGACGGGCGTCGTCGTCGACCCGGTCACCGCGCCGGCGCCGGACGGGGTGGCCGTCGCCGGGGCCGCCCCGGGCCGGGCCGGGGGCTGACGCCGCAGGCTGGCGGAGAGCGGCAGGTGCGCACCGATCGGTTCGGCCGCCAGCCGGGCGACGAGCCGCCGCGACTGGGTGTCCGTGCCGTTGCGCTCGTCGAAGCGGGCGGCCAGCCCGGTGGCCAGGTCGGCCAGCTCGACGGCGAGCACGCTGACCGGTACGTCCGCGGCCGGGCGGTCACCGTGCGCCCGGCGGTGCACCGTCAGGTCGCCGTGCCCGGCCGCGTCGAGCCGGCGCAGCACCAGGGCCGCCGCACCGGAGAACTCCAGCGCGGCGCCCGGGGAGGGTGCCCGGTCCAGCCACTCCAGGTGCCGTTCCACGATCTCCAGGCCACGCGCCTCGTTGCCGGTGAGCGCGCAGAACTCCAGGTGCTCACCGATCTGCCCGAGGTCGGCGAGGTTGCCCCGGATCCGCCGGTACGCCTGCCGGTGTGCGTCCCGGGCGGCGTCCCGCCGGTCGGTCCGCAGGTACGGCAGGAGCAGGGCGGTGAGGATGCCCTGCGGCTGCTCGGTGCAGGAGAGCCGGCCGGCGAGTACCGGCTCGGCGAGCGCCACCGCCGCCTCGTCCTGCCCGGTGGCGGCGAGGTACCCCGCCTGCGCGGACGGGTCACAGCCAGCGCAGTCGGAGAGGTCGTCGCGGGGGGTGGTGACCCATCGCCGGTACCACTCGGCCGCCTCCTCGTCGGCGCCGAGGTGCCGGGCCACCCGGTGCCGGTGCTTGTAGACGGCCTGGAGGCTGTGCCCACCGTCCCGGTAGCGCCGCTCCATGTCGTCCAGGACCGCGTACGTGCGGTCCAGCGGCACCTCGGGGAAGTCGAGCAGGGCGTTGATCATGTACTTGAAGTGCCACAGCAGGTTGTCCGCGTGCCGGGCGTGGTACGGCTGGGGTGCCCGGTCGAAATCCGCCAGACACCAGGAGAAGCTGACGAACGACTTGGCCGGCTCACCGCCGTAGACGTACGCGGTGGTGGCCAGCATCCGCACGGCGAAGGCCAGGTGCGCGTCACCCTCGGCATCGGCCCGGCGGACGAGCTGCTCGACGGCGGCCACCTGACCGGGCCCGTACGGCATCTCGTAGACCTCGTGCAGCACCCGCCACAGGTCCTCGCTGGTGGTCACGCCTCACTCCCCTGTCCTGGCACCGCCCGGCCCAACAGGCCGAGGAAGGAACTGTTCAACAACGCGGCGTCGGCCGGCCGGATCGGGTGGTACCCGAGCAGCAGGGCCTGCCCGTACAACGCCTCGACGGCGAGGCCGGCCAGCTCCGGGTCGCCGAGCGTGGTGACCCGACGGACCAACGGGTTGCGGTGGTTGAGCACCAACTGCGGTCGCTCCGGCGGGCCGGACGCGGCGAGCGCGTCGAGCACCCCGCCCCACAGCTCGTCGGCGCGCTGCCGGGTCTCGGCGAGCTGGTCGTGAAAGAGCGCCGACCGGCTGACCAGGTACAGCGCCGGCAACGAGACCGGATCGAAGGCACGCAGCACCACCTCGCAGCCGAGCCGGTCCAGGACCCGCTGGGCGGCGGTGAGGAACGGCCGCAGGGCCAGCTCGGTCGCCGGGTCGAGGCTGTCAAACCGGGTGGTCAGGTCGCTCGGTTCCAGCCGCTCGATCAGCACCGCCCGGTCCACTGCGGGCAGCCGCTCGATCAGCTCGGTGTCGTACGTGTACCCGGCGTTGACCACGGCCAGGTCCTGGGCCGCCGCGACCGCTGCGAGCTGCCGGAACTCGTCGATGCTGGCCGCGTACCGGATCACGCCGTGCCGCTCGCGGAACTCGGCGAGGGTGGACTGGCCGGCGTTGGTCTCCATCGGCCACCACTGCTCCACCAGCCGGAGCATCTCGTCGTCGTGCAGCGCCAGGGCCTTGACCCCGAGATGGTGGATCTGGAGGAACTCGGCGAGCCGGCGCGGATCGGCCCCGGCCAACCGGACCAGCCAGCCCCGGAGCTGGTCGCCGAGGGCCTCCCGGGTGCTCTCCAGCAGGCTGTCCTCGTAGAGCGCCTCCCGGCTGGCCGTCGGACGCAGCTCGCTGGCGTCGACCACGCAGTGCGCGAAGAACGCCCAGTCCGGCAGCAGGCCGTCCGCGTTCTCGGTGAGCAGCATCCGCTTGAGGTAGACCCGGTGACCGGCGCGGGCGGCCGGGTTCACCGGGGCCGGCAGCACGTACGCCACCCCGGTCAGCCCCGCCTCCGGAACCGACAGCGGCACCACGTCGAACGGGGTGTAGCCAAGATTCTCCCGGGCGTACCGGATCAGATCGTCCCGGCGGGCGGCGGGGGACCGGCCGGGAACGGCCGACCAGGGCGGCGGCCCGGAGGTGGTCTCCACGTCACCGACCCGGACGGTGACCGGCAGCAGCGAGCCGTAGAGCCGGGCCAGCTCGGTCACGGTCGGCACGGAGAGCCACTGGTCGGCGTCCCGGCGCGGGACCAGGGTCACCGTGGTGCCCGGCTCGATCCGCTGGGCGTCCGGCGCGGCCAGGTCGACCGCGTACCGGCCGTCGGAGTGGCCGGTCCAGAGCACGGTCGGCTCGTCGGCGTGCCGGGTCACCACCCGGATCTCGTCGGCGACGAGGAAGCAGGAGAGCAGCCCGATGCCGAACTGGCCGAGGAACTCGTGCCGGGCGAACCCCAGCTCGTCACGCTTGGAGCTGCGGCCGATGGTGGCGAGCAGCTCGTGCACCTGCGCCTCGGTCAGCCCGATGCCGGTGTCGTGCACCCGCAGCGTGCCGTCCCCGGTCAGCTCCGGCGGCTCGATCCAGACCACGGCGGGTGCCCCCGGGTCGGTGGACCGGCGCGCGGTGATCGCGTCGACGGCGTTCTGCAGCAGTTCACGGACGAAGACCCGTGGGCTGCCGTACAGGTGATGACTGAGCAGGTCGACCACGCCACGGAGGTCGACCTGGAAGGTACGGTCCACGCCTGATTGCTCCCCACCCTGGAATGTCGGCGCCCACCGTACCGGTAGGGGGCGACGTCCGAGGTCCCCGGTTTCCCGTCCCCGCCCCGCCCCGCCCCCGCCCCGCCGATCATGGACTTGTGGTGGGTGACAAAGGCCACTTACTTCTCTTATCTACCACCACAACTCCATGATCGACCCGGTCGCCCCCTCGGCGGGGCGCTCAGTCGCCGGTAAGGCCGCCCGGCTGGTCGCCCCGGACGACGGGTGCCCGGACCAGGTTGCCCCACTCGGTCCACGAGCCGTCATAGTTGCGGACCTGGGGATAGCCGAGCAGGTGCCGCAGCACGAACCAGGTGTGGCTGGACCGCTCCCCGATCCGGCAGTACGCAATCACGTCGTCGGACGGGTCCAGTCCCAGCTGGTCGGCGTAGATCGCCCGCAGTTCGTCCGCCGACCGGAAGGTGCCGTCGTCGTTGGCCGCCGACTTCCACGGCTTGTTGACCGCACCGGGGATGTGCCCGCCGCGCAGCGCGCCCTCCTGCGGGTAGTCCGGCATGTGCAGCATCTCGCCGGTGTACTCGCCGGGCGACCGGACGTCGACCAGCGGCCGGGCCGCCGCGATGTGCGCCATCACCTGGTCCCGGTACGCCCGGATCGGCGCGTCGTCGCGGACCGGCACCGGATAGTCGGCGCGGGGCCGGGTCACCCGCTCCCGGGTCAGCTCCCGCCCCTCGGCGATCCACTTCTGCCGGCCGCCGTCGACCAGCCGGACGTCGGGGTGGCCGAAGAGGGAGAAGACCCAGAGCGCGTACGCCGCCCACCAGTTGAAGTTGTCGCCGTAGAAGACCACCGTGTCGTCCCGCCCGATGCCCTTGGCGGCACACAGCTCGGCGAACCCGGCCGCGTCGAGGTAGTCCCGGGTCACCTGGTCGTTCAGTTCGAGGTGCCAGTCGACCTTCACCGCACCGGGGATGTGCCCGGTGTCGTAGAGCAGCACATCCTCGTCGGATTCGACGACGACCAGCCCGTCGGCACCGAGATGCTCGGCGAGCCATCCGGTGGTGACGAGTCGCTGCGGATCGGCGTACGACTGCAGGACGGGGGCGGGATCACTCGGCAGTGGCATGATCCCCAAAGTACGCCGGACCGGCGCACCCGGCCGGGGAACCGGCCGGCGCACCCCGGTCGCGGGAGGGGCCTCCCCGCCCGGTCGGAACCCGTCTTCGCCGAGGGTCAGTCGGTGAACGGGCTGAGTACCGGGCGCTTCGCGGTGACGAAGTCACCGGAGGACCGGCCGGTCAGCCGCCGCCTGATCCACGGGGCCAGGTGCCGACCGGCCCAGCGCAGGTCGGCGGCGCGGGCGGACAGCCACGGCGTCGGCTCCGGATGCGGCGGTACCAGCAGCCACTCCTCGTCGCAGCCCACCCCGAGGGCGTCGAGCACCCGACCGGCGACCCGCCGGTGCCCGGCGGCGGACAGGTGCAGCCGGTCGGCGCTCCACAGCGCCGGGTTGCGGAAGGTGTCGTCGGCGAAGAGGTCGACCAGGATCGCGCCGTGCCGGTCGGCGATTTCCCCGACCGCCTGGTTGAGCAGCTGCACCCGGGGCGCCACCAGGCGCTGCCCGGGCAGCCGCGCCATCACGTCGGCGAACCGGAAGAGCAGCAGGTCGGCGCCGGTTCCCCGGAGCCGACTGACCACCTGGTCGAAGCGTTCCAGCAGGGCGTCCGGGTCGAAGCTGCGGCGCAGCACGTCGTTGCCCCCGGCGGCGAAACTGATCAGGTCGGGACGCATGGCCAGTGCCGCCGGGACCTGCTCGGCGACCACACTCGGGAAGAGCCGGCCCCGGATCGCGAGGTTCGCGTACCCGAAGTCCGGCCCGGCCTCGGCGGCCAGTCGCGCCGCCACCAGGTCCGCCCAACCCCGGTAGCTGCCGTCCGGGTACGCGTCGTCCATTCCCTCGGTGAAACTGTCACCCACCGCCACGAAGCTGCGCCAGCGCACAGGTGTCCCCCCCCCCCTTGCCGCTCTCCCCGCTTACCGTGCATCGGCAAGTTTGTCATCCGGTCCGGGACGACGTGGTCCGCTACGCGGCGGGACGTGACCGGCACCGCATCAGCCGGTGCCGGCCCGCACCCGGGCCACCAGGTTGCTGTCGGCGGCACCGGAGCGTGCTGTGGTGCACGGCTTCGGTGCCTTTCCAGACGTCACCCTGGTCCGGCATGGTTGCCGGTCGGCACGGAATTCCGCTGAGCGGCCCGGCCCTGCGGTCGTACGCTGCCCGGATGTTGCTGCGCATGTCGACCCTGCTGCTCCGGACCCTCCGCGAGGACCCGGCGGACGCCGAGGTGCCGAGCCACCGGCTGCTGCTGCGCGCCGGATACCTGCGCCGTGCCGCGCCGGGCGGCTACACCTGGCTGCCGTTGGGGAAGCTCGTGCTGGACCGGGTCACCGACGTCGTCCGGCAGGAGATGACGGCGATCGGCGACCAGGAGGTGCTCTTCCCGGCGTTGCTGCCGGCCGAGCCCTACCGGACCAGCGGCCGGTGGGCCGAGTACGGCGACGACATTTTCACCCTCGCCGACCGGCGCGGTGCCGAGCACCTGCTCGCCCCGACCCACGAGGAGCTGGCCGCCCTGCTGGTGAAGGACCTGTTCACGTCGTACCGGGACTTCCCGGTGACGCTGTTCCAGATCCAGACCAAGTTCCGCGACGAGACCCGTCCCCGGGCCGGGCTGCTGCGGGGACGTGAGTTCCTGATGAAGGACGCGTACTCCTTCGACCTGGACGACTCCGGTCTCGCCGCCGCCTACGACCGGCACCGCGACGCGTACCGGCGGATCTTCGACCGGCTCGGCCTGGACCACACGGTGGTCGCCGCCACCTCCGGCGCGATGGGCGGCTCGGTCTCCGAGGAGTTCGTCGCGAGCAGCGAGGTCGGCGAGGACACCTTCGTCGCCTGCACCGGCTGCGACTACGCCGCGAACACCGAGGCGGTGACCACACCCGCTCCGCCGGCCGGGGACCCGGACGCCCCACCGCCGGCCCGGGTGTACGACACCCCGGACACCCCGAGCATCGAAAGCCTGGTGGAGCTGGCGAACGCCCGCCGGCTCGGGGACCGGGCGGACTGGACGGCCGCCGACACGCTCAAGAACGTGGTGCTGACCGTCCGCCGGCCCGGGTCCGACGAGCCGGAGCTGCTGGTCATCGGCCTGCCCGGGGACCGTGAGGTGGACCTGAGGCGGGTCGGTGCGGCGCTGCACCCGGCCACGGTGACCATGTTCGACAGCTTCGCCGACCGGCCGGAACTGGTGCGCGGCTACATCGGGCCGCAGATCCTGGCGGCCTGCGGCGTCCGTTACCTGGTGGACCCGCGCGTGGTTCCCGGTACCGCCTGGCTGACCGGCGCCAACGAGCCCGGGCGGCACGCCGTGGACGTGGTCTGCGGGCGGGACTTCGTCCCGGACGGCACCATCGAGGCGGCGGAGGTGCGGCCCGGTGACCCCTGCCCGGCCTGTGGCTCCGGCACCCTGACCATCCGGCGGGGCATCGAGATCGGGCACATCTTCCAGCTCGGGCGCCGGTTCACCGACGCGTTCGCGGTCGACGTGCTCGGTCCGGCCGGCAAGCCCGTCCGCCCGACCATGGGCTGCTACGGGATCGGGGTGTCCCGGGCGGTCGCGGCGATCGCCGAGCAACACCACGACGAGCGGGGACTGGTCTGGCCGGCGGCGGTCGCGCCGTGCGACGTACACCTGGTGGCGGCCGGCAAGGGGCCGCAGCTCGACGCGGCGCTCGACCTCGGCGGGCAGCTCGCCGGGCGGGGTCTGCGGGTGCTGGTCGACGACCGGACCCACGTCTCCGCCGGGGTGAAGTTCACCGACGCCGAGCTGATCGGCATCCCCCGCACCGTCGTGGTCGGCCGCCGCTTCACCGACGGGTACGTCGAACTGCGCGACCGGATCACCGGTGAGCGGGACGAGGTGCCGGTGGACGCACTGGTGGCCCGGTTGACCGAGGGCGTCAGCGGTCGCGTCTGACGCTGCCGGCGGGGCTGACCACGGCCCGCTTGACCGGCGGCTGACCGGCGGTGCTGACTATGGCCTGCTTGACCGCTGACCGGTGGTCTCAGCGGATGCGGTGCCGGCTCCGCAGGTCCCGGTAGTGCTGCTGGCACTGCTCGTACGACGGGAGCCGGCCGGCCGCCATGAGCTCCGCCAACCCGGGGCCGTCGGCGTCCCGGGTGGACCGGATCAGCGGCCGGTCGGTCGGCAACGGCAGGGCGAGGTCGGGGTCCAGCGCGTTGACCACGTGTTCCCGCCCCGGGTTGTACCCCGTCGAGCAGAGATAGCAGAGCACGCTGTCGTCGGCGAGGGAGACGAACGCGTGCCCCAGACCCTCGACCAGATAGAGGGCCCGATGCTCCACCGGGTCCAGCCGTACCGCCTCGTGCCGGCCGAAGGTGGGTGAGCCGACCCGGAGGTCGACGATGACGTCCAGCACGGCACCCCGGGGACAGTAGACGTACTTCCCCTGGCCGGGCGGCACGTCGGCCCAGTGCACGCCCCGCACCACGTCCCGTCGCGAGACACTGTGGTTGGCTTGGGCCACGTCGAGGGTGAAGCCCAGCGCGTCGGCGAAGGCAGTCGCGTCGTACCAGACCAGGAAGGTGCCCCGGTCGTCCGGGAACTGCTGTGGCACGAACTCCCAGGCACCAGATATCGACAGTTCGGTGGCCTTCATGGCATTTACGGTAGGTGATACCGCAGGTCACACCGGTATCGCAACGCCGACCGGGTGTAACAACGCGCCCACTGGGTATCAGAAGGGGCATCCGCTCCGGTGTGCTGTGAAAGGGTGCCCATGACTACCTACCGCGTCGCCGACGTGATGACCAAAGAGGTGATCTACCTCGCGGCGGAGACCACTCTGGACGAGGCGGCGATCGCGATGCGGGAGGCCGACATCGGCGACATCGTGGTGACCGAGGGCGCGAGCCTGGCCGGAATGGTTACCGACCGGGACATCGTGGTCCGGGCGGTGGCCGAGCGGAAGGACCCGGCATCGACCACCATCGGCTCGATCACCACCCGCGAGGTCGTGATGATCGAGCAGCACTCCAGCGCCGCCGACGCCGCCAACCTGATGCGGGACCGGGGCGTACGCCGGGTGCTGGTCTGTGACGCCGAGCGGCAACTCGTCGGCATCATCTCCCTGGGCGACCTGGCGATGTGCCTGGATCCGTCCTCCGCCCTGAGCGACATCGCCGAAAAAGCCCCCGCCCTGTGAAAGGAAGGGCCCCTTCTTAACGCTTTTGGTAGAGCAGGGGCCCCTTATTAACACCGGTAACCTGATCACATGTCTGCCGACGCCACCATGCCGACGAGGCTCGCCGAGATCGTCGAGGAGTTCGCCGCCGCGCCCCGCGAGGTGGTGCTGGAGATGCTGCTCGAATTCTCCGACGAGATCCCGCCGCTGCCGGCCGAGTTCGCCGACCGGTCGGGCATGGAGCAGGTACCGGAGTGCCAGACCGCCTTCTTCCTGCGCGCCCGGGTGAACCCGGACCGGACGGTCACCACCTGGTTCGACTGCCCACCCGAGGCACCCACCACCCGAGCCTTCGCCGGCATCCTCGCTGAGGGGTTGGCCGGCGCGAGCGCCGATCAGGTACTCGCTGTGCCGGATGATCTCTATCAACGGATGGGTCTGGCCCAGGCAATCAGTCCGCTCCGGGTGCGCGGTGGTAACGCCATCCTGGCCCGGTTGAAGCGACAGGTGCGGGAACAGATCGCCTGACCTGCGGGTTGTCCGAGGTCATGGAGATCGAGATCTACGCTGACGTGGTCTGCCCCTGGTGCTGGATCGGCAAGCGCCGCCTGGAACAGGCGTTGGAGTCGTACGACAAGCCCGTGACGGTGCGTTACCAACGCTTCCAGCTTGACCCCCGTCCGGTGTCGCATCCCCAGCCGCTGCTGGACGCCCTGGCCGACAAGTTCGGCGGGCCGGACCGGGCCCGTGCGATCGCCACGCAGGTGACCGAGGTCGCCGCCAGCGTCGGGCTGACCATGAACTTCGACCGCGCGGTGTCGGCTAACACTTTCGACGCGCACCGGTTGATCCGGTTCGCCGCACGGCACGGCCGGGCACCCGAACTGGTGGAGGCTCTCTACCAGGCCCACTTCAGCGAGGGAGTCGACGTGGCCGACCACGCTGCGCTGGCCACGATCGCCGTCGGTGTCGGCCTCGACCGCGACCAGACGTCCGCGTTCCTCGCGTCGACCGCTGACGCGGCGGAGGTACGCGCCGAACTGGCGGCCGCCCGCGAGCTGGGCGTCAGCAGCGTGCCCACCTTCGTTCTCGCCGGGAAGTACGCGGTGACCGGCGCCCAGGAGTCGGCAACCCTGCGGGCGGCACTGGACGAGGTGATCCGCCGCGAGGCGGGCGACTGAGGGACCGGTCGGCCCTGGTCGGTGGCCACGGCGGGCACCCCGGGTTTGGTTTCACGTGCAACGGTATCGACACCCGCCGTTCACTCGACCGGCTTGGCCAGCCCTTCCACCACCTCAGCATTGGGCAGCGCGCCCAGCGCCGGCCCGGGCAGGGCGATCTTGCTCTGCCGCAGACCGGATCCGATGATGACGTACGGCGTGGCGATCACCCGCGGATCGACCAGGATCGGCCACTGCTCCGGCAGGCCGATCGGGGTGATCCCGCCGTACTCCATGCCGGTCAGCTCGACCGCGTCGGCCATCGGCGCGAAACTCGCCTTGCGTACCCCGAGGTGCCGGCGGACCACGCCGTTGACGTCGGCCCGGGTGGTGGCCAGGACGATGCAGGCCGCGTACCGGATCTCACCCTCACGCTTTCCCGCCACGATCACGCAGTTCGCCGAGACGTCCAGCCCCACCTCGTACGCCGTGCAGAAGGCTGCCGTGTCGGCAAGCTCCGCGTCGATCGGAGCCACCAGCACGTCGTCGACGTCCACTGGGGCGTCCGCCGGCCACTGTTCGACCGCTGCCGCCACCGGCGGCGCGAGCAGGTCGAGCCGGCTCCGCGCCGGCTCGGTCTTCAGGGTCCCCATCACGTCTGTGATCCTCGCACCTCGGACCGTCCGCCGCCCACGCGAGGCGGTGACGGCACACGTGGCCGACTGTGCACAGGTGTTAAGAAGGGGCCCTTCCTCTACCGAAAACGTTAAGCGGGGGCCCTTCCTTACTGATAAGTGAGGAAGGGGTTCTCCTGGACGAAGGCCCGGTCCTCCCGGCCGGCCAGCCGGGCCGCACGCTGGGTATCCACCCGGCGCGACTCGACGTCCTCGATGCCGTGCCGCACCGCGAGCCTGATCACGCCGTACAGGAAGACGAAGCCGAACACGTAGAGGACGACCGTGGCGACGAAGATGAGCATGGCGTCACGTTAGGTCCGGGGAAATCCGGAACGGTTTCATTTCCGGTGCGGTCCCCCGTACGTGTCAGCAAGGTAGTCCGCCCAGGTCCGGCTACCCCGGGGCACTGCCGTGGTGGTCAACCAGCCGGCCCGCCACGCCCGGCCGAGCCGTCCCGGGGCGCGTACCGGCAGCAGCGGGCGGGACGAGTGCCGGGCGGTGAGCCACGCCCGGGCCGCCTCGTCGAACCGGAGCACCTGCGGTCCACCGAACTCCTCCAGGTCGTCGAGGCGACCGGAGGCGAGCCGGGCCACGATCCGGTCGGCGACGTCGCGGGGGTCGACCGGTTGCGCCACGACCGCCGGGTCCCCGATCACCGGCCCGAGCGCACCCGTCACCCGCAGCATCGCGTCCAGCAGTTGCGGGAACTGGGTGGCCCGCAGGATCGTCCAGGGCACCCGGCTGTTGCGGACCACCGCCTCCGCGCCCACCTTGTACCGGTAGTAGCCGAGCGGCACCCGGTCCACGCCGACGATGGAGAGGTAGAGCAGGTGCCCGACACCGGCCGACGTTGCGGCGGCGACGAGGCGACGGGTACCGGCGATGTCGACCCGGGCGGTGCGACGCCCACGGAACGGCGCCGAGGCGAGGTGTGCCACCGCATCCACCCCGTCCACCGCCCCGTCGACCCCCGCGCCGGTGGCCAGGTCCGCCGTCACCCACTGCGCCCCGGACCCGGTACGCGGGCGCCGGCTCATGCCACGCACCTCGTACCCCGCGTCGACCAACCGGGGTACGAGGGCACTGCCCAACGTGCCGCTCGCCCCGGTCACCAGTACCCGCATCCGACTCTCCCTCGGCTCCGTGCCGGTCCCCGGCACACCTCCACCCGACCGGACGGGATGCGGGCTCCGGTTGTGACGGTCAGGCGTCCGTACCGCTGACGCGACGTCCCTGGCCGGCCCTGCGGCGCCGGCCCGGTCCAGCCTGCAGGCTGAAACCGGACTTCAGGTCGATGACCGGCCGGCCTCAGGCGGCTTCGAGCGCCTCGCCGAGCCCCTTGGCCAGTCCGGAGAGATGCTGGTCGGCCAGGAGGTGACCGGCGGTGATCACCAGTGCGAGCGGCCACTCGATCACCTGCAACGCGGCCAGCACCCCCAGGCCGGCGTAGTAGGCCACCTTGTCCGGCGTCGGTACCGCCACCTCACCCAGCAACGGCACCTCCACCCGGTGGCCGTACGTCCGTACCGCGCTGCCGGGTTCCGTCAGGCGCCGGGTCAACTCGCTCATCGTCGCCTCCCCTTCGTGATCCCACCGGCGCATTCCACGACCGGACCGCACCATGCCCCGCCGGTGCCGGAAACTTCCCCGGTTCCAGGGGCATAACGGGCGGTACGCCGGGAAGCCAGCCGACCCGAGATGCGGCACGGGAGGCGAGATGGGTCAGGGACGCCCACCGGTACGCCTGCCTGACCTCGTGGGCCTGTCCCGGCAGGCCGGCGCGGTGGCCGGTCGGCTCGCCCGGGCCGCCGGCCTGACCCCGCGTGGCGTGTGGTCCCGCGACGGCCGGCACCACATCGAGGTCCGCGGGGTCTGCCAGGACGGCGGCGACCGGCTGGCCCGGCAGATCGAACACACCCTGGAGCGGCTACCGGGGGTGGCCTGGGCACGGGTCAACGCGCCGTCCGGTCGGGTCGTGGTGGCGGTGCAGCCACCGGAACCACGGCTGCGTGACCTGATCGCCACGGTCGTGGCGGTGGAGCACATCTCGGGTCACGAGCCGGATTCCGACGCGCCCGCTCCGCACCCGCCCGAGGAGGGTCCCCGGACCCGGCGGGCGGTCGGCACCCTGGCGGCGGACGCGCTCGGCCTGACCATCTCCGCCGCCACCCGGATCCTGCCGTTCACCCCGGTCCCCGGCGAGGTCGCCGGGCTGCTCGCCGCCGTCGACCTGCATCCCCGCCTGCACGCCCTTGCCAACCGGGAACTCCCCGGGAACCACTGGGCGGACAATCTCTTCCCGCTGGCCGAAGCGGTGGTGCAGGGACTGACCGGCGGCTGGGCGGGCATCGTGCTGGACGGCGCGCAACGGATAGTGCAGTGGCAGGAGGCGCACGCCCACCTGCGCGCCTGGAGCAGGGCGGAGCCCACACTCACCGGTACCCCGGAACGGGCGGCAGCCTCCATCCCGGTCGCCGATCGATCGAGGCCCAAGCCGGACGGGCCAGTCGAGCGGTACACCAGCCGGGTGCTGGCCGCCGGAGCCGCCGCTGCCGCTGTCGCGGCTCCGGTGGTCGGTCGGAAGCGGGCCGCCGCACTCGGCTTGGCGACCCTGCCCAAGGCTCCCGGGTCCGGACGTGAGGGTTACGCCGCCCACCTCGGTCTGGTGCTGGCCCGGCGGGGTGTCGTCGCCATGGACCGGTCCGTGCTCCGGGAACTCGACCGGATCGACACGGTGGTCCTGGACGCTGCGGTCCTGCTCTCCTCCCGGGGCACCCTCACCGACCTGGCGCCGCTGCCCGGCGCCGACCCGGAGCAGGTGGCGGTACGCGCGTTCGCCCTCTTCGACCCGGCCGCGCCGGACACCCTCCAGCAGGCCGACGGGTGGCGGCTCGGTCCACTCGACTCGCTCGACGCCACCGGGGCACTGGACGCTGGAACGACAGGCACCGGGTCGGCGGAGACCGACGACGTCCGGCGGATCCGCACCGGGGGTGGGACCGTACTCGGGCTCGCCGAGGGGAACCGGCTGGTCGCGGTGATCCGGGTCGACCCGGAACCCGCCCCCGGCGCCGACGCACTGCCCGCCGCCGCCCGGCAGGCCGGTCTCCGGCTCGTGGTGGCCGCCGACGACGAGGCCCGTTACGGGTTCGCCGACGCGGTGCTGCCCGGTGGCCACCGGCTCGCCGAGTCGGTCCGTTCCCTCCAGTCCGAGGGGGCGATGGTGCTGCTGGTCTCCGCCGATCGCGTCGCGCTCGCCGCAGCGGACTGCGGGCTCGGGGTGGGTGGGCCGGACGACCTGCCACCCTGGGGGGCGCACCTGCTGGTCGGCGCCGACCTGCGGGTACCCGCTTTGATCATCGAGGCGGCCGGGGTCGCCCGTCGCCTGGTCGGGCAGAGCATCGGCCTGGCTGCCGCCGGCAGTGGCCTGGCCGGGATCGCCGCGTTCACCGCCGATCCCGCCCGGCTTCCGGCCCGGGCCCTGGCAGCGGTCAACGGTGCCGCCGGGCTGGCGTTCGCGCACGGGGTCTGGTCCGCGCACCGGATTCACGGCCGTCCGCATCCGCCGACACCGGTCGCCACCGCCTGGCACCTGATGCCGGTGGACGTGGTGCTGGACCGGCTCGACACCGGCCCGGACGGTCTGACCACCGCCGAGGCACGCCAGCGGCACCGTCCGGACGGTGCCGCCGGACCCGGATCGGCCGGTCTGCTCCGGGCCTTCGTCGACGAACTGTCCAACCCGTTGACCCCGGTGCTCGCCGCCGGGGCCGCGCTCTCCGCCGCGTTCGGCTCGTTCGTCGACGCCGCCCTGGTGGGTGGGGTGGTCGGCGGGTCCGCGCTGATCGGTGCCGCACACCAGGTCCGCACGGAACGCTCACTGGCGGAACTGCTGTCCCGCTCGGCGGTCACCGCCCGGGTCCGCCGGGACGGTACGGAACAGGTGGTCGCCGCCGAGGATCTGGTCCCCGGTGACGTGGTCCTGCTCGAACCGGGCGACGCGGTCCCTGCGGACTGCCGGATCATCGATTCGGTCGGGCTGGAGGCCGACGAGTCCTCCCTGACCGGTGAGTCCCTGCCGGTCGCCAAGACCACCCGGCCGGTGGTCGCCCCGGCGGTCGCCGATCGGCGCTCGATGCTCTACGAGGGGACCACGGTGGCCGCCGGACGGGCCTTGGCGGTGGTGGTGGCCACCGGCTCGGCGACCGAGGTGGGGCGGGGTATGGCCCTGGCCCAACAGGCGGCACCGACCAACGGGGTCGAGGCCCGGCTGGGCCGGCTGACCCGGGCCTCCATCCCGCTCGCGGCCAGTTCGGCGGTCGCCGTGGCCGGGGCCGGACTGTTGCGGGGCGTACCGCTGGCGGAGACCGCCGCCACCGCGGCCAACCTCGCCGTGGCGTCCGTACCGGAAGGGTTGCCCTTCCTGGTCAGTGCCGCCCAGCTGGCGGCGGCCCGGCGGCTCGCCGAGCGTGGTGCCCTGGTCCGCAACCCACGCACCATCGAGGCGCTGGGCCGGGTCGACGTGCTCTGCTTCGACAAGACCGGCACCCTCACCGAGGGGGAACTCCGGCTCGCCGGGGTCGGGGACGGCGCGGACTACGGCCGGACCGACCAGCTCGACGGTACGCTCCAGCGCGTCCTCGCCGCCGCACTGCGGGCCACCCCGGTGGCCGCACAACCGGAGGATCTGCCGCAGCAGACCGACCGGGCGGTACTGCTGGGCGCGCAGGAGACCGGCGTACGTGCCGACACCGGCGCGGCGGACTGGGAACCGGCTGGTGGCCTGCCGTTCGAGCCATCCCGTGGCTACCACGCCACCACCGCCACCTGTGACGGCCGGCTGCTGCTCAGCGTCAAGGGGGCGCCGGAGACCGTGCTGCCCCGGTGTGCCAGCCACCGGGTCGGCGGCCGGGATCGGCCGCTGGACGAGCCGGGTCGGGCAAACCTGCAGCAGATCCTCACCCGGCATGCCGGCGGTGGGCACCGGATCCTGGCGGTGGCCGAACGCCCGCTGCCGGCGGACGCCGACCCCAGGGTCACCGACGAGGACGTCCGGGACCTGGTATTCGTCGGTTTCCTGGCGCTGGCCGACGGGATACGCGCCAGCGCCGCCCCGTCCGTGCGGCGGATCCGTGCCGCCGGGGTGCACACCATCATGATCACCGGGGACCATCCGGCCACCGCCGAGGCGATCGCCGACACCATCAGCCCGGACGGCGCCGACCAGCGGGTCGTCACCGCCACCGAACTCGACGAACTGGACGACGCGGCACTGGCCACCCGGCTCGCCACCACCGACGTCGTGGCACGGTGCACCCCGGCCCACAAGGTCCGCATCATCCAGGCACTCCAACAGGCCGGCCGTACCGTGGCGATGACCGGCGACGGGGCGAACGACGCACCCGCGATCCGGCTCGCCGATGTGGGCATCGCGCTCGGTCGTCGGGGTACGCCCGCTGCCCGGGCCGCCGCCGACCTGGTGGTCACCGACGACCGGCTGGAGACCATCATCGCCACCCTGGTCGAGGGTCGGGCGATGTGGTCGTCGGTACGCCACGCACTCAGCATCCTGGTCGGCGGGAACCTCGGGGAGATCGCGTTCAGCGTGCTCACCGCCGCCACCACCGGCCGCTCCGCGCTGAACGGCCGGCAACTGCTGCTGGTCAACCTGCTCACCGACCTGGTACCGGCCATGGCCATCGCGGTACGCCCACCGCATCCAGACCGGACCGACGACCTGCTCGTGGAAGGGCCGGACACCTCGCTGGGGGCCACCCTGAGCCGGGAGATCGGGCTACGTGCCGCCGCCACCACGCTGGGGGCCACCGCCGGTTGGACCCTCGCCCGGTACACCGGCCGTCGTCGCCGGGCCGATACCGTCGCCCTCGCCTCGCTGGTCGGTACGCAGCTCGGTCAGACCATGCTCGCGGGCGGGACCAGCCCGACCGTGCTCGCCTCCGCCGCCGCGTCGATCGGGGTACTGGTCGGGATCGTGCAGACCCCCGGGCTCAGCCACTTTTTCGGCTGCACGCCGCTCGGCCCGGTCGGCTGGGGCATCGCCACCGGTTCGGCACTCGGCGCCACGCTGGGCAACACGGCGCTCGCCCGGCTGCTCGACCGGTTGCCGCCGCCACCGCGCTGAACCGCCGCCGGTACCGGAAAATGGGCCCATGCTGCCCGCGCCCCGTGCCCTGCTGCTCGACTTCGGTGGCGTACTCGCCGACGCGCCGTCCCCACCACCGGCCCCACCGGGACTGGTGGACCGGCTGCTCCACCTCGTCGGTGGTGCGGTGCCGGCGGAACGGATCGCGCAGGACCTGGCCGAGGGCGCACGGGCCTACGAGCGGTGGCGGGACAGCGTCGGAAACGGCGAGCACCCGGTCGAGCTGCGCCACGCGCAGATGTGGAACGACTTCGTCACCCGGGACTGGCCGCAGGAGGCCCGACAGGCCGTCGAACGGTCCGCCACCCCGCTCTCCTACGCCCTCACCTGGCGGGACGAGTGGGCGGTCCGGCCCGGGATCCCGGAGGCGCTACGGCTGGCCGCCGACGCCGGCCTGCCGTTGGCGGTGGTCAGCAACACCCTCTGCGGGGCCGCGATCCACGACTTCCTCACCGCAGTCGGCCTGTCCGGGCTGTTCACCGCCGAGTTCTACAGCGACGAGGCGGGGGTACGGAAGCCGAACCCGGAGTTGGCGCGGCTGGCCGCCCAGGCGATCGGCGTACCGGTCGGCGGGTGCTGGTTCGTCGGCGACAGCGTGCACCGCGACATCACCTGCGCCCGACGGGCGGGTACCGGGGCGGCGGTGTTGATGCGTTCCCCCCGGACCGACCGGGAACGGCCGGTCCCCGACTGCCCGCCGGACGCGACGATCGAGGACGGCCACGGCCTGGTCGAGCTGCTCACTGCCGCCCTGTCGCGCTGATTCCGCCACCGCATGGGCCGCGACCGCATGGGCCGCCACCGCCTCCGGTCGGGAGTCCGTCAGTGTCGTCAGCCCAACAGATCGGCAGCGCCTCCGCTGGCTGTCCACTGTGTAGCCTTGCGCGACCGGGACGGCCGGTACGGAGCAGAACCGGCCGCCCACCGCGATTCGGGAAGGGAAGCCGCATGCCCAGACGACCAGACCAGAGCCGCCGGAACCGGGTGACCACCGTCGGTGGTGGCCTGCTCAGCGCGCTGGTGCTCGCCCAGCTGACGCTCGCCGCACCGGCGGCGGCGGTCCCGGGTCTGATCCGGCAGAGCAGCACCGGCCCGAACAACAGCCTGGCCAAGACGCAGAACCAGTCCTGCCCGACGGGCAGCGTGTTGCTCGGCGGTGGCGGTATCGTCACCGGCGCCCCCGGCCAGGTCGGGATGGACATCATGCTGCCGTTGTCCGGTAACACCGGGTTCTCCGTGACCGGTCGCGAGGACGCCACCGGTACCACGGCCGACTGGCTGCTGACCTCCGCCGTGGTCTGCGCACCGGCGCCCGCCGGCTACACCGTCGTGTCCGGCAGTTCGGCCTGGATGTCGCCGTCGGAGAACTGGCACACCGTCTCCTGCCCCATCGGTACCGTCGCGATCGGGGTGGGGGGCGCGGTCAACGGTGCCGGGAACAGCAAGCTGATCCTGGAGGATCTGCGGATCAACGGCACCAGTGTCACGGTGGCCGGCGCCGAGGACGAGACCGGATTCGACAGCACCTGGCAGGTACAGGCGCGCGCCATCTGCGCCACCCAACCTTCCGGGTACGAGGTTCGGCTCGACGACAGCGCCTACAACTCCGCAACCCCGAAGAGCATCAGCGTCAGCTGCACCGCCGGCAAGAAGGTGCACGGCGTCGGGGCGGAGATCGTCGGCGGTGACGGCGAGGTACGCCTCACCGCCGTATTCGCCAGCTCCGACACCACCGTCACGGTGAACGCGGTCGAGGACGAGACCGGTTTCAGCAGCAACTGGAAGGTCCGGGCGTACGCCACCTGCGCCAACTGACCCCGGGCGGCCGGGGCGCTTCGCCCTGGCCGGCCCTGATGGCGACGCCGATCGGCATGGCGAACCCGATTCCGATGAAGGCGCCCGCCTCCAGCCGGGTTCGCCATGGCCACCAGGTCACCTCGATCGAGCCAGGGTCCGGTATATCTCCGCGACGGTCGGCCGCCCGGCCTCGGGACCCGCCGCCCGAGGCCGTTGGGCCGCGCGGTGACCTGATCGGCCGGTACCCGGCAAGCCCCGACGGAAGGCGTCGTCAGCCGCGTGCATCAGCAGAGCCCATGCATGGTCACGATCAGAAGGTTCCGGGACGAGGACACTCCGGCGCTGTCGTTGTTGAACGCCCCACCCAGCATCGGATCAACGGCGAGCCGACATCGTTCTTCGGTCGGCTTTGAGCCGTACCGCTACCACCAAGATCAAAGATGACCTGCGCCGGACTCGTGCCCGATGATCTTGCCAAGGCAAAGCGCCCGGTAGGGCGGGTGAAAAGTGGGCCCGGCGCGGCAGAATGCGAAATCGCTGATCCTGATCGCCGGTGACCCGCTGCCCGCAGGAACTGCCAGGTCACGCCGTAGTCCCCAGTCTTCGCGGAGCGCGCGATGAACGGGTCGAGCGGACGTGGCTGGGCGTACGGCGGCGTGGCGCTTGGCTTGACGTACCTCGGTCGTAGCGAACGTCGCGCATACCTTCGTCCCGCCAACGGGCGCCGTTGAGGAGTGGAGCCCGCAGCCGGGCGCGTGTTCGGGTGTTCTGGCCGATCGTGGTATTCGTGACGCTGGAAATGCAGGCACGAGTGGGCTGGCCTCCGGGTTGGCGGTCGGCCGTCACCCGATACGCGGGGCTGCTGACGGTTGTGTGTCCCTATGCGAGATGCCCCACGAGGTCTTCGGCAGCCCGGAGACCTCGTGGGGCATCTCAGCGGTGGGTGAGCAGTAGGCTCGTCACCAGGGCACATTCCCGGCGTCGTCGAACAGCCCTCCGGTCGGGCCGTCGTCCGGCAGCGTGGCGAGCCGGATGGCGATCTTGGCGCCTTCGGCAGGCGTGCTGGTTCCGTGGAAGCCGTTGAGATCGGTCGCGACGTAGCCGGGGCAGGCGTTGTTGATTTTGATGTTGGTGTCGCTCAGCTCCTTGGCGTACTGGATGGTGACCGCGTTGAGGAACGTCTTCGACGGTGAGTACGCCCCGCTGATTCCGCCGAGGTCGACGCCCGGCGTGGTCTGCAAGGTCAGTGAAGCGACGTGGCTGGACTGGTTGACGATCCGCGGATGCTTCGAGCGGCGCAGCAGCGGCAGCATCGCGTTGATGACCCGGACGACGCCGATCACGTTGGTCTCCACTACCGCGCGCATACTCTCCGGCGTGACGGTCGAGGGCTCCTCCGGCCATGCCCCGGCGACGCCGGCGTTGTTGACCAGCACGTCGAGCCGCCCGCCGCGCTCCTCGATCAGTGCGGCGGCGGCCACAACACTCGCGTCGTCGGTCACGTCCAGGGATACCCCGAACGCGTCGACACCGGCCGCACGCAGCTTCGCCACGGCGTCCTCCCGGCGCTGCTCGTGCCGGGCCCCGACTCCGACGCTCCAGCCCAGCGCGCCGAGCCCGGCCGCGATCTCGTATCCGATTCCCTTGTTCGCGCCGGTGACCAACGCAATCGTCTGTTCGCTCATGCCCCAGATCGTGACCGGGCACCGACGGGGCACCAACACCGTCTGAGTCACGCAACGATACCCAGCTGATATCGGTCGGGCGGTAGTCTGACCCGGTGGAGACCCGAGAGTTGCGGTACTTCGTTGCGGTCGCCGAGGAGTTGCACTTCGGCCGGGCCGCCCAGCGCCTGGGTATCGCCCAGCCGCCGCTGTCGCGGACGATCGCTCAGCTCGAGCAACGACTCGGCGTCGCATTGCTGGAACGCACCAGCCGCAAAGTCACGCTCACTGAAGCCGGATCAGTGCTGCTGGCCGAAGGCCGGGCGATCCTCGGCGCGCTGGCCGCAGCCGAGCGGCGCACCAAGCATGCCGCGACGAGCCATCAGCCCTCGCTCGTCCTGGCTACCAAGGCCGGCGCCTCCGGCGAACTGCTGGCGAAGTTGCTCGACGCGTACGCCGCCGAGCCGGGTGCCGTCACAGTCGACCTGCTGCTCTGCGAATCCCAGCCCCAGCAGATGCTGCATGATGGCCAGGCCGACGTGGCACTGCTGCATCAACCCTTCGACTCGACGGCTGAACTCGACACCGAAATCCTGAACACCGAGGGACAGGTCGCCATCCTTCCCGCCTCGCATCCGCTCGCCGGCAGATCCCACGTCCGGACGGCGGATATCAGTTCACTGACGGACCTCCCACTTGCCCGATGGCCCGGCCCCGGCGGTGCCTATCCCGAGGGCCCCGGAGCGGAAGTACGCAACCTGACGCAGCTTTTCCAGTTGATCGCGCTTGGCCGCACCACCGTGGTCCTGCCCGAATCCTGCCGCGCCAACCTGCTCGAAGGCCTGGCCGCCGTGCCGGTTCTAGACGCGCCGACCGTGACGACAGTCATCGCCTGGCCGCCACACAGCCGCTCTCGAGTACTCGCCGACCTGGTCCGGGTAGCCACACGCCTCTGAGCCTTTGCCCTCCCGCAGCCTTGCCGCAAATGGGGCGCGGACCTCTGCGTGGCTCGTCATCCACGTCAGCAGCGGCCCTGCCACAGCACACAGCCGGTCGCTGCGGGTCGCGCACCGCCACCTACCGGACGCACCACCCGTCACCCGAGCCGAAAAAGCACATGTCAACAGCGAGATCAAGTCATGGAGTGGGCCGGAGGTACCACCATGCGAACCACACCGCCACCATCGTCGGTGACTCACTACCGCTGGGTTTGCCCAGCTCACGGAGCTCGGGTGGTGCCCGGTGATTCCGGCTCGACCGGTCGAACCGCCGGTCGGTCACTATGCATGGATCGCGTCAACCTCACGCCGGCTTCCGGCCGACATCCGTGGCACCCGAGGGGCAGACGGTGGTCGAACGGGGCGCCGCACCCTGCGGGGATTCCGCTGGACCTCCTGATTGGCGGCCTGGTGCCGTCGGTTCTGGTCACAACGAGGAGGAGCGCTGGTGATCTACCTCGATTCGGCCGCCGTCGTCAAGCTGGTCCGGCAGGAGGCATGCAGCGCTGACCTTGTCTCCTGGCTCAACAACCACGACGACGTGCCGCTGGTCTCCTCCGCCCTCGTCGAGGTGGAAGTACCCAGAGCGCTGCGCCGGTCAGCCCCGCAAGCCTTGATCGGAGTACCGGCGGCCGTCGGACGGCTCTTCTGACTGGAGATCGACAGTACGATCCGCGCGACCGCAGCCGCGTTCGCCGAGCCGACGCTACGCAGCCTCGACACCATCCACCTGGCCACCGCCCAGGTTCTGACCAACGAGTCCGGAACGACACTCGTCGCCTTCGTCACCTACGACCGGCGGCTGCTCGAATGCGCCAAGGAAGCAGGACTACCCGTAGCAAGCCCCGGCCAGAACTGACTCGCGGCTCCCAAAGGCGTTTCGAGTGGGCCGGAGGTACCACCATGCGAACCACAACCGCCACCATTGCCGGTGACCCCTTACCGCTGAGTTTGCCCAGCTCACGGGCATCGAGCGGCGTCGTCGTCTCCCATCGTGCAGCTCGGCGTAGATGTCATCCCAGTCATGGAAGTCGCCGCCCGTCAGCCTTTCCTCCGCTTCCTCTCGAAGGCAAGCCAATCCTCGTACGCAACCTCCGCGACCGGGATCGCTTCCTCGTACCACCGGCGGATCGCCTGACACGACCGGTCGACCAAATCACCGCAGGCGGAAAACCCGCTTTGATCAGAGACGGCGGATGACCAGTCCTGGCTTCACGTCCGAGGCGGCCGAAAGTTGCGCAATGTCCTCGGGATCGCTGGTGAAGACGATCGCGCCGCAGGCGAGAGCGACGGTGACCACGGTGGCATCGACGACGTCACGGACTCCGGCCTTGCCGCACAGGACGCCGGCCGCCCTCGCCAGCTCAAGACCGACTGGGACAATCTCGCAGCTGTGCAGGAACCGACCGAGCTGGACCTGGCGGCGAGGGTCACGCCATGCCTGGCTCACGACGACGGAGGGGATGAACAGGCGCCGCCCCTCTTCCACGGCCAGGTGGTGGATTGCCCACATCCGTCGATCATTGCCGTCGATCGCTAGCAGCACCCCGGCGTCATAGACGTAGGGAATGCTCACGCCGCCACCTGACCGGGTCCGCTGAGTGCCTGGGCATCGGCAGCAGCCATCTCCGCCCGCGCCGCAGCGATCTCTTCCAGAGTGAATGCACCGTGCTCGGCCTGCCAGTCTGCGACCAATCGCCGCCCGACCCGCCGCCGGAGTTCACTCTCCGCCGCGCTGGCGACCAGTCGCGACAGCGGAACGCCGTCTTCACGGGCCGCCGCACCAAGCGCCGCCACCAACTCCTCAGGAAGGGTAACCGTGACCTTCTTAACTGCCATACAGATACCATACCGCGATATGGCAATCAGACCCACGGCTCGACGTAAGAGGAAGACAGCCTCACCCTTGCTGACCAGCCTAGCCGCCAGCGCCGGACCGGCCACGGTCAGCAGTTCCACGCCCACTTTGTACGACTGACCAGCGCCACCCAGCCGGTCGACAACCGCCTCGGCGTCATGAAATTGTCGAAGTCGGCGCGACGGTAATGCGGCGTGCCTCGTCCACCCGCTGATCATGCAGTGTCCGCAGCGCACCAGTCACGCCGGCAAGAAGAACTCCAGATCGCAACGGCTGAGAGCGGCGCGCAACCGTAGCGCCTCGGCCATCCACGGGACCGCCCTCGCCCGGTCATCTGCGACATCACCGTCGCGACCGGTATGCCGCCCATCTCCATCCCCGCCAGCACGTCGCACTGCGGCAGCAAGGCAACCATTGCCTCGGCCACCTCGCGCAGCAGACCGGGCTACGCCTCGAACAGGTACTTGTCGAAGTACTCAGCACCCGAGCGCAGGCGGAACGATCCAGTCAGATAGCAGGCTAGCTGGACGAACCGCAAAACCGCTGCTCAGCAGCGATATCACCCCATGGAGTGGAGCCGAGGGGACTCGAACCCCTAACCCCTGCCTTGCAAAGGCAGTGCTCTGCCAGTTGAGCTACGGCCCCCGGAAGCGGACGGCGCCGCCCGGTGGGGCAGCGCGTCGCGCGGGATTCAGCGCAGGTCGGGCGAGGTGGTCGCCTCGTGCCACAGGGCGCGCTCGTCGTTCGCGTCCTTGACCTTCTTGACGACCAGTGCGGCTACACCCACGATGCCGACAAGCAACAGCAGCTTCTTGACCATGGGGCAACCCCTCGCGCTCGACCGTTGTCGGACGGTGTGAAGTGGGGCTAGCTGGAATCGAACCAGCGACCTCAGAGTTATCAGCTCTGCGCTCTAACCGACTGAGCTATAGCCCCGTAAGCGACGAGCAAGGCTATCGCACCCGCACGCCCGTCCTCAAATCGGGGTCCCCGGTGGCCCCCGACCTGGCGAGAGTACCCGGATACGGCACACCGGGACGACCGCTTTCGCGGCGCCCCGGTGTGGCGGTACTACGACGCCTGACTCAGTCCCGCTCGGCGAGGGTCAACTCGATCCCGCCGACCAGGTCGGCGCAGACGTTGTAGACGAAGGCCCCGAGGGTGGCCAGGGCGGTGAAGAGCACCACGTTGACCAGACCAATCAGTGCCGAACTGAGGATGACCCCCTTGGCGGTGATCCGGAAGCCGCTGGTCTCCTGTCCGCCGCCCGCGCTCACCAGGTCGGTCAGGCTGTCGTTGACACTGGCGAACACACCCATCGCGTCCAGCGCCAGGTAGAGCACCGAGGTCGCGACGATGACCACGATGAACAGCACCAGGGACACCGCGAACGCGAACTTCATGACCGACCACGGGTCGATCCGCTTCAGGTTCAGCCGGGCCCGGCGCGGACCACGCGACGCGGCGGAGCTGACCGTGCTCCGCGCCGCGCGGACCGCATCGTTCACCCGGGCCGCCCCGACCGCCGCCCCGCCGGCACCACCCACCCCGGGCGGCAGGCCGCCGCCGTTGGGCTTCGCGGTGCCCAGCGGGGCCCGTGCCCCGTCGACCCGCGGCAGGGTACCGGTGGCCTGGGCGTCCCTGGGCAGCGCAGCGGTGATGTTCGGCCCGGCCGGCACGGTGAATCCAGGGGTACCGGTGCCGGCGGCGGTGGGTGTGGCGGTGGCGGCGCCATCACCGCCGGCCTTCTCCGGCTGCTGCACTCCGGTCTCCTCGGCAGGCTGGTCCGGTGGCGGTGCCATGCCGGGAGCACGGGTGAACTTGGGGGCAGGCGCATCGGCGGGAACTGCCGCGCGACCCACAGCCGCCCGGCCGGCTGCCGGGGTGCCGCCTTTGGCGCCCTCCCCGTCGACCGGTTTGGCCGGAGTCCCCGCAGTCCCCGACTTCGCCTGTGTCTCCGTCATCAACTAGTCCTGTTCGTCAGGCTCGTCGGCATTTCGAGCAATCGCCACGATAGTCACGCCGTCCGGGAGGTCCATCAGCTTGACCCCCATTGTGTTCCGGTCACGCGTACGGCGTACAGGCTTCACCGGAGTCCGGATGACGCCACCGTTACTGGTGATCGCGAACAGCTCGTCATCCGGATTGATCACCACTGCACCGACCAGCCCGCCACGTCGTTCCGTGATCTTCGCAGTCAGCACACCCTTGCCTCCCCGGCCCTGGACCGGGTATTCCTCGATCGGGGTACGTTTTGCATATCCCCCGTTCGTCGCCACCAGGACGTCCATGTTCTCGCGGACCACCTCCATGGCCAGCAGGACGTCGTCGTCGGTGAAGCGCATGCCGATCACACCGGAGGTCGCCCGGCCCATCGGCCGCAGTGCCTCGTCGGTGGCGTTGAAGCGGATCGCCTGGGCGTTCTTGGAGACCAGCAGCAGGTCGTCCTCGGGCGCGACCAGGGCGGCACCGACCAGCTCGTCCTCATCGCGCAGGTTGATCGCGATGATGCCGCCGGACCGGTTGGAGTCGAACTCCTCCAGCTTTGTCTTCTTCACCAGACCGTTCTTCGTGGCGAGTACCAGATAGGGCGCCACCTGGTAGTCCGGGATCTCGATGATCTGCGCGATCTGCTCGTCCGGCAGGAAGGCGAGCAGATTGGCCACGTGCTGGCCCTTGGCCACCCTACTGGCCTCCGGCAACTCGTACGCCTTGGCCCGGTACACCCGTCCCTTGTTGGTGAAGAACAGGATCCAGTCGTGGGTAGAGCAGACGAAGAAGTGGCTGACGATGTCGTCCTGCCGCAGCGTGGCCCCGCTGACCCCCTTGCCGCCCCGACGCTGGGAACGGTAGAGGTCGACCTTGGTCCGCTTGGCGTACCCGGTGCGGGTGATCGTGACGACCACGTCCTCGCGGGCGATCAGGTCCTCCATCGAGACCTCGCCGTCGAACGGCACGATCTTCGTCCGCCGTTCGTCGCCCCACTTGGCGATGATCTCGCCGAGCTCCTCCGAGACGATCCTCCGCTGCCGCTCCGGCTTGGCCAGGATGTCCTTCAGGTCGGCGATCTCCACCTCCAGCTTGGTCAGCTCGTCGAGGAGCTTCTGCCGCTCCAGGGCGGCCAGGCGGCGGAGCTGCATGTCCAGGATCGCGGTCGCCTGGATCTCGTCGATCTCCAGCAGCCGGGTGAGACCCTGCCGGGCGTCCTCGACGGTGGGTGAACGCCGGATCAGGGCGATCACCTCGTCCAGCGCGTCGAGCGCCTTGGCCAGACCGCGCAGGATGTGCGCCCGCTCCTCGGCCTTGCGCAGTCGGAACGCGGTACGTCGACGGATCACGTCGATCTGGTGCTCGACGTAGTACCGGATGAACTGGGCCAGGTTGAGGGTACGAGGCACTCCGTCCACCAGCGCCAGCATGTTGGCGCCGAAGGTCTCCTGGAGCTGGGTGTGCTTGTAGAGGTTGTTGAGCACCACCTTGGCAACCGCGTCGCGCTTCAGCACCAGCACGATCCGCATACCGGTACGCCCGGAGGACTCGTCACGGATGTCGGCGATGCCGGCGAGCTTGCCCTCCTTGATCAGCTCGGCGATCCGCTCGGCCAGGTTGTCCGGGTTGACCTGGTAGGGAAGCTCGCTGACCACGAGGCAGGGGCGGCCCCGCTTGTCCTCCTCGACCTCGACCACGGCGCGCATCCGGATCGAACCCCGACCGGTGCGGTACGCGTCCTGGATCGCCTGGGTGCCGACGATCAGGCCATGGGTGGGGAAGTCCGGGCCCTTGACGATCTCCAGGAGCGCGTCGAGGGTGGTCGCCTCGTCCTCCTCCGGGTTCTCCAGGCACCACTGCACCGCAGCGCCGATCTCCCGCAGGTTGTGCGGCGGGATCTTGGTGGCCATACCCACCGCGATGCCCTCGGAGCCGTTGATCAGCAGGTTGGGGATCCGCGACGGCAGGATGGTGGGCTCCTTGGCCCGGCCGTCGTAGTTGTCCTGGAGGTCGACGGTGTCCTCGTCGATGTCCCGCAGCATCTCCATGGCCAACGGGTCGAGCTTGCACTCGGTGTAACGCATGGCGGCGGCCGGGTCGTTACCCGGCGAGCCGAAGTTGCCGTTGCCGTCGACCAGCGGGTACCGCAGCGACCAGGGCTGGGCCATCCGGACCAGCGCGTCGTAGATGGCCGAGTCGCCGTGCGGGTGGAACTGCCCCATCACGTCCCCGACGACCCGGGAGCACTTCACGTACCCCCGGTCAGGCCGGTAGCCGGAGTCGAACATGGCGTAAAGGATCTTGCGGTGGACCGGCTTGAGACCGTCCCGGACGTCCGGCAGCGCGCGGCCCACGATGACACTCATGGCGTAGTCGAGGTAGGAGCGCTGCATCTCGACTTCGAGCCCGACCGGCTCGATGCGGTCGTGCGCCACGATCGCGGCGCCGCCGGTCTCTGTCGCGCCCGCTTCGCTCGGGTTGGGCTCGGGAGTATCAGTCACTGTTAACCCTTATCAGAATCAGAGTCGCATTTGTGCTGTGGATAACGCTGTGGAGAAGCGACGAAGCTGTGGATAACCATGTGGACGCGGTGGTGACCGGCAGCTCCGGCCACCACCGTGCCACCGGTCAGATGTCCAGGAAGCGCACGTCCTTGGCGTTGCGCTGGATGAACGAACGGCGCGCCTCGACGTCCTCACCCATCAGAACGCTGAACAGCTCGTCGGCGGTTGCGGCGTCGTCGAGCGTGACCTGGCGCAGGGTACGGGTGCCCGGGTTCATCGTGGTGTCCCACAGCTCGGGGTAGTTCATCTCACCGAGACCCTTGAACCGCTGGATGTCGTCCGGCCTGGCGTTGGGCTTCTTCTGCTGGCGCAGCGCAATCAGCCCGTCCCGTTCCCGGTCGGAGTAGGCGTACTGCGCGTCGTCGCCCTTCTTGTTCCACTTGATCTTGTAGAGCGGCGGGGCGGCCAGGTAGACGTGCCCCAGCTCCACCAGCGGGCGCATGAAGCGGAAGAGGAGAGTGAGCAGCAGGGTCTGGATGTGCTGCCCGTCCACGTCGGCGTCGGCCATCAGGACGATCTTGTGGTACCGCAGCTTCTCGATGTCGAAGTCGTCGTGGATGCCGGTACCCAGCGCGGTGATCAGCGCCTGGACCTCGTTGTTCTTCAGCACCCGGTCGATCCGCGCCTTCTCGACGTTGAGGATCTTGCCCCGGATCGGCAGGATCGCCTGGGTCCGCGGGTCCCGGCCCTGCTTCGCCGAGCCACCGGCCGAGTCGCCCTCGACGATGAAGACCTCGGACTCACGCGGGTCGGTGGACTGGCAGTCGGCCAGCTTGCCCGGCATCGAACCGGACTCCAGCAGCGACTTGCGGCGGGCCAGCTTGCGAGCCTGCTGGGCGGCGATCCGGGCCCGGGCGGCCTGGGTCGCCTTGGTGATGATCTGCTTCGCCTCGGCCGGGTTACGGTCGAACCAGTCGACCAGCCACTCGTTGCAGACCCGCAGCACGAAGCTCTTCACCGGGGTGTTGCCCAGCTTGGTCTTGGTCTGCCCCTCGAACTGCGGGTTGGCCAGCTTGACCGAGATGATCGCGGCCAGCCCCTCCCGGATGTCCTCGCCGGAGAGCTTCTCGTCGGCCTTGAGCAGCTTCTTCTCGGTGCCGTACTTGTTGACCACCCCGGTCAACGCGGCCCGGAAGCCCTCCTCGTGGGTACCGCCCTCGTGGGTGTTGATCGTGTTCGCGAAGGTGTAGACCGACTCACCGTACGACTCGTTCCACTGCATGGCGATCTCGACCGACATGCCCTCCTCCTCGGCGCCGAACTCGACCACCGACTTGTGGATCGGGTTCTTGGAGGCGTTGAGGTGCCGGACGAAGTCGGCGATGCCGCCCTTGTAACAGAAGGTGACCTCGCGCATCCGGCCCTCCTCCTCCTGGACCCGCTCGTCGAGCAGGTGGATGGTGAGGCCACGGTTGAGGAAGGCCATCTCCTGGAGGCGGCGGTAGATGGTCTGGAAGTCGAAGTTGACCGTCTCGAAGACGTCCGGGTCCGGCCAGAACGACACGGCCGAACCGGTGCGGTTGGTGCTCTCGCCCTGCTCCAGCGGCGCCGGCTTGGAGTTGTTGTAGTGCTGGCGCCAGACGTGCCCCGACTTGTGGATCTCGACGAACATCCGGGTCGACAGCGCGTTGACCACCGACACACCCACGCCGTGCAGACCACCGGAGACGGCGTACGCCTTGCCGTCGAACTTGCCGCCCGCGTGCAGGACGGTCAGCGCGACCTCCACCCCCGGCTTCTTCAGCTTGGGGTGCAGGTCGACCGGGAACCCGCGGCCGTTGTCGGTGACCTGGACCCCGCCGTCGGCGAGCAGGACCACGTCGATGGTGTCGCAGTACCCGGCGAGGGCCTCGTCGACGGCGTTGTCGACGACCTCCCAGACCAGGTGGTGCAGACCCCGCTCACCGGTCGACCCGATGTACATACCGGGCCGCTTACGCACCGCCTCCAGGCCTTCGAGAACGGTGATCGACTCGGCGCCGTACTCCTGCTTGTTCTGCGCTGACACCATGGGCCACTTTCTCGCGTCCCCGGCGCCAGGGCGCACGGGGGTGCGGGTACGGCGGACAGGACGCGACGTCGGCGCACGGACCGGCACCCCGATCAGTTCCGGATTGCCGCCGAATGCGTCGGTCGCCGCGGTTGCCCGCGGATCGCGATCGGCTCGGACCCGGCGGGGGACCGGTGGCCCGGGCTGCCCTCAACCCGCGTCATCGCTCCGCACCGTGTCCTCGTCTCTGCCGTCAATCCTACTGTGCGGCGGTGACGAAACCACCACTCGGCACCCCTGTAACGGGGGCTGAGACGTTCGTAGCGGCCCGAACTGCGCTGCCCGCAACTCCCCCTACACATGCCGCAACCGATCATGGAATCCCGGGGGTCGCGCGGAGTCCACGCCGTGCCGTAATTTGGCGGCGCCGTCCGGCGGGTCCACAATCCACCGACCCGGAACCGGACGATCGACCCACCCGGTTCGAGAACCTTCAGGAAGGTGACGCCCGATGGGGCTGGACAACGTCGCGGTGCACTGGCCAAGGACCGGCCGCTTCTACGAACCGGTGGCGCCCGCCGAGTTCGTCGACTTCGGCACGATCGCCGAGTACCCCGGCATCCCCGCGCCCGCCGGTGCCCTCGCCGGGCTGATCGCGCAGACCGGTACCGTCCGGGCCACCGCGTACACCGAACTGGTCGACCTGCTGCTCGGCCTGGACAATGTGCTCTACGCCACAGAGGCTGCGGCCGAGGACGAGGACCCGGTGATCGACCCGGACGGCTGTGCCTGGATCGCCGGTGGATTGGAGCGCTTCGTCGAGGGCCACCGGGATCACGGCGAGGAGATCACCTTCGACAGCGTCGGCGTCGTCCTACGCGCCGCGCTGGCCGACGGGCGCCTCGCCGAGCAGCAGCTCCGGTGGCTGGACAACCGGCTCGACGCCCTGCGGGACAAGGCCGGGGCACCGCCGCAGTGGAACTTCACCCGCTCCGAGCTGGGGATCCTGGCCCGCTTCTACCGCCGCTGCGCGGACAAGGGCTTCGCGGTCTACGCCAACTCCTGACCGTGGTCCGTCCGACGCGGGCCGGCAGCCCGCGTCGGACGTCGGTCAGCCGTAGGTGTCGCGGGGGCCACGGCCGCGTACCCGACGCGGTCCCCGCGACCAGGACGGCACGGCCGGGCCGTGGATGTGCAACCGGCGGACGACGTTGTGACCCAGCTCTCGGGCGATTCGGGTCAGCAGCGAACCGGTGAGCAGCCGGAGCTGGGTGGCCCAGGCGGTGGACTCCGCCTCCACGGTCAACGTACCGTCCTCCAGCTTCACCGGCCGGCTGTGCTTGGCGATCTCCGGACCGACCACCCGCTCCCAGGCACCGAAGACGGTCGCCTCCGCAGCCGGCTGCTGCCAGCCGCGCGCCTTCACCAGCCGGGCCAGCACCGTGCCGAGCATCTGCGGGTCGCGGGGATCCGGCCCGGGACCGGAGTAGCCACGCAGCCGGCGACCGGTGCCACCCCGGCCGTCGGCACCGCCGGAGGCGGGGTCGCCCGGGGTACGCCGCCGGGGCCGGACCGCCTCCCGACGGGCCTTCGCCGCATCGAGTACCGCCCTGGCCAGCTCGGGTCCGCTCGCCCCGGGAGGAGCGGGCGGTGGGGTCACGGGTTCATCCGGCACGGCGTACCGCCCCCTCGTCCACCTGGTAACGCGTGCCACTCAGGGCCGCCGGAACATCATCGTCCACCGCGCAGGTCACCAGAAGCTGCCCGGCCCCACCGACCAGCTCGGCCAGGCGGTCCCGCCGCCCGGCGTCCAGTTCCGCGAAGACGTCGTCGAGCGCGAGTACCGGCTCGATGCCGTCGGCCCGCAGCAGGTCGTACGCGGCCAGCCGCAACGCCAGCGCGAACGACCAGGACTCGCCGTGGCTCGCGTACCCCTTGGCGGGTAGCGGGCCGAGGGTCAGCGCCAACTCGTCCCGGTGCGGGCCGACCAGGGTCGTCCCCCGCTCCGCCTCCGCCGCGCGGGAGTCGGCCAGCGCGGTGGCCAGCGCCTCCTGCAACATCGCCCGGTCCACCGGGGCGGTACCCAGCTCGACGGTGGCCCGGTAGGCCATCGCCGCAGCACCCCGGCCGGCGGCCACCGCGTCGTACGCCTTGGCCACGTGCGGACCGAGCGCGGCCACCAGCTCCAGCCGGCCGGCCAGCAGCTCGGCGCCGTGCCGGGCCAGGTGGGTGTCCCAGACGTCCAGCGTCGAGAGGTCGGCCCCCCGGGAGCCTCCCGTCTTACGGGCCAGGTACGCCGTCCGTAGCAGGGCGTTGCGCTGTTTGACCACCCGCTCGTAGTCGGCCCGCACCCCGGCGTACCGGGGTTGCCGGGTGACCAGCAGCTCGTCGAGGTAGCGCCGCCGCTCGGCCGGGTCGCCCCGGACGAGTTCCAGGTCCTCCGGGGCGAACAGCACCATCCGCAGCGCGCCCAGCACGTCCCGGGCCCGGCGGACCGGGGACCGGCCCAGCCGGGCGCGGTTGGCCCGACCGGGCACGATCTCCAGCTCGATCAGCAGCTCGCGCCCCTCGTGTGCCACCGCGCACCGGATCACCGCCGCCGAGGCACCCACCCGGACCAACGGGGCGTCCATGGCGACCCGGTGGCTGGCCAGGGTCGCCACGTAGCCCAACGCCTCGATCAGGTTGGTCTTGCCGACCCCGTTGGCACCGACGAACACGTTCGGCCCCGGCTCAAGGTCGATCGCCACCCGCTCGTACGAGCGGAAGTCGACCAGTTCGAGCCGGCGGACGTACACGGGTCAGCGCTTGTGGATGGCGTGGCCGCCGAACTGCTGGCGCAGCGCGGCGATGGCCTTCATCGCCGGGGAGTCGTCCTGGCGCGAGGTGAACCGGGCGAAGAGAGCGGCGGCGATCACGTTCATCGGCACGGCGAGCCGGACCGCCTCGTCCACGGTCCACCGGCCCTCGCCGGTGTCGTCGGCGTACCCGCGCAGGGTGGCCAGCTCCGGGTCCTCGTCGAGCGCCCGGTCGAGCAGGTCGAGCAGCCAGGACCGCACGACGGTCCCCTCCCGCCACGACTTGAACACCCCGGGGACGTTGGTGACCAGCTCGGACTTGGCCAGCAGCTCGTAGCCCTCAGCGTAGGCGTGCATCAGGCCGTACTCGATGCCGTTGTGCACCATCTTGGCGTAGTGGCCGGCGCCGACCGGACCGGCGTGCACGAAGCCGAACTCGCCGGCCGGCTTCAGCGACTCGAAGATCGGCATCAGCCGGTCGACGTGCTCCTGCGCGCCGCCGACCATCAGGGCGTAGCCGTTCTGCTTGCCCCACACGCCACCGGAGACGCCCACGTCGAGGTAACCGATGCCGCGGGTGGCGAGACGCTCGGCCCGGGGGCCGTCGTCGCTGAACCGCGAGTTGCCGCCGTCGATGATGATGTCGCCGTCGCCGAGCACCTCGGCCAGGGAGTCGATGGTGGCGTCGGTGACGCCGGCCGGCACCATCACCCAGACGGCACGCGGCGCGGCGAGCTTCTCAGCCAGCTCGGCGAGGCTGGCGACGTCGCTCACCTCCGGGTTCTGGTCGAAGCCCACCACCTCGTGCCCGGCGGCGCGCAACCGTTCGCGCATGTTGCCGCCCATCCGGCCGAGTCCTACCAGGCCGAGCTGCATGTCTTTTCCCTCCGGTACGTGTCAGGTCAGGCCAGCGCGGTCAGCGGGTGACCCGGATCGGCATGATCAGATAGCGGTACCCAGGAATGGCCTCGCCATCCTCACCGGCGGGGGAAATCACCGCGGGCTTGAACGCGTCGACGAAGTGCAGCACGGCGGTCGGCGCACCCAGGTTGGCCAACCCGTCGATCAGGTACTGCGGGTTGAAGCCGATGGTCAGCGAGTCACCGGTGAACGTGGCGTCCATCGCCTCGCTCGCCCGGGCCTCCTCGGTGCCGCCGGCCTCCACGATGAGCCCGTCGGAGCTGAAGCTGAGCAGCACCGGGGTGGTCCGCTCGGCGACCAGGGCGACCCGCTTGACCACCTCGACGAGGGTGGAGACCGTCACCCGGGCCTCGGCGTTGTGGGTGGCCGGGAAGAGCGACCGGACCGGCGGGTAGTTGGCGCCGTCCAGCAGGCGGCTGGTGGTACGTCGGGTACCACCGGCAAAGCCGATCATGCCCTCGCCGGCGCCGCCCTGGGCCAGCGCCATGGTCACCTCGCCGCCGAGCGGGCCGAGAGTCTTGGCGGTGTCGTTCAGCGTCCGGGCCGGCACCAGGGCGTTGATGCTGACCTCGGGATCCTCCGGGTTCCAGCGCATTTCGCGTAGCGCCAGCCGGTAACGGTCGGTGGCGAGCATTGCCAGGGTGTCCCCGGTCAGCTCGATGCGTACCCCGGTCATCATCGGCAGGGTCTCGTCCCGGCCGGCGGCAACCGCGACCTGGGCGACCGCGGCGGCGAACGCGGCCGCGTCGATCGTCCCGGCGCTGGCCGGCATATCCGGCAGGGTCGGGTAGTCCTCCACCGGCATGGTGGGCAGGGTGAACCGCGCGCTGCCGCAGACCAGCTCCAGATGGGCGCCGTCGGCGGCGATGTCCACCGGCTTTGCCGGCAAAGCCTTGGTGATCTCGGCAAGCAGCCGACCGGAGACCAGGGCCGCCCCGTCGGCGTCGCCCTGCACCTCGACGGTGACCTGGCTGGAAACCTCGTAGTCGAAGCCGGAGACCTGCAGGTTGCCATCGGCAACCCGCAACATCACCCCGGCAAGCACCGGTACCGATGGCCGGTTGGGCAGGCTCTTCGCGGTCCACGCCACCGCGTCGGCGAGCGCGTCGCGCTCTACTCGGAACTTCATGCATGCCTCCGCGTCGACGTCAGCGACAACTCTCTCATGCCGACCGCTGCCTACCGACCCGCCCGACCGTGCGGGTCACCCTCGCACCTTAGGGCGCTCGGCCATCGGCTGTGCGTCCGGCCCCTCCGATTCCGCTCCCGCTGCCGGCCAGGCCGGTACGGAGAGCGGGATCCACAGAAAGCCCAACGGTGATGATTGGTTTTTGTTCTCTAGAAGAGATAGAAGCCATCGTCTTCATCGGTGCTGTGCAAACTGTGGAGAACCCGCGTTTGCGCAGGTCAGACGATTATCCACCGGTGGTTTAGCTGTGGATGACCTGGGGTAAAACCCCCCTGTTTTTCCACAGGCGGTTCCGGGTCCACAGGTTTTCCACCGCCGTCCACAGCTCATCCACCGGTTATCCACCGACTTTCTCCCCAGTGCTGTGGAAATCCGGATCGGTTACCGGCGCCGTTGTCCCCAGATCCTTCAACAGGCTGTACACAGGGGACCCAGCGCCGGTGGACGACGCGCCGAACGTGTCGACCCGTCCACAGGGTTGTCAACAGGACTTGTCCACAGGTTGTGGGTTTCCGGGTCGAGGGACACCAGAGGTTGTCCACCGAGCTGTGGATAACAGGGTGTGGACAAGTGCGCCCCGCTGTGGAGAACCGACGCCGGATGTGGGTGACGGAGGACCCGGAAACGGCGGTGGCCCGGCTCAACGGCCGGGCCACCTTCCGATGCGACGTCTCAGGCGTTCTGTTTGATCCGGTTGGTCAGCTCGGCGATCTGGTTGTAGAGCGACCGCCGTTCCGCCATCTGCTGCCGGATCTTCCGGTCGGCGTGCATCACCGTGGTGTGGTCACGGCCACCGAACGCCTGCCCGATCCTGGGCAGGGAGAGGTCGGTCAGTTCCCGGCACAGGTACATCGCCACCTGACGGGCGTTGACCAGTACCCGGGACCGGGAGTGCCCCCGCAGGTCCTCCAGGCTGACGCCGAAGTAGTCCGCGGTGGAGATCATGATCTGGTCCGCGTTGATCTCCGGCCCGGAGCCGTCCGGGATGAAGTCCCGGAGCACCTCCTCGGCCAGGGACAGCTCGACGGAGGAACGGGTCAGGCTGGCGAAGGCGGTGACCCGGATCAGGGCACCCTCCAGTTCCCGGATCGAGCTGGCGACCCGGGACGCGATGAACTCCAGCACGTCCGGTGGCGCGTACAGGCGCTCCTGGGCGGCCTTCTTCTGCAGGATCGCGATCCGGGTCTCCAGATCCGGTGGCTGGATGTCGGCCAGCAGCCCCCACTCGAACCGGGTCCGGAGCCGGTCCTCCAGGGTGGCGAGCTGCTTCGGGGACCGGTCCGAGGTGATGACGATCTGCTTGTTGGCGTTGTGCAGCGTGTTGAAGGTGTGGAAGAACTCCTCCTGGGTCCGCTCGCGGTTCTCCAGGAACTGGATGTCGTCGATCAGCAGGATGTCGACGTCGCGGTAGCGGCGTTGGAACGCACTGGTCTTGTCGTCGCGCAGCGAGTTGATGAAGTCGTTGGTGAACTCCTCGGTCGACACGTACCGCACCGAGCGGGCGTGACCGAGGGTCGTGGCGTAGTGGCCGATGGCATGGAGCAGGTGGGTCTTGCCCAGCCCGGAGTGGCCGTAGATGAAGAGCGGGTTGTACGCCTTGGCCGGCGACTCGGCGACCGCGACGCTCGCCGCGTGGGCGAACCGGTTCGACGAGCCGATGACGAAGGTCTCGAACATGTACTTCGGGTTGAGCCGGTTGCCCCCGGTGTCCACACCGATGCCGGGACGCCGGTCGTCCCGGCCGCCGGGTCGGTGCTCGGTGGGGGCCGGTCCGCGTCCCGGGCCGCTGTCCGTCCCGCCGTCGCGGGGCAGTCCCCGCAGGGTGGGCTGGTCACGCAGCACGCCGGCGTCGTCGCGGTAACGGGGCTCGAAGGCCTGGGGATCCGGTGGCGGCAGGACCGGGGATCCGGTGGCGGCCCGGTCGTCCCGGTTCCGCCGTTCCTGGGCGGGCGGGCGGCGGGACTCCAGGTAGGGGGCGGAGAAGAGGGCCTCCTGCCCGTCCCGGCTGGCCGGGATCAGGCCGGGCCGCAGGCCGGTCTCCCCCGGCAGGTGTTGGGCGGAACCACTGATCCCCGGGTCCGGTCCGGGCCCACCGGCCGACGGACGCTCCCGGCCGGCGTCCCGCTCCCGGGACGGTTCGAGATCCCGGTTGAGATCCTCGTGGTTGCGGTCGCGTTCCCGGGCGAGCTCGCGGTCACGCTCCAGGGCGAGGTCACGGTCGCGTTCGTGGGTGAGGTCCCGGGCCAGGTCACGGTCGTCGGCGTAGCCGCCCGCTCCGAACGGGGGGTGGTCCGGCGCGGTGGGCGGGTTACCGGTCGGTCCGTCGTACCCGCCGTAGCCGGGTGCCGGGTAACCGGTCGCCTCACTGCCGTAGACGGTCCCCGTGGTGCGGGCCTGACCCTCCTCGGCCACCCGGACGGTGACTGCCACCTGGATCGGCCGGCCCAGCCGTCGGGTCAGCGCCTCGGTGATCGCCGGCCGCAGCCGGGACTCGATGACGTCCCGGGTGAACGCGTCGGGTACGGCGAGCAGGGCGGTGTCCTCGACGATCGCACGGAGCCGGGTGAGGCGGAGGTAGGCACGCTGCTGCGCGGAAATGATCTCGTCGGCGAGTTCGTCGGTCGTCGCCGTCCACACCGCGGCGAGGTCGATCGTTCCGGCCACCCTGGTGCCACCCCCTCGCCTCTGCTCCCCGGCCGCCGCTGCTGTCCCAGCCGCCGTTCCGGGCCTGCCACCGCGCTCGACCAGGCTGAACGTCGCCTGCTCGAACCGTCGGTCGATCCACCATCCACAAGTTATCCACAGCCTGTGTATCGACCGATTGTGGCCGCCCGCCGGACTCGTGCCAGACCTGCCCCTGCCTGAAACGGGCGCCGAAGCGGGTTCACCGTGCCGAACGATTCACCACCTTGTCCGGTCTTGCGCTGGCGCGAGAACCGGACCACAGTGACACCGAGCCACCGTGACGACCGGCCCGGTGACAGTCAGGTCCCGGACGCGGACCGCAAACGCGCACGGTAACAGCGTTCTCCACGCACCTACAACCGGCGAGTGTCACCGGCCTTCTCGGTATGCGTCAAAACCGTCGCTTCGCCTCGCCCCGCAAATGGTCCCACCAGCGGGTACGCCCCGCGTCGCGGCAGGTGGACCGGGCTGGACCGGGACGGCCCGCCGCACCCGGTGCCGGGGAGGTTTGACGACGATTGCCCCCCTGCCTAGGCTGGAGCGGCCGCTCTCACGCCCTCTGCTAGGGTGATGGGTGCTTGCTGTCCGCAGTCACGTCCCCGCATCGTCGAGGCCCGTGCGACGTCGGGCAGCACCGAGGAGGGCCACCCGTCCGGTGGCCCACGCCAGACCACCACACGATCCCGGCGCTCCCCGCGCCCGGGACGTACGGAAGACGGAGAGCCTGACGTGAGCAAGCGCACCTACCAGCCGAACAACCGCCGGCGCGCGAAGACCCACGGCTTCCGGCTGCGCATGCGCACCCGGGCCGGTCGCGCCATCCTGTCGAGCCGTCGCGCCAAGGGTCGCGTCACCCTGTCGGCCTGACGGCCGACGGGGCCCGATCCGGGGGACGTGGGCAGTCGTGCTGGCAGCCGCGCAGCGACTGCGGCGCAGCGTCGACTTCGCCGCAGCGGTCCGTGGTGGCCGGCGGGCCGGTCGTGGCGCTGTCGTGGTGCATCTGCACCTCCCCGACACCATCGGCACCCCTGACGTGAGTTCTCCGGCAGAGCCGGCGCGGACGATCGACGCGGAGCAGCCCTCCGTGTCCGCCCGTGCCGGCTTTGTCGTGTCCAAGGCGGTGGGCAATGCCGTGGTGCGTAACGCGGTCCGTCGCCGGCTGCGTCACCTGGTCCGGGAACGGCTCGACTCGTTGCCTGCCGGGGCCACTCTGGTGGTCCGGGCGCTGCCCGCTGCGGCGGGAGCGTCGTACACCCGGCTCGGCGCCGATCTCGACGCTGCCCTGGCCGCTGCACGGACCCCGCGCGGGTCGGGTCGGCGACCCCGGTGACCGGTGCGACAGGTTCGTCCCGCCCGGCCACAGTCGGTGCCCGGGTGCTGGCAGGACCCATCATCGCGTACCGTCGGTGGATAAGCCCGGCACTGCCGGCCCGCTGTCGGTTCTACCCGTCGTGCAGCGCGTACGCCCTGGAGGCGGTAACGCGGCACGGTGCGCTCCGCGGAGCCATCCTGGCGGTCCGGCGGCTGTTGCGCTGCCACCCCTTTCACCCTGGTGGGCATGACCCGGTGCCCGAGCCGGGCCGCCCCCGCCGTACCGACGTGACTGGAGCCCCGAATTGAGTCTCGACTGGATCTACTCTGCGATTTCGTGGATCCTGCTGCTCTGGCACTCGGCCTGGGACGCCATCGGGGTGCCGGACGACGCGGTAGCGGGCACCAACTGGGCGTGGATCCTGGCCATCATCTTCCTGGTGGTCACCGTCCGGGTGATTCTCTTCCCGGTCTTCGTCAAGCAGATCAAGTCGCAGCGGGCGATGCAGGCGCTCCAGCCCAAGGTCAAGGAGCTCCAGGAGAAGCACAAGGGTGACCGGGAGACGCTCCAGAAGGAGATGATGGAGCTCTACCGGAAGGAAAAGGCCAACCCGCTGATGGGCTGCCTTCCGATGTTCCTCCAGATCCCGGTCTTCCTCGGCCTCTTCCACGTGCTGCGCCGGCTCAACCCGGACAAGAGCGAGGCCGGCAAGACCCTCTACGGCTGGACGGTCGACCAGTTCAACAGCGCCTCCCAGGCGAACCTCTTCACCGCCCCGATCGCCGGCAAGTTCGGCTCGACGGCCGAGGAACTGTCCCGGCTCGGCGCGAACGGCACCACCGTCAAGGTCATCGCCGGTGTCCTGGTGCTGGTCATGATGCTGACCACCTACCTGACCAGCCGTCAGATGATCCTCAAGACCGGCTGGGCCGAGGACCCGCAGCAGCGGATGATCCAGCGTCTGATGCTCTACGGCATCCCGCTCTCCCTGCTGGTTTCCGGTGCGATCTTCCCGATCGGTGTGATCATCTACTGGGTCACCAACAACCTCTTCACGCTCGGGCAGCAGCAGTGGGTGCTGCGGAAGTTCCCGCCGCTGGTGATGAACACCGGTGTGGCCAAGTCCGGTGCTGCGAAGCCGGGTGCGTCCCGCAGCCCGGTGCAGCCGGCCAGGTCCGGTGGTCTCTTCGGCCGGGGTAAGACGCAGGCCCAGCCGGTGGTTCCGGCGAAGCCGGTGAACAAGGCGCTGGCCCCGAAGCCCGGTGCCAAGCCGGCCAACCCGAAGAAGAACCGCCCGGCGAAGCGCCAGGGTTGAGCTTGTGCGGTCACCGGTGGCACCACCATCGGTGACCGCGCCGAATCCACGCCCGTGCAGCCGCCAGGTGCGCCGGCGCCGGAAGTGGATTCCGCCGCGTACCAGCGCGGTCACGGGCGACACTGCCCGTACAGACGTGCCCGCGACCGGCGAAATCCCCCGGTCGCGGGAGATCAACGGACCGACGGTCCGGCCGAACGAGTACGGAGATGAACCGTGACCGACACCAGCATCCCGCGCACTAAGGAGTCCCTGGACGCTGCGGCGGATCCGATCGCCGATCAGGAGACCGACGACACCGAGGACGTGGCCGAGGAGACGGCAGTAGCCCGGAAGGTACCGGCTGACACCGACCTGTTCCGGCAGAGTGAGATCGCGGCGGACTACATCGAGGGGCTGCTCGACATCCTCGACTACGACGGTGACATCGACGAGCTGGTCTCCAGTGGCCGGCCGGTGGTGGAGGTGGTCGGTGGCCGGCTCCAGGCCCTCGTCGGTCAGCGTGGTGCCACCCTGGAGGCGTTGCAGGAACTGGCCCGCCTCGCGGTCTTCCGGCAGACCGGTGCACCGAGCCGTCTGCTGCTGGATGTTGGTGGCTACCGGGCGAACCGTCGCAAGGAACTCGCCGCCGTCGCCAAGAACGCGGTGGAGAAGGTCAAGGAGTACGGCGAGCCGGTCCGGCTGGAGCCGATGTCCGCGTTCGAGCGCAAGTGCGTGCACGACGTGGTGAACGCGATGGCGGGGGTGGAGAGCGAGTCCGAGGGCGTCGAGCCCGACCGGCGCATCGTTGTCCGCCCCGCCAAGGACTGACGACCTGATGACGTACGACAGTGCGGCTGATGCCGTGTCCGGCCCGGGTGGCACGCCACCCGGGCCGTCGGCTGTGGACGGGACACCGCTGACCGACCAGGTGACCCCGGATGGCGACGAACTGCCCACGGCCGGCGATGTGACGCTGCCACCGGAGCTGGCCGGTGCCGCCCGATTGCTCTTCGGTGAGCGACTCGACCTGGCGGCCGGCTACGCCGAGCTGCTGGCGACCGAGGGCGTGGTACGCGGGCTGATCGGGCCCCGGGAGGCACCGCGGATCTGGTCCCGGCACCTGCTCAACTGTGCGGCCGTCGCCGAGCGGATCCCGGCCGGGGCGACGGTGCTAGACGTCGGATCAGGGGCCGGCCTGCCGGGTCTGGTCCTGGCGATCGCCCGTCCGGACCTCACCATGGTGCTGGTCGAGCCACTGGCCCGGCGTACCTCCTTCCTGGTGGAGGCGGTACAGAGTCTCGGCCTGGCCCGGTCGGTCCGGGTGGTCCGGGGTCGGGCCGACGAGGTGGCGGCGGGTACCACCAGCGCCGGCGTACTTGTCGGCGACATCGTCACCGCCCGCGCGGTGGCGCCACTCGACCGGCTCACCGGGTGGTGTCTGCCGCTGGTGGGACGTGGCGGTCGGCTGGTCGCGCTGAAGGGGATGTCCGCAGCGGAGGAGATCGCCGAACACGCGGAAGCGGTGGAACGGCTCGGGGGTGGTGAACCCAGCGTGCACCAGTGCGGGGTCGGGATCATCGACCCGCCGACCACCGTGGTCGAGATCGTGCGGGAGCGGATCGTGCATCCGCCGGGTGTCCGACCGGTGAAGCCGTCGAAGTCGGCTCGACGGTCCGGCTCGTCGGCCGGGGGCGGGCGACGAGCGCGACGGGGATGACCAACGGTCGGACCATGTCCCCGCCGCGACGGGGATGACTAACGGTCGGACCATGTCCCCGCCGCGACGGGGATGGCCGGCGGCCGGGGGCGGGGAGAGGTTTGGACGGGAATGGGCCCGCTGACCGGGCCGGTTCCGGCTCCCCTGCCGATGCACCCGGACGATGACTCCTGCCGGAGCTGCGCTCCCCAGCGGGGTGCGCCTCGACTCACGTGAGCAACCGCCGTGGACCTGATCCACCTTTCCGCCGTAGGCTGACTGCGCGTCGATAATGTGGATCGGTCCGTGTCGAGTTGCGACGGCCCCGACATCTCTGCCGATCCGGCCGACCATCCGAAGCGGGCAGGGATGACAGGGTGCAGGACGACGGTAGGAATGACGAACCAGGAATGACCCGGCCCCGGAGTTTCCCCTCCGCGCCGGGTAACGCCGTTTCACGTGAAACGGCGTCCGATGGCTGGTCGGCGGCGGGCCGGGCCCGTCCGCCGCAGCAGTCTCCGGCACTACCGCCGGCGCCCGCAGGTCCGGCGCCGGTGGAGTACCTTCCCGCTGTGCCGGTCGGGGAGCAACCTCCCGGGGATGATCTTCCCCAGCGCTGGGCGGCGCAGGTCGACACGCCCACCCCGTACGCCGGAGCGGTCCCCCCGGAAACCGCGCCGGCCGCGTACGTTTCACGTGAAACCCCGACGCGCGAAGAGGATGACCCACCGTTGGCTATGGAGGCGATGCGCGCCGTGCAGATCCTGAACCCGAGTGGCGAGGTGACCATGCCTCGGCCCGAACGGACCCGGGTCATGTGCGTCGCCAACCAGAAGGGCGGCGTCGGCAAGACCACGACCACGGTGAACCTGGCCGTGGCTCTGGCTCTGCACGGCAACCGGGTACTGGTGATCGATCTCGACCCACAGGGCAACGCCTCGACCGGGTTGAACGTCCCGCACCACAGCGGTGTGCCCGATGTCTACGACTGCCTCATCAACAGCGTGCCGCTGGCCGAGGTGGCCCAGGGCGTCGAGGGCATCCCCAACCTGTGGTGCGTACCCGCGACCATCGACCTGGCCGGTGCCGAGATCGAGTTGGTCTCGGTGGTGGCCCGTGAGTCACGGCTGCAAAGGGCTATCGCCGCCTACCCGGGCCACTTCGACTATGTCTTCATCGACTGTCCGCCCTCGCTGGGCCTACTGACGGTCAACGCGCTCGTTGCCGCGCAGGAGGTGCTGATCCCGATCCAGTGCGAGTACTACGCGTTGGAAGGGCTCAACCAGCTCATCCAGAACATCAACCTGGTACGGCAGCACCTCAACCCGAACCTCGACGTGTCCACGATCCTGCTGACCATGTACGACCGCCGTACCCGGCTGGCCGATGCGGTCGAGCAGGATGTCCGCAACCACTTCGGTGACAAGGTCCTCCAGGCGGTGATCCCCCGGAACGTACGGGTCTCGGAGGCGCCGAGCTATGGCCAGTCGGTGATGACCTACGATCCCGGGTCACGGGGTGCGACGAGTTACTTCGAGGCTGCGCAGGAGATTGCGGAGCGCGGCGTGAAGGAACCGGTCGGCCGGAATGCGTAGTGGGGACAAGTCGCTGGGAGGCGTGGCATGAAGAACCGTCCACGGGGCGGGCTGGGTAGAGGGCTAGGGGCACTGATCCCCACCGGGCCGACCCAGCCGTCCGCGGTCGCCATCGCCGAGGCACCTGTCGACCCGGTTCCGGTTGATCCGTCGGACGCCGTTGCGGGTACGGCGAACGGTTCGGCATCGGCTCCGGCGGCTCCGCAGCCGGTGGAGCCGCCTCCGGCTGTCGATCCTGGTCCCCAGCTCGCGCCGGTTCCCGGAGCGCGGTTCGCCGAGATCCCGGTTGACGCGATCGTGCCGAACCCGAAGCAGCCCCGGCAGGTCTTCGACGAGGAGGCGTTGGAGGAGCTGAAGACCTCGATCGAGGAGGTCGGCTTCCTCCAGCCGATCGTCGTGCGCCAGCTTGAGGACGAGCGGTACGAGCTGGTGATGGGTGAGCGGCGTTGGCGCGCCGCCCAGGCGGTCGGCCGGGAGGCGATCCCGGCGATCGTGCGGGACACCCGGGACGACGCGATGCTCCGGGACGCTCTGCTGGAGAACATCCACCGGGCCAACCTGAATCCGTTGGAAGAGGCTGCCGCCTACCAGCAGTTGCTGGAGGAGTTCGGCGCCACGCACGAGGAGTTGGCCCGGCGGATCGGCCGGAGCCGTCCGCAGATCTCCAACACCATCCGGCTGCTCAATCTGCCGGCCCAGGTCCAGCGGCGGGTGGCCGCCGGTGTGCTCTCCGCCGGGCACGCCCGGGCGCTGCTCAGCCTGGACGAGCCGGAGGCGCAGGAGCAGCTCGCCCACCGCATCGTCGCCGAAGGGCTCTCGGTGCGTGCCACCGAGGAGATCGTCCAGCTCGCGCTGGCGGAAGGGCCGGCGAAGACTCCGGCCAAGCGGCGGACCAAGCCGCACGCCCCGGCGCTCACCGATCTGGCGGACCGGCTCTCGGACCGGTTCGACACCCGGGTGAAGGTCGATATCGGGCGCAGCAAGGGCAAGATCACTATTGAGTTCGCCACGGTGGACGACCTGGAGCGGATCGTCGGCATCATCGGTGTCGACCAGTCCGACGCCGACTCCGAGGACTGACAACGCTCCACGGGAGCGGGCCGGACGCCCTGGTCTGGCCGGGCTGGTCCATCCCCGCTGTGGGTGGTGATCAGCCGCCAGGCCAGGGGCAGAAAGTACGACGGGTGGGCCGGGTCAGGTCAGAGACATGCCCCACGTGCAGTGGCTGCGGGAGGTCCCTGCTGAGGCCCACACTCGGTCGCCAGGAACAACAACGCTGGCCGCGCACCCTCCTTCCTTCTGAGGGGCGCGGCCAGCGTCGTCCCGGCGTTCGGAAACAGAACCATCCGGCGCGGTGATCATGATTAGCGGCGCTGATGGGTCCGTGGACACCGTCAATCTCGTGGTCAATGCGACGAGCGGCGGCGCGTTTCACGTGAAACCCGTGGACCCGCCCGCCAAGGGGTGCGGTGGGGTCCAGCCCAGGAATCGCTCGAAGGCGACTTTCGGGTCCAGCTCGGGGATGAGCGCGGCCAGCTCCGGCAGTGCGTCGAGCAGATGGGTGGCCATCAGCACAGCCAGCCCCACCCGGTCTCGGCCGTACTCGCAGCGCAGCGCCAGCCTGGCGGCGGCGCAGGGCCACGGACGGTGGCACGAGCGGCAGAGCCAGATCGGGCGTAGCGGAAGATGGCCGTCCACCCGGGCCGGCAGCACCGGATTCACCGTCGCCACGGTGATCGGCTCCGCTCGGGAGCGGACCGTCCGCGAGCGGGAGTGTCCCAGCCGCGATCAGGTGAGGATCGGTCGCGATCGGGGCAGGGCCAGCGGAGACCGCAGGAGCACCACCGTCCCCAACGTTGCCAGAGCCGGCGGTGGCGCGGCTGGAGTGGCACCGGATCGCTCCTCACGTCCGGGGTAGCCCGGTTGACGGGGCCGCACCATCACCCGGTGATCCGGGGCTGGCGGGGAAGGACGGGCCAACACCCGCCAGGCCAGCCGCCGCCGGGGCACCAGCAGTTGCCGGGGCACCAGCACCCGCCGGGCCAGCACCCGCCGGGCCAGCAGTTGCCGGGCCAGCAGTTGCCGGGGCAGCAGCCACCGGGGCACCAGCACCCGCGGGGCCAGCAGCGGGGTCGGGCGATGCCGGTGAAGGGCCGACATCGGGCGTAGGCGGGTCGGGCTCCGGCGGTGCCGAAATCGGGACCGGGACCGGGACGGCGGCGATCGGGGTACGGGGGGACGGGATCGGTTCGTAGTCACCGGAGTAGGCAGGCACGGGTTTCCTCCTCAGAGCTGGCGAACATCACTCGCGGTACGGACGACTCGCGGTGGCGTGTCGCTCACAGTGTGGTGATTCGCCCACTACGGTCGGAACCACTGACCCAGCTACCCGGTCCGTCGTGTCCGTTCCCCCTCACCAGGGTGGTTGACGGGTGCGCCGGACGTCATGGAGGTGTGATGGCCGGCCCCCGGATGTCGACCCTGGAGTTCCTTGCTGGCGAGCTGCGCCGGGCCCGTACCGCGGCCGGGCTCTCCCAGGAGGACCTGGCCCAGCAGATCAACTACTCCCAGTCCCTGGTCTCGATGATCGAACAGGCCCGCCGTACCCCGGGCCTCGACTTCATGACCCGGGCCGACGACGTGCTTCACACCGACGGTCTGCTGGTCCGGTTGCAGGCCCTCGTGCACATCGAGTCCGCGCCACCCTGGTTCCGGGAGTGGATGGCAGTCGAGCAGGAGGTCGCCGCGCTCTGGTCCTTCGAGGTGTCGGTGCTGCCCGGTCTGCTCCAGACCGAGGACTACGCCCGTGCGGTGCTGGCCACCGGCGGCCTGCTCCCCGAGGACCGGGCCGAGCGGCTGATCACCTCCCGGATGCAGCGGCAGGCGGTGCTCACCCGGGACCGGCCGCCGCAGTTCGTCGCGGTGTTCGACGAGCAGATCCTGCACCGGCCGGTGGGCGGCCGGGCGGTGATGCGGGAGCAGTTGGCCCACCTGGTGGAGATGGGCCGGCGCCCGCACATCCAGATCCACGTGGTCCCCGCCGACGTGGGCGAGTACCCAGGGCTGGCCGGACCGTTCGTGCTGGGCTGCTACGACGACGGCACCCGGGTGGTCCATCTGGACACCCCGCTGCACGGTCAGGTCATCGACCGGCCTGAGGACGTTGCTAACCTGAACCGGCGATGGGAGGCGGTGCGCGGGGAGGCGCTGTCCCGGCGACAGTCCGCCGAGCTGATAGCGAAGGTGGCGGAGGAGCTATGGAGCTGAGCGGTGCCCGGTGGCGTAAGTCCACCCGGAGCGACAACGGTGGCAACTCCTGCGTGGAGGTGGCGGACAACCTCCCCGGGGTCGTGGCGGTGCGGGACAGCAAGGACCGGCAGGGGCCCGTGCTGACCTTCAGCCCGGCGGTGTGGCGGGGCTTCGTGGCCGCCGTCGGCACAGTCGGCCCCCGCCGGGGGAGCGCTTTGGAAAACTGAGCAGATCGATGGCGACGCCCCCGTACCGATCCGGCCGGGGGCGTCGTTGCTATATCCGGGTACCCCCACAGCCGCCCGCGACGACACTGCCCCGGTTCTCCACAGGGAGTCCCGCGCGGTGGATATCTTTATCCACAGGAGTTATCCACAGGCACCCCCTGTTTCACGTGAAACAGCGCGTAGAAGTCCCTCGGAGCCTGTGGATTACCGCCCGGAAGCAAGGGCTGACGCGGTGCGCTGTCCCCAGCGAGCCTGTGGATAACTTGTCGGTAGCCGTCCGGTGGCAGCGCGAAGCAGGGAGGGACAGGCGCCCCCAAAAGGGCTAGGGTCAGCGTCGTGCCGCACACCCCTCCCGCTGTTCCTGAGTTCACCAACTGGCCCTCGTTTCCCTTCGAGGGCGACTTCCGCGTCCGCCAGCTCGACGACCCGGTGGACGTTGAGCCGTTGCGGAAGGGCGAGGGCTCCCGAGAGTGCACCGCCTGCACCTCCCCCGACGACGCGTACATCTGGGTGGGTGAGCGATGGCGGGTGCGCACCATGGACCGGCCCACCGGCCTGCCCATGGTGCTCATCCTGGAAACCCGGTCCCACCTCGACCTCGGTGACCTGCCGAACCTGCTCGCCGCCGAGCTGGGCGTGATGACGGTACGGCTGGAGCGGGCCATCCGGTCGCTCGACGGGGTCGCCCGGGTGCATGTGAACCGTTGGGGTGACGGCTCCGCGCACCTGCACCTGTGGTTCCTCGCCCGCCCGTACGGGCAGCTTCAGCTCCGGGGGACGTTCCTGTCGCTGTGGGACGCCATCCTGCCGCCGATCTCCGAGGAGAGGTGGCGGGAGAACCTGGCCATGGTGGCTGCCTGGCTGGCCGACTTCGAGGGACGACCGCTGGCCGAACCGCCCCGGATCCACTGGCAGGCCCCGGCCAGCTTCACCGAGGGCGGAGAGTCCGAGCCGACCGCAGCAGCGGCCCACGGTGACGGCGACCCGGTCTCGATCACCGTGGCGGAGGAGCCACCGGCCCGGGAGGAGTAGAGCCGGGCGGGGCTTGAAGGGGCAGCAGTCGAACCCACCTCCGTGGCAGACTCCGGCGATGATTCCTGGGGCATGCACCGCAGCATCGGCAGGTACCTGGCAACTCGGGGACCGCACCGTCAACCGGATGGGCTTCGGCGCCATGCGGCTGACCGCGAACGCCGATGGCAGCCCGAGTGACCGGGACCGGGTGATCCGGGTCCTGCGTCAGGCGGTCGAGTTGGGCGTCAACCACATCGACACCGCCGCCTTCTACTTTTCCCCGCTGCGCTCGGCCAACGAGCTGATCAACCGGGCCCTCGCTCCGTACCCGGACGACCTGGTGATCGCCACCAAGGTCGGTCCGGGTCGGGGCCCGTCCGGCGAGTGGCTGCCGCTGGCCAGCCCGGCGCAGCTTCGCGGCCAGGTCGAGGAGAATCTGCGCCAGCTCGGCCGCGATCACCTCGACCTGGTGAACCTCCGGATACACGGCCGGAAGCCGATCGCCGAGCTGTTCGGTGCGCTGGCCGAGCTGCGCGACGCCGGGCTGATCCGCCACCTCGGCGTCTCCAACGTCCAGCCCTGGCAACTCACCGAGGCCCAGGCCATCGCTCCGGTGGTCGCCGTGCAGAACCCGTACGGCCTCGGCTACCGCCGACGGTACGACGGGCTGCTGCGGACCTGCGACGAACAGGGAATCGCCTTCGTACCGTTCTTCTCCATCGCCACCACCGGTCGGGAGAAGGGTGCGGTCGACGCCGAACACGACGAGGTACGCGCCGTCGCCGCCGCCCACGGTGCGACGCCCGCGCAGATCAGGCTGGCGTGGGCGCTGCATCGTGGCCCCAACGTGCTCGCCATCCCGGGTACCGGCAATCCGGACCACCTGGTCGAGAACGTGGCCGCTGGTGCGCTCCGGCTCTCCAATGAGGAGTTGACCCGCCTGGAGAAGCTGCACGAGGCGTTCGAAGCCGAGTGACCGCCCGCCCCAAGGGCGCCGAGGCCGGAGCGGGTGTGCCGGAGTCGGGTGGACCCTGCCGTCAGGCGACGGCGGTCGACCGGGCGGCGGCCCGGCGGACCATCGCCCCGAGCACCCGGCCGAGGTCCAGCCCGGCGGCCTGCACCGCGAGCGGCAGCAGCGAGGTCTCGGTCATACCCGGGGAGACGTTGACCTCCAGCACGTGCGGCCGGCCGGCGGCGTCCACGATCAGGTCCACCCGGGAAAGGTCGCGCAGCCCGAGTGCGGTGTGCGCGGCCAGGGCCACCCGGGCCACCTCCGCCGCCACCTCCGGCGTGAGCCGGGCCGGAGAGTGCCAGGTGGTCAGGCCGGCCGTGTAGCGGGCGGCGTAGTCGTAGACGCCGTTGCGGGGCACGATCTCGACCGCCGGCAGAGCCTGCGGACCCTCGCCCAGGTCGATCACGGAGACGGCCACGTCCATGCCGGAGACGTACCGCTCGACCAGCGCCGTCGAGCCGTACGCGAAGCAGCCCACCATCGCGGCGGGCAGCGCGGAGGCCTCGCGGACCACCGCCGCCCCCAACCCGGAACCACCCTGCGCCGGCTTCACCATCAGCGGCAGGCCGAGCCGGTCGACGATCCGGTCGAGTACCGCGACCGCGCCCAACTCGGAGAAGCGGTCGTGCGGCAGGGCCACCCAGTCCGGGGTGGGGATACCGACCTCGCGCAGCACCGCCTTCGCGGACGGCTTGTCCCAGGCCACCCGGGCGGCCTGGGCGTCACAACCGACGTACGGCACCCGACACAGGTCGAGCACACCGCGCAGCGAGCCGTCCTCACCGGTCGCGCCGTGCAGGGCGATCACTGCGGCGTCCGGCGGATCGGCTTGGAGCGCCGGGAGCAGGGCCACGTCGGCGTCCCGGATTTCGGCCTCGATGCCCACCGACCGCAGGGCGTCGAGCACCCGCCGCCCGGACCGCAGCGACACGTCGCGTTCGTAGGAGAGCCCGCCCGCCAGGACGAGAATACGGGGATCGGAGTGCCCAGCAGTGCCGGCAGCGGATGTACCCATGCGGGAGATCATGCCAAGTCAGGACCCGGCACGTCCGCGGCGGCCTGCCCGCGGCGGCGCCCGGCGGCCTGCCCGGCGACCGGACCGAAGACCCGGCGCATGGCGATCTCCTGCTCCATCACCCCGGCCAGCCGGCGGATACCCTCCCGGATCCGCTCCGGCGGCGGGAAGGAGAAGTTGAGCCGCATGTTGCCGGCGCCCGCACCGTTGGCGTAGAAACCGGTCCCCGGCACGTACGCCACCCGGGCGGCGATCGCCCTCGGCATCATCGCCTTGGAGTCCAGCCCGTCCGGCAGGGTGGCCCAGACGAAGAGCCCGCCGTCCGGTTCCGTCCAGGTGGTGCCCTCCGGCATCAGGTCACCCAGCGCGTCCAGCATCGCGTCCCGGCGCTCCCGGTACACCTCGCGGTAGACCTTCAGCTGCTCCCGCCAGGGCATGGTGCTCAGGTAGGTGGTCACCGCCGCCTGGGCGTACGCGCTCGGGCAGAGGATCTGCGCCTCACTGGCGATCACCAGCTTGTCGCGTACCGCGTGCGGCGCCAGGATCCAGCCGACCCGCAGCCCGGGGGCGAACGTCTTGGAGAAGGTGCTCAGGTAGAAGACCCCGTCCCGGCGACGGGCCCGCAGCGGGGCCGGGGCGTCCCCGGCGAAACCGAGCTGACCGTACGGGTCGTCCTCGACCACCAGCAGCCCGGCCCGCTCGCAGATGTCCAGCACCCGCTCCCGTCGCTCCTCGGTCAGCGTCACGCCGGTCGGGTTCTGGTAGGTCGGGATCGTGTAGAGGAACTTCACCCGGCGGCCGGCCCGGGCGGCGTCCGCGATGGCCGCCTCCAGCGCCTCCGGGATCAGCCCCTCGGTGTCCATCGGCACGTGCACGACCTGCGCCTGGGCGGCCTGGAGCACACCGAGCGCGCCGACGTAGGTCGGCCCCTCGGCGAACACCACGTCACCGGGATCCAGGAAGAGCCGGGCGACCAGGTCGAGGGCCTGCTGCCCACCGACGGTCACCACCACGTCCTCCGGCGAGGCACCGCAGCCCACGTCGATGCCGGACAGCGACATCACCTCGCAGATGCGCTCGCGCAGCTCCAGGGTGCCCTGGCCGATGCCGTACTGGAGGGTGGTGTGGCCCTGCTCGGCGGCGAGCCGCCCGAGCATCTCACCGACCGCGTCGAGCGGGAGCGCGGCGATGTACGGCGCGCCACCGGCGAGCGAGACCACCTCCGGCCGGCTGGCCACTGCGAAGAGTGCCCGGATCTCCGAGGCGGTCATGCCGCGCACCCGGCGGGCGTACCGGTCGGTGTAGTCGTCGAGCGTCGTGCCGGTCATGACATCACCTCGATCGCGTGTCCGTTGGTCGATCGTAGTCCGCCCAGGCCACGGCGTGTCGTGGGATGTGAGTCGAGTCCACATGGCGGGCACCGGACGGACCGGATCGCGCGTACTCCTCCCGCCGTGTCCCGGGGCGGCGTACGATCGCACGTCGGGGGTATACCGGCGGCGGCGATGGCCCGGGGGTGTCCGCACCGCCACTGCACACGTATTCACGGTGCCCGGCACCGTCGAGCCTATCTGTGGGGATGCGCCATGTCGCGACGTCTGGTCAGCCTGACCCTCGACACCTTGGAGGACCTACCACGTCCCTGCCGTAGCTGCGTCTACTGGGAACTCGACCCGGTCTCCGCAGAACGGGCCTGCGCAGCCGGCGACCCGGGCCTGGAGAAGGAGGCCTGGGTGTCCCAGACCCTCCTGGAGTGGGGCTCCTGCGGCAAGCTCGTCTACGTCGACGGGATGCCCGCCGGGTTCGTCATGTTCGCCCCGCCGGCCTACGTACCCCGCTCGATGGCCTTCCCCACCTCACCGGTCTCCGCCGACGCCGCCCTGCTGATGACCGCACACGTGGTCGCCGCGTTCGCCGGCGGTGGCCTGGGCCGGATGCTGGTCCAGGGGGTCGCCCGGGATCTCACCAAACGCGGCATCAAGGCGATCGAGGCGTTCGGTGACGCCAAGTTCGGTGACGCCGACGAGCCCGGGGGCGGCGGTTGTGTCGCCCCGGCCGACTTCTTCCTCTCCGTCGGGTTCAAGACCGTACGCCCGCATCCCCGGTACCCCCGGCTGCGCCTGGAACTGCGAACCGCGCTGTCCTGGAAGTCCGACGTCGAGTACGCGCTGGAGAAGCTCCTCGGCTCGATGAGCCCGGAGACCCTGCTCCGCCCGGTACGCCCGGCCACCAGCTCGGTCTCCGGTAGCTGAGCACCCCAGTTCGGTCAGGCCGGGGCGGTGGTCGCCACCCGGCTGGCCGCCGCCGCCCGCAGTTCGCTCACGTTGATCGAGCCGGTCGGCACGTCCCGCTCGATGGGGAAGTACATCCGCTGCACCGCGGCGACGATCGCGTCGACCACCCGGTCCCGGAACCGTGGATCGATGAGCCGGGCCAGGTCGGTCGGCGAGGTGAGGTAACCGACCTCCACCCGGACCGCCGGCATCCGGGTCAACCGGAGCAACTCCCAGCTCTTGGCATGGGTACGGCAGTCCCGCAGGCCGGTCCGGGCGACGATCTCCCGCTGCACGAGGCCCGCCAGCCGCTCACCGGTGGCCGAGGTGACCCCGTTGTCGGTGCCGTAGTGGTAGGTGGCCACCCCGTCGGCCGCCGGGTTGGTGTGGCAGTCGACGTGCAGGGAGATGAAGACGTCGGCGTTCAACGCGTTGGCCAGTTCCGCCCGTTCGACGTCCGGCAGCGGTGCGGCGGGAGCCGGACCACGGGTGAGCTGTACCCGCATCCCGGCGGCGGCCAGCCGCCCCTCCAGCCGGCTGGCCAGGTCGTGCACCAGGTCGGCCTCGCTCCAGCAGAGCGGTCCGTCGGGTACGACCACACCCGGGTCGGCTCCGCCGTGGCCGGGGTCGATCACCACGGTCCGTCCCACCAGCGTGGGGCCGGCCTGCCGGATCGCGTCCGACTCGCGTAGCCACTGGGGTCGTCCCCCGACCACCTTGCGCCCCAGCCGGCGCAGCGCGTTCATGGTGTGCGGCCCGCATGACCCGTCGGGGACGAGCCCCATCTCCCGCTGGAACTGCGCCACCGCACGGGCGGTCCGTACCCCGTAGACCGCATCCGCCCGGCCGACGTCGTACCCCATCTCCAGCAGCCGTTCCTGGAGGGTCCGGACATCCTCGCCGGCCAGCGGCTCCGGTACGGCGTGGTAGAGGGTACGGGCGCCGAGCCGCCAGCGGGCCGCGTCCAGCGCCCGCCAGGTCTCCGGCCCCACCCGACCGTCGACGCTCAGGCCCCGGCTCTGCTGGAAGGCGCGTACCGCGCGTTCGGTGTCCGCGTTGAACTCGTCCGCCCCCACGGCCGGGGCAAGCAGATCGAGTCGGGCCAGGATGCTGCGGATCTCGCGTACCGCAGGCCCCCGGTCACCAGGACGGATCGGGCGCATGGCGGACCCCCTCTGCGTGGAACGCCGGCCGACCAGGGCGTCGTGACGCCCGGCCGGAACCCGGTCCAACTGCCATCCCCACTGCGTGACGTACTGGAGCGTACCGGGATATTCCGGCCCTGGCCCCGTTAGCACGGTATGCGCTGGTGGGGCGGTGCGTGGCCCAACCGCACAAAGCAGTGCGCCCGCAGCCGGAGGACTGCGGGCGCATCGGTGGTCCGGGGGGAGCCGGAACCGGTCAGGGGTGACCCAAAATCAGAGCGCGGCCTCGATCAGGCGGACCAGTTCGCCCTTGGGCTTGGCGCCCGCGATCGACTGCACCGGCTCGCCGTTCTTGAAGATGGTGAGGGTCGGCACCGACATGACCCGGTACGCGCGGGCGGTCTCCGGGTTCTCGTCGATGTTGAGCTTCACGATGCTGATCTGGTCGCCCATCTCACCGGCGATCTCCTCCAGCAGCGGTGCCACCTTGCGGCACGGGCCGCACCACTCCGCCCAGAAGTCGACCAGCACCGGCTTGTCGGACTTCAGGACGTCACTGGCGAAGTTCGCGTCGGTGACCGCCTTTGTTGCTCCCACGGTTAACCCTCCTCGGGGCGTTGGTCAGACTGCTCAGACTTCCAGGGTGGCGATGAAGCGCTCGGCGTCCAGGGCGGCGGCGCAGCCCGTACCCGCAGCGGTGATCGCCTGACGGTAGGTGTGGTCCACGACGTCACCGGCGGCGAACACACCAGGCACGCTGGTCCGGGTGCTCGGCGACTGGACCTTCACGTAGCCCTCGTCGTCCAGTTCCACCTGGCTGCGGAAGAGTTCGCTGCGCGGGTCGTGGCCGATCGCCACGAAGACGCCGGTCACGTCGAGCACCTTCGACTCACCGGTGTGCACGTTCCGCACCCGTACGCCGGACACCTTGCCGTCGTCGCCGAGGACCTCCTCGACCACGGTGTTCCACTCGACCTTGATCTTCTCGTTGCTCAGCGCCCGGTCCGCCATGATCTTGCTGGCCCGGAACGAGTCGCGGCGGTGGATGATGGTCACCGACTCGGCGAACCGGGTCAGGAACGTGGCCTCCTCCATCGCCGAGTCGCCGCCGCCGACCACCACGATGTGCTGGTTCCGGAAGAAGAAACCGTCACAGGTGGCGCAGGACGACACGCCGTGGCCGAGGTACTTCTGCTCACCGGGGACGCCGAGCGGACGCCAGGCCGATCCGGTGCTGAGGATCACAGCCCGGCCCCGGTACGCCGTCTCGCCCACCCAGACGGTGCTGGCCGCACCGCTGCCCGGGGTACCGGTGTCGACCAGCTCGACCCGGGTCACGTCGTCGGTGATGAACTCGGCACCGAACCGCTCCGCCTGCTTGCGCATGGCGTCCATCAGCTCCGGCCCGAGGATCCCGTCCGCAAAACCGGGGAAGTTCTCCACCTCGGTGGTGGTCATCAACGCGCCGCCGGACTGAACACCCTCGATGACCAGGGGCTTGAGGTTGGCGCGCGCGGCGTAGACCGCCGCCGTGTAACCGGCCGGCCCGGAGCCGATGATGATCAGGTTGCGGACCTCGTCCACTGCCGTCTCCCGATTGTGTAATTCCGCCACCGGCGCGCGCACCGATGCCGGTCCGAGGCCGGCACCAGTTGGCGCCGACGACTGCACTGCAGAACGTCATGGTACGAACCGGGGATTCCCGAGCCGGTCATCCGGTGGGTCACGTCACGCGAACGGCCAAACAGCCGGTGACCGTGAAATCACCCTACCCGGCTGCGGAAGCGGGTGTCGGCGCCGGATCCGGGCACACCGCACTCCGGCCCGGCCACCCAGACCCAGCGCTCCCCGGGGCCGTCGGTGAGCCGTACCACCAGGGCGGGCTGGCCGTTGAAGGAGGCGTAGTCGACGAAGGTCACCGTGACGGCCGGCCGCCCGTGCTCCCCGGCGATCTCATCCAGGCAGAGCTGTAGGGCCGTCGGGTCGGCGAGCCGGGCCAGGCCGACCGGGTACCTGATCCGCCCGTCGACGGAGTCCGGGCCCGTACCCGTGGACGGGCCGGCGCCCGGACCATTCGTCGCGGGCCGGCTCGCGGTGAGGCTCTGCGGGGTGTAGTCGGTGCCGGAGGTCAGCGGCTGCGCGGCAGCCGGGGCGAGCATCGCGCGCGGCCGGCCGGCGACCTGCGGCTGGGGCTGACCGGCCGCCTCGGGGCCCTGATCGCGGGCGTTGCCGGCCGACGAGTCGGCAACGGTCGCCCCGAAATCGCTGCCGACCAGTTGGCTGAGCCCGAGGCCGCCCAGGCCGAGTACCGCGGTCACCACGGCCACCGGTCCGGCCAGCCGGGACCAGCGTCGTCGGGGCCGCCCGGTGGGTGCCGGATTCGTCGGACGCGCCGTACCGCCGGCGGCCTGGACCGGCACCCGGGACGGCCGGGGCACACCGGTGACTGGCAGCGTCCGCTCGCCGATCGGCCTGGTCGGACCGCTGCCGACCCGCTCGTCCGTAGCCGGTCCGGCCGTCGGCGGTCCGGCCGTGGCGAGTACGGCGCTCAACCGGTCCGTCACCTCGACGGGCATCGGGGCGGGTAGCCCACCCAGCCCGGCCAGGTCCGCGCGGACCTCACCCACGGCCGGCACCAGCAGGTCGTACGCCGCCGTCCAGGCCGGGTCGTCGCGAACCAGCCGGGCCACGGTCGCCTCCTCCGGGGTACCGTCCAGCGCCCCGCCGACGTAGTCGGCGAGCAGGTCGAAGTCGACCTCCCCGAACGGGCCGGTGGTCACGGTTGCTCCTCGGTGGTGTCATGTCGGTACGGATCATGGCCGGGCTGTCCCGACGCTGATCCGACGCCGTCCGGGCCGGACCGGTTCCCCCGGGTGACCGGCGGCACCCCGGACCGGCTGCCGGACGTGTCCGGCCCTGTGGTGCCGGTCGGTTGGTCCGGCCGGCCACGTAGGTGTCCCAGCCGCAGGGCGAGGCGGGCGCGCCCCCGGGCACACCGGCTCTTGACCGTGCCCTCGGCCACGTCGAGGATCCGGGCGGCCTCGGCCACGGGGTATCCCTGCACGTCCACCAGGATCAACGCGGCCCGCTGCTCCACCGGCAGCTCGGCGAGGGCCTGGCGGACGACCAGGGCGGTGTCATGGTCCGGCGCGGGTGCCGCCGGCTCGGTTCCCCCCGTCCAGGGGCCCGGCTCGTCAGTGCGCCGGCCGTCCGGCAACGGCACCGTCGGGTGCGCCTGGCGGCGCCGGATCCGGTCCAGGCAGGCGTTCACCACGATCCGGTGCAGCCAGGTGGTCACCGCCGACTCGCCCCGGAACCGGGCGGCGGCCCGGTGCGCGGAGAGCAGGGCGTCCTGGAGCGCGTCGGCCGCATCCTCGCGGTCCCCGATGGTGCGGATGGCCACCGCCCAGAGCCGGTCCCGGTGCCGGTGGAAGAGTTCCGCGAAGGCGTCCCGGTCGCCGGCCACGTGGGCGTGCAGCAGTTCGGCGTCGGTACGCCCGGCGCCGGTGGGGCCCGGAGCTGCCCCGTTGACGGGATCCGGCGGGCCCGCTGCCGCGGTACCCGCCGGATCGACCACCAGGTCCTCGCCGCGCCCGGTCACGACCGTGCCTCCGCAGCGCGGCGGCTGGTACCCGGGCGACGTCCGTTCACTGCCCCTGGACCGTGATCTCCTGGACCCCGATCTTGTACTTGCCCGAGTCGACGGCGGGCAGCTCGGTGATCCACAACAGCAGGTACTGGTACTTCTGGTCGACCTGGAAGGCGTCGAAGACGATCGTGCTGCCGGCCTTCTCGTACGGCTCGCCGATCGGGTTCTTGCTGAACTCGGTGAGGAGCTGCTTGTCACCGGCCGACGTGGGCGGCGGGTTGATGCTGCCCGCCATCAGCTGCGCCGAGGCACCGGACGTGTTGAGCGCGACCGTCACCGACTTGACCGTACGGGGCTCCTTGAGATCGATCAGGATCCCCATGCCGCGCTTCAGGTTGCCGAAGTTGGCCCGGGTGTATCCGTCGGTGTCCCAGCCCTCGTCGGTGTTCCCGTCGACGACCTTCTCGATACCGCCGAACTCGTCCCGCTTCTTGCCGTCCGGGTCGATCACCCGTACCTGGTCGGGGCCGATCTCGATCTTCTTCACCGCACCGGCGGCCGGCGCGGCGGCCCCGGTCGGCGACGCAGTGACCCCGGGCTGGGCTGCCGGAACCTGCTGCTGGTCGTCGTCACCACCGCGCAGCACGCTGATCCCGATCAGCAGACCGACCAGCGCGACGGTGAGCAGCCCGGCGATGCCGATGGCCACCTTCCGGCCACCGACGGCGGGGACCAGCGGTGAACCCTCGTCGTCCGGGGCGGCGGCGAACCGAAGCGGCCCGGTGTTGTCGAGATACTGCTCCTCGGCCGGCACGTCGAGCCGGCCCAGCTCGGCGGCGAGTACGTCGGACGACGGCAGCGGAAGCTGACCGTCGAGCAGGTCCATGGTCAGGTCGTCCAGGTAGGCCGGCACACCTGCCCGGACCTGCCGGGGTGCGGCGATCGCTCCGCTCGCGTCCCGGACCGCGTCGCTGAGGGCGGCCCGGCCCTGCCCGGCGGTGGCCCCCAGCATCGGCGCCTCGGCGTGCGGCCAGTGCCCGGTCAACGCGAAGTAGAGCACGCCGCCGACCGCCCGGATGTCGGTCTCGGGGGTGTCCGCGCCGTCCGAACGGGCGTCCGCAAGGACCACCCGGCCCTCGTCGCTGATCATGACGGTGCCCGGGTGCACGTTGCCGTGCACCATCCCGGTGGCGTGTACGGCGGCGAGCGCCCCGGCCACCGCGTGCCCGACCGCAGTGGCTCGGGCCGGGTCGAGTGCGCCCTCCACGGCCACCACCTCGCGCAGCGACCGACCGTCGATCCACTCGCGGACCACGTAGGCCCGCTCACTTTCGTCGATCGCGTCGTAGACGCCGACCAGGTTCGGGTGGATCACCCGGCTGGCGGCGACGGCTGCCTGCAACATCTCGGTGGCCGAGTCACCACCGGGATAGCGCAGCACCACCGCCACCGGACGGCGCAGTACGACGTCGACCCCCCGCCAGACCTGTCGGCCGGCGCTGTCGTCGTTGATGTGCTCAGCCAGCTCGTACCGTTCGGCGAGGATCTCACCGACCTTGGGAGCACCGAAGGTCATGACCGGCGGAGCACTTTCTTCCGCCTCCTGACCTTCGCCGACCTGGGTCACCAGTCCTCCCTCGGTGATCGTGTCAATCGATGGAGCCGCGCTGCTGTGCATTGGCTTCCCGCTCTGCCGTCGAAGGAACCGGCCCCTGGATGCCGACCCACAGCGTAAGCGCTCGTTGGATCCGTCGAGAGCGACCTTACCCGGGTGGGACGAATCCCCGACATGTCATCTTGCTGCCTGACCCGGACCCGCTGCCGGATCTGGGTCACGCTCCGGATGCGCCTGGTGTCAGTCGCGTCGCCGGTCCGAGCGCTAGCCAATCTAGAGGTTGGAATCAAGTAACTGTCGGAGGACCCGCCCCCCGGTTCGTGCCTTCCTCGGTGACAGGTGCCGTCGGTGCCGGTCGGTTCGTCTCCCGGCGCGGGTTCCCCCGGACGGGCGGATCATGCCTGCGTCACCGGCCCGGTCATCCGCGGTCACCACACCGGTTATCCACAGGTGGAAACCCTACTGAGCAGCCGGATCGACGGGTTATCCACAGGTCGATCCCCAGGGTGCCGGAGTCGTCGCCGGTGGTCATCACCGCAGCTCGGGGTGGCTGCCGGGTGCCGGGCGGCCTCGGTGACGAACGGGTCGGCGACCCACCGGGCGTTCGGAGCGGGCTTCCGTCAGGAACAAACGAGGCCACCGGCCGGGGGTTACCGACCACGACCGGTACCGGCGTCGACTCCCACCGGCCGTACCGGCGGCGCCGGGGTCACCACTCAGCGGCCGAGCTTGCGCCGGACCATCCCGACCACCTCGGTGATCTCCCGGATCCGCAGCAGCATCGCCAGCCCGAGGTAGGTCCCGCCGATCGCCGCCCCACCGACCACCAGCCGGACGATCGCCTCCAACCGGCCCGGTGTGGCGTCACCGGGGAGCAGGTTCACCACCAGCAGGCCGACCAGCGCGGCGCCGAACGCGGCGAGGAGCACCTTGCCCATGGTCGCCATGATCTGACCGAGACCGATCCGGCCCACCCGACCGCGTAGCAGCCAGGCGGAGAGGACGGCGGCGGCGACGTAGGAGACCGCGTTGCCGATCATCATGCCGGAGGCGGCGAAGGTCGCGGAGAAGGCGGCGAAGAGACCGATCTGCACCAGTACCCGCAAGCCGACCACCGGAATGTTGATCAGCGCCGGGGTCCGGGTGTCCGGTAGGGCGTAGAAGGCGAACGTGAAGAGCTGGCTGATCGCGAAGGGCACCAGACCGATCGCGGCGGCCAGCAGTACCAGCGAGGTGGACAGCGCGTTCTCCTCGGTGAATGCGCCGTACTTGAACAGGACCACCGAGAGCGGGCCGGCGAGGACCGCGTAGCAGACCGCGATCGGGGCGAGCACCGCCGTGACCATCCGGGTACCCCGGGACAGGTCGGCGGCGACGTCGGCGTACCGGCCGTCGGCGGCGGCGGCGCTCATCCGGGGCATCAGCGCCGTGATGATCGACACCGCGATGATGCCGTGCGCCATCATCAGCAGCAGGAAGACGTTGTTGTAGATCAGCGGTCCGGCGGCGTTCTCCTTGCCGGCCCGGTTCAGCAGGTTGAACAGCACGATCAGGCCGAGCTGGCTGACCGCGACGTAGCAGAACATCCAGCCGCCGAGCCGGGCCAGCTCGGCCAGGCCGAGCTGGCCGAAGTCGAAGCGGAACCGCCACCGGAACCCGACCTTGCGCAACGCCGGCAGCAGACCGGCGGCCTGGATCGCCACCCCGAGCAGCGTGCCGCCACCGATCAGCAGGATCCGGCCGGTGGTCATCTCCTCCGGCGGGACGATCTTCGCGCCGAAGATCGCGATGTAGAGCCCGGCGGTGCCGATCACCACCAGGTTGTTCAGGATCGGCGCCCACATCGGGGCGGCGAAGTGTCCCCGGGTGTTCAGCACCGCGCTGACCAGCGCACTGAGGCCGGTGAAGAAGATCATCGGCAGCATCAGGTAGGAAAGCTTGGTGACCAGCTCCTGGTATGTGGCACTGGAGTCGTCACTGGCGTACAGCCAGGTCAGCGGCACGGCGGCGGCCACCGCGAGCAGGGCGGCGGCGGCGAGGGTGAGCACCGCCAGGGTGAGCAGCCGCTGCGTGTACGCCTGGCCCCGGTCCGGGTCGGTCTTGCGGCGGCGGACCAGCACCGGGATCAGCACGCTGGTCAGGACACCGCCGAGCAGGAACTCGTAGACCATCCCCGGCAGGATCTGCGCGGTGGTGTACGCGTCACCGACCAGCAGACCACCCAGGGCGGCGGTGAGCATCAACGTACGCAGGAAGCCGGTACCCCGGCTGACCAGGCTGCCGATCGCCATGACCGCGCTGTTCGCGGCGGCGCTGCCCTCCGCGACCTGCTCCTGTGGCGGCGCCGTCGACTCCATCGCGGGCTGGTTGAGCGGTTCCGCCGCGATGAACCTGCCGTCCGCCGGGTAGCCGGCTTCCGCTCCCGGCTGCCGATGCGGCGGCTCGGCGGAGATGTAGGTCGCCCCGTCCCGGGGCGGCTCGCCGCCGCCCTGCGCGTTCGCGCTGCGGTACAGGCCGCCGCCCATCGAGCCTCCCAAGGGGTACACCCGGGCCGGAACCCGGCCCGCACATCTGGAGACCTTAGTCAACCTCCGCCTACCTGCCCGCCCGGCCGGGGCCCCGGGTGGCCAGATAGTCTGGCGTTCCCATGTCCGAAGCCTCCACGCCCAGCGCCGCCGACAGTTCGCTGTCGTCGAGCCGCCGCGAACTCACCGCCGCGCAGCGCAACGCCGTCGCCGAACTGCTCCGCGTCTCACCGGTCGCCGGCGAACTGGGCCGCCGGTTCGCCCGCGCCGGCCACGAACTGCACCTCGTGGGCGGTTCGGTACGCGACGCCCTGCTTGGTCGACTCGGTGACGACCTCGACTTCTGTACCGACGCCCATCCCGACCAGACCCTTCGGATCATCAAGGGCTGGGCCGAGTCGATCTGGGAGACCGGGCGGGAGTTCGGCACCATCGGGGCCCTGCGCGACGGGCTCCGGCTGGAGATCACCACCTTCCGTGCCGAGGCGTACGACCAGGTCAGCCGGAACCCGGTCGTCGAGTACGGCACCAACCTGACCGACGATCTGAAGCGCCGCGACTTCACCGTCAACGCGATGGCGGTCAGCCTTCCCGACCACCGGTTCACCGACCCGTACGGCGGGCTGGCCGACCTGGCCGCCCGGTTGATCCGTACCCCGGGCACCCCCCGGGAGTCCTTCGGCGACGACCCGTTGCGGATGCTCCGTGCGGCCCGGTTCGCCGCCCAGCTCCGCTTCGCCGTGCACCCGGACGTCCGGGCGGCGATGGAACGGATGGCCGCCGACCTGGACCGGATCACCGCCGAGCGGATCCGCGACGAGTTCACCAAGCTGCTCTGCGGCGCGGACCCGATCACCGGGCTGCGGCTGCTGGTCGACACCGGCCTCGCCGACCGGTTCCTGCCCGAACTCTCCGGACTCAAGCTGGAGATCGACGAGCACGCCCAGCATAAGGACGTCTACGAGCACACCCTCACCGTGGTCAGCAACGCGGTCTCGATGGAGGAGAACGGCCCCGACTTCATCCTCCGGATGGCCGCGCTGATGCACGACGTGGGCAAGCCCGCGACCAAGGCGGTCGGCTCCGACGGGCGGGTCAGCTTCCACCACCACGAGGTGGTCGGTGCCCGGCTGACCAAGCAGCGGATGAAGGCGATGCGTTTCCCCAAGGACGTCACCTCGCAGGTGGTCGCGCTGGTCGGGCTGCACCTGCGGTTCTACGGGTACGGCCGGGGCGAGTGGACCGACTCGGCGGTGCGGCGGTACGTCACCGACGCCGGTGACCTGCTTTCCCGGCTGCACAAGCTGACCCGGTCGGACTGCACCACCCGTAACCGGCGTAAGGCCGCCGCGCTCGCGGCCGACTACGACGCGCTGGAGCAGCGGATCTCCCGGATCGCCGCCGAGGAGGACCTGGCCCGGGTCCGCCCGGACCTGGACGGCAACGCGATCATGGAGCTGCTCGGCGTACCGCCCGGACCGATCGTCGGCCGGGCCTGGAAACACCTCAAGGACGTACGCCTGGAGCGTGGCCCGCTGGACCGGGACGAGGCGGAGGCCGAGCTGCTGCGCTGGGCCCGAGCCGAGGGCATCGTCAACTGACGGACAAGCAGAAGCGCCGCCCCGGTCGACCGGGGCGGCGCTTCTGCGTTTCTGCTTCTGCTACTTGGTGATCTCCGCAGCCGACCTACCGTTGTCGGAGCTGTTCACCGCGGTTGCGCCACCGAGCCGGGCCAACAGGGCGGGCAGGTCGATCCCGGTCAGGTCGGTACCGAGCTGGAGCCCCTGCGCGACGTTGCTCGCCACCGACTTCGTCAGCGACGACGCGCCGTCGGTGGAGATGACGGTCATCTTGTCGATCGCGCTCATCGGCGCACTGGCCGCCTCGACCACCTGCGGCAGCACCTTCACCAGCAGGTCGAGCACGGCCGCCTCGCCGTACGCGGCGAACGCCTCGGCCTTGCGGGCCATCGCCTCCGCCTCGGCCTGCCCCCGGGCCAGGATCGCGGCGGCCTCCGCCTGACCTTCGCGCTCGACAGCATCCGCGATCGCGGTACGCCGACGCTGCTCGGCCTCACCCTCCTTGGCACCCTCGATCGCGTTCGCCTCGGCCAGCGCCGCCCGCCGGGCCCGCTCGCCCTCACCGGTGAGCCGCGCCTGCTCGGCGGCGGCCTGCGCGGCGGCGATGGTGGCCTGCCGCTGCGCGTCGGCGTTCAGCACGGCCGCGTTACGGGCCGCCTCGGCCTCCTGCTCCACCTTGTACCGGGCCGCGTCGGCCGGCTTGCGGACCTCGGTGTCGAGCTGGCGCTGCTTGAGTTCGGCGTTGCGCTCGGCCACCTTCTGCTGCTCGGTGAGGATCGCCTGGTCCCGTTCGGCCTGGGCGAGCGGACCGGCCGCCGCCGACTTGGCCTTCGCGGCGTCGATCTCGGCCTGGATGCCGGCCTGCTTGAGGGCGAGGTTGCGGTTTGCCTCGGCGATCTTCTCCTCGGCGAGCAGTCGTTCCTGCTCGGCGGCCTGCCGGGCGCGGGCCTCGGCGATCGCCGCGTCCTTGACCACCCGGGCCGCCTCGGGCCGGCCGAGGTCCTGGAGGTACGACCCCTCGGCAATGATGTCCTGGAGCTGGAAGGTGTCGAGCACCAGCCCCTGGTTGGTCATCGAGTGCTCGGCCTCCTCGGCGACCGCGCTGGCGAAGGCCGCCCGGTCCCGGATGATCTCCTCGATGGTGAGCCGGCCGACGATCGAGCGAAGCGCACCGGCCAGCACCTCCCGGGTGAACTCGTCGATCTCGGCCTGCTGGTGCAGGAAGCGCTGGGCGGCGGCCCGGATCGCGTCCTCGGTGCCACCGACCTTGACGATCGCGACGCCCTGGAGCTTCGCCCGGATGCCCTGCTTGCTCACCGCGCCCTGGATCTCGACGTGGATCCGACGGCTGGACAGGTCGAGGGTCTGAAGTTTCTGCACCACCGGCAGGACGAAGACGGACGCGCCGAGAACGACCTTCTGGCCGGACGTGTCGGTGGAGCGGATCCCCTCGGCGGTCTGGGTGGTACGCCCCTTGCGGCCGGTGACGATGAACGCCTCGTTCGGCCCGGCGACCTTGATCCGGGAGAGCACGAACATGACCAGGATGATCAGGAGGAGTACCGCGCCGCCGATGGCGATGAGCAGTGGCATGTGACCCCGTTTCCGGTTTTCTTGTAGTAGTTGGTCAGTACGTCTCGACGTGCACGCTGGTGTCGCTGGGGGCGTCGACGACGAACACCTGCGTGCCGGTCGGGATGGGCCGGTCGGCGCGGGCGTTGAGCTTCACCGGCTGGCCGGCGACGCGTACCCGCACCTCGCCGTAGCCGTTGGCAGGGATCGGGGTGACCACCACGCCGAGCGAGCCGACCAGGTCGCTACGGGTGGGGGTGGGGTCGGTACGCATGTCCCGGGCGGCCCGGCTCAGCTTCGCGGCGAGCCAGGCCGTCGGCACGGCGGCGAGCACCCCGATGCCGGCAGCCAGGGCGATGCTGCCCGGGCTGCCGCCACCGATCAGTTCGTTGGCGATCGCCGCGCCGAACCCTAACGCGCCGGTGAACCCGGCCGCCACCTCCAGCGGGACCGGTCCGTCGGCGTCCGGATGGGCGAAGTGGAGCAACTCGGCGCCGAGCAGGGCGAGGGTGAGCACCACGACACCCACCCCGCCGATGATGAGGAAGATCAGCGTCCCCGTAGCCACGCCTGCACCGTATCGTCCCCCGGCAACGTCGGAACTCGCCCGACCAGCGCTTCCGCCCGGGCCGGGTGGCTGGCCGGGATCATGTTCCGGCCGGCGGTTGACAGGTACGCGATTGCGCTGCTCTGAACCAAGATCGCGCTACTTCGCGTAAGTAGGGCAGTCATGGTCGATCCCAGGCCCCTACTTCCGGTAAGTAGCGTGATCTTGAAGCCGAAGTTATCCACAGGGGGTTACCGGAGCGCTGCTCATCGCACATGCTGCGGGGCATGCCACTGCCTCCTCGACGACCGGATGAGCTGCGTGGTCGCGTCTTTCGTGGCTCATGGGCCGTCGCGCATGGACTACTCACCCGCGACGAGCTGCGCAGCTCCGCATGGCAGCGCCTCTTCCAGGACATCTACGCCGACGTGCAGGTGACCATCACCCACCTGACCCGGTGCGCTGCCGTCGCCCGATGGCTGCTGCCACCCGGGGCCGCCATCGCGGGTCGTACGGCGGCAGCCCGCTACGGCGTGGTCCGGGCTGACCCTCAGGAACCGATCGAGGTGCTGGTTCCCGCCGACACGCGCCTCAGCCCCACGAAGGGACTGCGGGTACACACCGCGGAGGTGGCCCCCGGTGACCTAATTGACCACAACGGCATACCAGTCACCTCACCGGCCCGGACCTGCTGGGATCTGGCCCGGTGGCTCGACGTGGTGGAGGCGGTCGTGGTGATCGACGCGATGCTCGCCCGCCGGGTGACCACCCGAAAGGCGCTGCGGGACTACGCGTTGAGCCGGGCCGGTCAGCGGGGCTGGCGGCTCATGCTTCGCGCGGTGGACCTCGCTGATGCCGGCGCCGAGTCGCCGCAGGAGTCCCGGCTTCGGGTACGGCTGGTGCAGGGCGGACTGCCGAGGCCGGTGACCCAGCACGTCGTGGAGCGGGACGGCCGGTTCGTTGCCCGGCTCGATCTGGCGTGGCCCGACTACAAGGTGGCAGTCGAGTACGACGGCCTGTGGCACCGTGACCCCGAGCAGTTCCACCGGGACCGGCGACGGCTCAACCGGCTGCTCGGCGAGGACTGGATCATCCTGCACGTCACCTCGACACGGCTCGCCGAGGACTTCGACGGCGTACTGGCCGAGATCCGGGTCGCGCTCGGCTCGCGGCAGCGCCAGGTCAGGCGGGCGGGGTGAACCGGCCCTGCCGCATGCCGGCGAGGAAGGCCGTCCAGTTGGCGCCGGGGTAGACCAGTGACCTGCTCGACGTACTGGCCGAAGAGAGGCGGGACGTGGCTGGGGAAGAATGGGGCGATGCGCTGGACCGTGGTCGACTCCCCGATCGGTGATCTCTCTGTCGGCGTGGACGATGTCGGGGTCTGCGGGGTGCACTTCGGTGCGGTCGACGCGGCCGTCGACGCCGCTGACGTCGTGGACGACCCCCGGCTGGTAGCCGTCCTCGCCGAGCTGCGGGCGTACTTCGCGGGCGAGCTGACCGACTTCACCGTGCCGCTCTCGGTCCGCCGGGGGTCGGACTTCGAGCGGGCCGTCTGGCGGCAGATGACCCTGATTCCGTACGGCGAGACCCGCACCTACGGCGACGTGGCGAAGGCGGTCGGTGACCCCGGGGCGGCCCGGGCGGTCGGGGTGGCCTGCAACCGCAACCCGATCCCGGTGATCGTGCCGTGCCACCGGATCGTCGGGGCCGGCGGGAAACTGGTCGGCTTCGGTGGTGGTCTGCCCCGCAAGGTGCAGCTACTGGAGCTGGAGGCCCGGGTCGCCCTGCAACGTGCCTGGTCGTGACTGCGGACTGATGGGCCCCGGGAGCGCCCGGTGCGGGCCCGGCACTGCCACATGCGATGACATGCTTCGATATTGCGGTGGATCCCTACGCTGGCGCGATGAGGCGGTACGCGCGACCTGTCTGGCTGGTGTTGCAGCAGTTCCTGCTGCTGGTCGCGACCCTGGCGGCCGGTCTGGCCGTGGGCGGCCTGCTGGGGGTGCTCTTCGGTCACGAGCGGCTCTGGGCACCGATCCTCGGCTCGGTTCTCTTCCTTCCCGTCTTCACCATTCCGTCGATTGTGTGGTCGTGCCGCGAGGGCCCGGACGAGGCCGGGGAGCCGAGGTGGATGGTGCCGCTGGTCGGTTGCCTGTTCGCCATCGTCGTTCCGTTGCTGGTCGGGTTGCCGACGCTGTACGAGGAGCGGTTCGGGAAGGTCGTCGTCGGGGCCGTGACGGAGGACCGCGACCGCAACTACGTGCCGGGCACCGACCAGTGGATCCGGGCCCGCGAGGCGGCGACCGACGAGGATCTGGGGCTGCTGCGTGTGACGGTCGATCGGGACCTGCGCGTCGGCGACGAGGTCCGGGTCCGGACTGATCCACACGACTGGTTCCGCTCGTCCGATCCGGACACGCGGAACCCGGTACTACGCAGGACACTGTTCTGGATCGGCCTGACCGGCGTGGCCGGCCTGGTCGTCCTGACCTCGCTGCGCGCGGTGCGCGACATCCGGGGCTGGTCGGAGGCGACCCGGCAGCCCTCACGTCCCCTGCCCACCAGCCGCGACGAGCAACGCGCCAGGGACACGGGAGAGCGGCGCGACGCTCCGGACGTCGAGGATGTCGCGGAACTGCTGGACCTCGGTGGCGACTCCGGCGGATCAGGCGGCGACTTCCATGGCGGTGGCGACTGAGAGCCGCGACGGTCATCGGCGGCGACTGAGAGCCGTGACGGTCAGCGGGGCGGACTGTCGCCGTACCGGCGGGTGGTGATGTGACGCGAAGGGCCGGGTCCCTGCGGACCCGGCCCTCGGCGGTGCTGGTGGTGACCGCGTCAGCGGTCGATGTCGCCCTTGATGAACTCCTCCACGGCCTGGTGGGCGTCGTGGTCGGCGTACTGCACCGGCGGGGACTTCATGAAGTACGACGAGGCCGACAGGATCGGGCCGCCGATCTTACGGTCCAGCGCGATCTTCGCGGCCCGGACCGCGTCGATGATGACGCCGGCCGAGTTCGGCGAGTCCCAGACCTCCAGCTTCAGCTCCGCGTTCAGCGGGGTGTCGCCGAAGGAGCGGCCCTCCAGGCGGATGTACGCCCACTTGCGGTCGTCGAGCCACGGCACGTGGTCCGACGGGCCGATGTGCACGTCGCTCTTGGCCATCTCGTGCGGCACCTGGGAGGTGACCGACTGGGTCTTCGAGATCTTCTTCGAGACCAGCCGGTTGCGCTCCAGCATGTTCATGAAGTCCATGTTGCCGCCGAAGTTGAGCTGGTACGTGCGCAGCAGCTCGACCCCGCGGTCCTCGAACAGCTTCGCCAACGCGCGGTGCACGATGGTCGCGCCGACCTGGCTCTTGATGTCGTCACCGACGATCGGCAGCCCGGCGTCGGTGAACTTCTGGGCCCAGACCGGGTCGGAGGCGATGAAGACCGGCAGCGCGTTGACGAAGGCGCAGCCCGCGTCGATGGCGGCCTGGGCGTAGAACTTGTCGGCCTGCTCCGAACCTACCGGCAGGTACGAGACGACCACGTCGACCTGCGCATCGCGCAGCGCCTGCGCCACGTCCACCGGCGTCACGTCCGACTCCTGGACGATCTCGCGGTAGTACTGGCCCAGCCCGTCGAAGGTCGGGCCGCGCTGCACGGTGAGGCCGGTCGGCGGCACGTCGCAGAGCTTGATGGTGTTGTTCTCGCTGGCGACGATCGCCTCCGCGAGGTCCATGCCCACCTTCTTGGCGTCCACGTCGAACGCCGCGACAAAATCCACGTCCGATACGTGGTAGTCGCCGAAGGTGACGTGCATGAGACCCGGGACGCGGTCGTTCGGGTCGGCGTTCCGGTAGTACTCCACGCCCTGAACGAGGGACGAGGCGCAGTTCCCCACACCGACGATGGCGACGCGGACGGAGCCCATCGCGTTTGCCTCCTTCTTCTTCATCACGGCCGCTCTTCCCTGGACTCTCCAGGCGGAGACGGGCTGTTGTCTTCTCGTCGGCCGCCGGCCGTCCCGGTTGGCGGGACCGTCGGGGCCCGGCCGGAGCGCTCGTTGGCGATGAGCTCCTCCAGCCAGCGGACCTCGCGCTCGCAGGCGTCGAGCCCATGGCGCTGTAGTTCGAGGGTGTACGCGTCGAGGCGCTCCGCAGCCCGGCCCAACACGTCCCGTAGTCCCTCGCGGCGTTCCTCGATCTTGCGGCGGCGGCCCTCCAGGATCCGGAGGCGGGTCGCCTGGTCGGTCCGGGCGAAGAACGCGAAGTGCACCCCGAAACCGGTGTCGTCGTAGGTCTCCGGCCCGGCCTGTGCGATCAGCTCGGCGAAGCGTTCCTTGCCCTCTGCGGTGATTTTGTAGACCACCCGGCCACGCCGGCTGGTCAGTGCGGGAACCTCCTCCGCCGTTGCGGGCGTCTCAGCGGCCTCGACGATCCAGCCTGCTGCCTGGAGGCGGCGCAGGGTCGGATAGAGCGAGCCGTAACTGATCGCCGCCCGGATCGCCCCCAGCTTGGCCGTAAGCTCTTTACGCAGCTCGTAGCCGTGCATCGGGGACTCCTGGAGAAGGCCGAGGACCGCGAGCTCAAGCACCGCATCCCCTTCCTTACCCCGGCTGCGAGCCGGTAACCCGGCCTCGATGTATCGGACCGATACATCGCACGTTAATACCTCGACGGGAGCAGGGCAAACCCCCAAATCGGAATCGGCAGGTCACAGCCCGTTACGGCGGTCGCCTCGATCCGGCGGACCGCGTACCCTTTCCGGCATGCGGACGCAGCGCCAGGTGGTCGACTACTCGCTACAGAGGCGGTCGGTGCTGCGTGAGGTCCAGTCCGGACGGATCGGCACGTACGAGGTCTGTGACGCGTCCCCCTACCTGAAGAACGCTGCCCGGTTCCACGGCGAGCCGACCGAGGAGCGCTGCCCGATCTGCCGGCAGGAGAACCTCACTCACGTCCACTACATTTACGGCGACGAACTCAAGCAGTCCGCCGGACAGGCCCGGGCACTGAGCGAGTTGGCCGTCCTGGCGATGACACTGCGTGAGTTCCAGGTCTTCGTGGTGGAGGTGTGCCGCAGTTGTAACTGGAACCATCTCGTCGAGCAGTACCTGCTCGGCCGGGACTGGCCCGGTGACCCCGTTGACCACGAGGCCGGTGCCGGAGACCCGGCCGGTTCGGGCGCAGCGGTGAACGGCGGCCCGGCTGCCCCGGGCGCCGGTGGTCGCGGGCGGGCGACGACCGGCCGGCAGGCCCGGCGAAGGCGAGAGGCGCAACGGTGAGAGGACTCCGCTCGGCCGGTACCGGCAACCGTGCCAGAGGCCGGGGCGTTCGTCCGCGCGTAGACCGGATTAGTCTGTTTCACTCAGTTGTTCTGGTTCAGGCCCATGATTGAACGGATGCAGGCCCAGTGTGGCCTGGCTCACGGCAAACCGGTGGTGGCGCGACTGCGCCCCGCCGCGACCGGCAGGGTGTGAGGAATGAACTCGTACGGCGATCCCAGTGCTCCGCGTGGGCGGGCCCAGATCCCCGGATCGAACGGTGACCCCGGCGCGGGGGCGGACGACGCCTACCGGCGTCCGGCGGCACCCCCGGGTGCCGCGCCCAGCGGTCGTGCCTCGGTCGGTTCGGCCCGGGTGGGCGGCTCGGCACCCGCACCGCGCGGCTCCGCCTCGCCACCGTCCGGTCCGGCCGCCGGTTCGGCATCGGCCGGTCGGGCCCGGGTCGGTCGCGCGAGCGTACCGGTCTCCCCGGCACCCGGTGGTGCCGCACCGGCCGGTCGGGCCTCGGTGGGTGGCTCGGCCGGTCGGGCGTCGGTAGGCGGGGCTCCCGCCGGCCGCGCCACCGTCGGGGCCGCGTCCGTCGGCAGCGCTGCGGTGGGCGGCCGGGCCCAGGTGGGTCGGGCCACCGCAGGCCGGGCCGCAGTCTCCCCGGTGTCGCCGGGTGCGCCCGGTGGTGGCGGACCGAATGGGCCCGGTGGCCCGACCGGACCCGGTCGGCGGAGCCGCGGTGCCGGCGACCCGGACGCGGTCCGCCGGTCGAAGAAGCGTCGGCGGATCAACCTCCTGATCGCCAGCTTCGCGGTGTTCATCATGCTCGCCGGGATCGGTGTGGTCGGTTTCACCTACTACTCGACCAACGTGGTACTGCCGAACAAGCTCAAGACGCCGCTGGCCTCCACGATGCTCGCCAACGACGGCAAGTACCTGCTGGCGAAGCTCGGCGAGCAGAACCGCACGCTGGTCACGATCAACCAGATCCCCAAGGTCATGCAGTACGCGGTGGCCGCCGCCGAGGACCGGAACTTCTACGACCACTCGGGTGTCGACTACAAGGGCATCGCCCGGGCCGCGTGGAACAACTTCACCGGCGGCAGCAAGCAGGGTGCCTCGACCATCACCCAGCAGTACGCCCGCAACGCGTACGACAGCCTCAACGACGACACGTACGGCCGGAAGGTGAAGGAGGCGATCTTCGCCTCCAAGTTGAACGACGAGTACACCAAAGACCAGATCATGGAGTACTACCTCAACATCATCTACTTCGGTCGGGGTGCGTACGGCATCGAGGCGGCGGCCCAGACGTACTTCAGCAAGCCGGTGAGCGCGGTGACCCCGTCCGAGGCTGCCGTGCTGGCCGCGCTGATCAAGCAGCCGGTCCCGCAGAAGGGCGGCCACCAGGGTTACGACCCGGAGATCAACCTGCCCGAGGCGCAGAACCGGTGGAACTACGTCCTCAACGGCATGGTCGAGAAGGGCTGGCTGGACCCGGCGGAGCGGGCCAAGGCCGAGTACCCCACCAAGACGCTGAGGAAGTCCAGCAGCGGCATCGGCATCGACTACGGGATCAAGACGCCCAACGGCAACGTGATCAACTACGTCAAGGCCGAGATGAAGCAGTTGGGCGTCTGCACCGACGACCCGGCGAAGATCACCGAGAAGAAGCCGAGCTGCAAGACCGCGTTGCAGGACGGTGGTTACCGGATCACCACCACCATCGATCCGAAGATTCAGAACGCCGCGATCAAGACGGTGCAGCGCAAGAGCAAGGGTTCGGAGCTCTCCGACCAGCCCCCGAACCTGATGGCCGCGCTGGTCGCGGTCAATCCGAAGAACGGCCAGGTGCTCGCCTACTACGGCGGTGACGACGGCACCGGTACCGACTTCGCCGGGAAGAACACCGACCCGGCCGGCAAGGTCTACGGCGGTCACCCGCCGGGCTCCAGCTTCAAGATCTACACCCTGGCCGCCGGTCTGGAGCAGGGCAAGTCGCTGCAGTCCCTGTGGAAGGGCAAGGCGTTCACCCCGGAGGGCGTGACCTACAAGGTCAGCAACGCCGGCAACGACAACCCGGCGTGCGGTGACTCCTGCACCCTGGAGCACTCGACGCTGAAGTCGTACAACGTGCCGTTCTATTACATGGCGATGGACATCGGCGCGGACAAGGTGGTCGACGTGGCCAAGCGGGCCGGCGTCACCACCATGTGGGGCAACGACGAGAAGCCCTACGACCTGGTCACCAAGAGCGCCAAGGACCTCACCCGGGACCCGTTCGACTACCCGGTCGCCTACGGCCAGTACCCGATCACCGTGCTTGACCACGCCAACGGGGTGGCCACCTTCGCCAACAACGGCGTCTACAACAAGGCCCACTTCGTCATCAAGATCGAGAAGCAGGAGGCCGGCACCGGTAAGTGGAAGCCGGTCGCCGGTGAGCAGCTCAAGTCGAAACGGGTGATCAAGGCCGACGTGGTGGCCGACGTGACCTCGGTACTGAAGAAGTACCCAAACCAGGTCAACCACACCCTGGCCAACAGCCGGGAGGCGGCCAGCAAGACCGGCACCTGGGAGCTGAACGCCAAGAGCGATGACAACGCGCACGCCTGGATGATCGGCTACACCCCGCAGATCGCCGCCGCCGTCTGGGTCGGCAACGAGAAGGCCCAGAAGGCGATCAAGCTGAAGGACGGCCGAAAGATCAGCGGCGGGAACCTGCCCGGTGACATCTGGGAACGCTTCATGGAGGAAGCCCACAAGGGGATGAAGAAGGAGGAGTTTCCGCCGGCCGCGAACATCGGCGACCCGAACTCCGGCAACGGCGAACTGCCACCGCCGCCGCCGACCACGGCTCCGCTTCCGCCCGGCTGCCCGAACCCGCTGCTGCCGATCTGCCAGAACCCGGGCGGACCCAACCCGGGCAACCCCCCGGGCCCTGGTAACGGTGGGCCGGGTGGCGGCACCCGGGACGGTGGTGGTCTCCTGCCGTCCCCGACCGCCACGACCCGGGACGACTGACCCGACCGAAAATCCACCCCAGCGGCGGCCGGACCTCTGTCCGGCCGCCGCTGGCGTTTCCCGGCGTACGCGACACGTCACCGAAGGGCTGACGCGGGGCCGTCGGGTACGGCAGGATGCCTGTTCATGAGCGTGCAGTCGTCGTCCGGCATCGACGAGGTTGACAAGACCGACCATCCGTCGCGCTCCGACGGATTCGTCCGAGGTGCCGCCGAGCTGATCGGCGGTCCGCTCGGCGACCACGCGGTCGGCATCGACCGGCCCGCCGGTCGGGAGAGCCGGTTCTGGACCGCCAGTCGGATCGTGCTGGCCCTGGTCTGCCTCACCCTCGCCCTGCACTGGGTGCAGAAGTCACCCTGCCAGGACGGTGCCTGGCAGAACAACGTCCAGTACACCCGGTTCTGCTACACCGACGTGCTGGCGCTCTACTACGCCGAAGGACTCAACGAGGGCAAGGTCCCCTACCGGGACCACCCGGTCGAGTACCCGGTGGTGACCGGCTACTTCATGGGCGCGCTCGGCCTGCCCGTGCACAGCCTCGGCGAGACCCGCCCCGAACTCAACCAGGGCATGTGGTTCTACAACCTCAACGCCCTGGTGCTCTCCGCGCTGGCGGTGGCGACGGTCGCGGTGATCCTGTCCCTGCGGCGACGGCGCCCCTGGGATGCGGCGCTCTTCGCGCTCTCCCCGGCACTCGTGGTCACCGCCACCGTCAACTGGGACCTGCTGGCGATCGGGTTCGCCGCCTTCGGCCTCTACGCCTGGGCCCGTCGACGACCGGCCGCCGCCGGCATCCTGCTCGGCATAGCCGGCGCGGCCAAGATGTGGCCGCTGTTCATCCTCGGCCCGATCCTCGTGCTGGCGGTACGCGCCAACAAGCTCCGGGCCGCCCTGACCGCGCTCGCCACCGCGGCGGCGACGGTGGTGCTGGTGAACCTGCCGGTGGCGCTGCCGTACCGGGAGAACTGGGACCGGTTCTTCGAGCTGAACACCACCCGGCCCATCGACTGGGGCACGCTCTGGTACATCGGCCGGTACCTGGACGGAAAGATCAACATTTTCGGTGAACCGGGCAGTCAGGGCCCGTTCCAGTGGCTCGACGGGCACGTCGACCCCACCCTCAACTACCTGTCGTACGCGCTGTTCGGGCTGGCCTGCCTCGGGGTGGCCGCTCTGGCCTGGCTCGCCCCCCGTCGCCCCCGCGTGGCCCAGCTCGCCTTCCTGGTGGTCGCCGCGTTCCTGATCTTCAGCAAGGTGTGGTCCCAACAGTTCAACCTCTGGCTGCTGCCGCTCATCGTGCTGGCTCGGCCGAAGTGGGGTGCCTTCCTCGCCTGGCAGTTCGCCGAGGTCTGCTACTTCGTCGCCTTCTACGGCGAACTGCTCGGCGCCGGGACCGGCAAACCGGTCTTCCCGGAGGGCGTCTTCGTGCTGGCCGCCACACTCCGGCTGACCACCGTGGTCATCCTCTGCGTACTGGTCATCCGGGAGATCCTGCACCCCGCGCAGGACGCGGTACGCGCCACCTACTCCGACGACCCGGACGGCGGCGTGCTCGACGGCGCCCCGGACGCCCCCTGGCTGGTCCGGAGACGCTCGGCAGCAGTGCCGGACGGGACGGCCGCTGTGCCGGCCTGACCGTCCCGCCTCCCCTGCGTTACGGCATCAGTCGGTAGACCACGGCCTGGCCGATCTCCTCGCGGGAGATGCCCATCCCGTCCACCGGCAGGTTGACCGTGGCCTCCCACGGCGTACCGCCCAGGTGTTCGCGCAGCAGCACCACGTTGCGTACGCCGAGCGTCCGCAGGTACTCGATGCTGGTCGGGTCGGGGAACGACTGGGTTACCCGGCGGACGTCGTTGAGCTGCTGCGGGGTGAAACCGCTGCCACCGTTGACGACGTCCTGGAACCGGCTGGTGGTCCAGAGCATCACCGGCTGGTCGAGGCTCTGGTTGCTCGGCAGCACCAGCAGCGGGCCCTCCACCGACCGCATGGCGGCCGGCTGCTGCGGCACCACCGGATGCGGCGTGGTGTTCAGCCCCTCGACCAGCACCAGCATCAGCGGCAGCAGGGTGGCCAGGCGCAGCCACGGGCCGGGCCACGGCGGGATCCGCTCGGCGGCGAGTTCCCGTACCCGCATCGCGAAGGCGGTGAGCGCACCAGCGGCGAGCAGGCCGAGCAGCAGGGTCGTCCAGAGCATCAGCCGGCCCGGGGTACGCAGCCCGTCCCAGCCGGGCAGGTGCTCGAAGAGCGGCACGTAGGTGAAGGTGCCGCCGAAGAACCGGGTGCCCATGGCGAGGATCCCGGTCACCAGCACCCCGGCCAGCAGGAGCAACCGGTGCCGCAGCTTCCAGACCGAGAAGAACAGCCCACCGGCGGCCAGTGCCAAGAGCGCGAAGCCGGGGAGCAGGGTCATCTCCGGGGACCAGGGCAGCCCGGCCCGGGCGCCCTCGTGCAGTGACCCCCAGATCCGGGACTCGCCGGGAGCGGTGAGGAATCCGCTCGCCGGGGGCGAGAAGATGTCGATGTCCCCCAGGGTCCGCCGGGCGTACGGGTGCAACTCGGTGACCTTGAAGTAGGGGATGGCCAGCAGCACCCCGGCCGCCGCGAAGACCAGCCCGCCGAAGAGGTCGGCCAGCAGCAGCCGGACCCCGAACGGCCGCCGGACGGCCCAGAAGAAGGCCCGCCGGACGTACCAGGTGACCGCCGCTGCGATGGTGAGCAGCCCGAGCACGTAGGCGAACGGCAGACCGATACCGAATCCGAGGCTGAGCTGCCAGGCGGCGACCAGCCAACCGGCGAGTGCCCAGCCAGCGTGCCGGCGGGCGGGGCGGTAGCCGTACCGGAACGAGTAGCCGTGGCCCCGGGCCAGCATGGCCAGCGCCAGCGGGATGCCCCCGTTGGACAGCACGTGCAGGTGACCGGCCTGGGCGAGCAGCCAGGGTGCGTACGCGAAGCTGACCCCGGCCACCGCACCGCCGATCCGGCCCGCGCCGAGTTGCCGGGCCAGCGCGTACGCCCCGAGCGTGGCCAGGGCGTGGGCGAGTACGAAAAGGATGTTGTAGCGCAGGATGGCGGCCTCGGGCCCGGTGCCGATCATGCCGGCCGGCGCGTACCCGAGGAGGGTGTCGGAGAAGGCGAAGCTCCACCGCTCCGGATAGAAGGTGTTGGCCTGCCAGAGCTGGTTGGGATCGGTCAGCAGGATGTGCCCCGACCAGGCCACCTGCCACGCCTGGAGGGTCGGGTCCCAGTAGTCCTGCGGGATCGTGTAGAGCGGGTAGCGCAGGGTGGGCCAGGTCATCAGCGCCGCAAGGACCAACGCACCGACGACGGCGAGGGTCCACTCGTGGATCAGGAAACGGCCTACGGCCCGGGCGACCCGTCGCGGCCGGGTCGGAACCGGCTCGGGGGCGGGCGCGAACGCCGCCCACGGGTCCGCATCGGTGGCTGCGTCCTTGGTGGCCGTGTCCTTTGCGGCTGCGTTCTCTGCGGCCTCGTCGTCGGCGGTCTTGTCTCCAGTGGCCTCGTTCTCGCCGGCCTCGTCTTTGGTGGCTGCGTCTTTGGTGGCCGCGTTCTTTGCGGCTTTGTCCTTGCTGGTCTCGTCCTTGCTGGTCTCGTCCCTGGTGGCCCCGTCGCCGGTGGGTGCCGGGCCGGTCTCCTCCGGGCTGGCCGGCATCTCCTCGGCCAGGTCACGACTGGTCGGTATCGCCTTGGCCAGGTCACGGCTGGCCGGCTTCTCCTCGGTGGTCATGCCAGCCGGTCCCCGATGCCGGTCTGGCCGCGCAGGAAGGCGATGTCGGCCGCCTGCCCGGACGCCCCGCCCGGAGTCTCCACGATCACCGGGGCGTCGGCGGCGCGGACGACCGCCAGCAGCAACTCCGGATCGATCGTGCCGCTGCCCAGGTTGTCGTGCCGGTCCGCGCCGGAACCGAACCCGTCCCGGGAGTTGTTCGCGTGCACCAGGTCGATCCGTCCCGTGATCGCCTTGACCCGGTCAACCAGGTCCAGCAGTTCCTCGCCGCCGGCGTGCGCGTGGCAGGTGTCCAGGCAGAACCCGGCCCCGTACTCGCCGACCACGTCCCAGAGCCGGGCCAGTGCGTCCAGTCGGCGGGCGCAGGCGTTCTCGCCGCCGGCGGTGTTCTCGATGAGCACCGGCGTGGCGAAGCCACCCGACTCCGCCGCGTAGGCGAACGTCTTGCGCCAGTTGTCGAACCCGACCGCCAGGTCGTCGCCGGCGTTCACGTGCCCGCCGTGCACGATCACGCCCCGTGCCCCGATCTCCGCAGCGGCTGCGGCATGGCTGACCAGCAGCTTCCGGCTGGGGATCCGGATCCGGTTGTTGGGCGTCGCCACGTTTATCACGTACGGCGCGTGCACGTAGACATCGACCTCGGCGGCACGCAGCCGGTCCGCGTCGCCCCTCGGCTGCGGCGCCTTCCAGCCCTTCGGGTCGGAGAGGAAGAACTGCACGGCGTCCGCCGCTCTGGCTGACGCCTCGGCGAGCGGGTCGGCTGAATCGACGTGGGCTCCGATGCGCATGCCCGCGAGCCTACGTCCCCGGCCCGACCATCGGAGGTACGGAGCACGCCCGGCGCGCGGCAGGCGTCACCGGAGAGGCCGGCTGTCGTTACCCCGGGTGAGATCGACGGCCTGCTCTCGACAGGCCGACAGGGGACCATCAACGCCGAGCCCGGGAGACGGACGTGCCGCTGTCGCCACCACGACATGCCAGCGCCGGCTCCACCGCGCTCGACAGGGGGAACGCGCCGCTGGCGGCGGTACCGGGGACCGGGGAGCCCCCGGCCGCGACGGTCCGGCTGCGGATGGTCCTGGTGGATCCGGGCGGTCAGCCCGGACGACCCTCCGCCGTACGGCCCGGTACGGCGGAGGGCACCACCTGCGCCACGGTCCGGCTGACCGAACCGGGTCGGGATGGACAATTCCGGTGATTAGCCCTAACTGCGCCCAGATTCGTAGTAGCGTGAAATAACAACACGATAAGCTCCGCGGGGCGTCCCCGGTCCAACCTCATCGGTGTGGTCGTTCCTCCCCAGGTCCCACCCAACGAATGCGGACGGGACGCCCCGCGGCTCCGGGTACCGGAGGGCTTCCGCGCCCCGCTCACGGCGGGCCGGGAGCCCTCCGTCGTACCTGGTGATGGTTGACCGGCGGCCGTGACCAGGCGTACCGGCCGGTTTGGCCGCCCGACGGGGAGTGATCGTTTGCGCCGGGTATCCTTGCCGGGTTGTCCGAGTCCGCCTGGGTTCCCCCACGGTCGGCCGGACCACGACGCACGACCTCCTGCCACGGAAGGACCGTGGCCGCCAGCCCATAGGAGGTGAGAACGTCTTGCGTCATTACGAGATCATGGTGATCCTCGACCCCAGTCTCGAGGAACGCACCGTCGCCCCGTCGCTCGACACGTACCTGAACGTGATCCGGACCGCGGGTGGCTCGGTGGAGAAGCTCGACGTGTGGGGCCGCCGGCGCCTCTCGTTCGAGATCAACAAGAAGGCCGAGGGCATCTACGCCGTCATCGACCTGCAGGCCACGCCTGCGGCGGTGGCCGAGCTGGACCGTCAGCTGCGACTCAACGAGTCGGTGCTGCGCACCAAGGTCATCCGGCCGGAGACGCGCTAACCGCGCCTACCCGGCACGCCCGGATCAGCCTCGTCAGCTCTGTCGTACTGCTCTGGCAGCCTTACCGGCAGAGACTGATGAGTGCGCGAGGAGATGGTCATGGCAGGAGATACCACCATCACGGTCATCGGCAACCTGACCGATGACCCCGAGTTGCGGTTCACCCCCTCCGGCGCCGCAGTCGCCAAGTTCCGGGTCGCTTCGACACCCCGGTTCATGGACAAGGCCTCCGGTGAGTGGAAGGACGGCGAGCCGCTGTTCCTTGCATGCACCGTGTGGCGGCAGGCCGCCGAGCACGTTGCCGAGTCGCTGCAACGCGGCGCCCGGGTGATCGTGTCCGGCCGGCTGCGTCAGCGGTCCTACGAAACCCGCGAGGGTGAGAAGCGCACCGTCATCGAGCTCGAGGTCGACGAGATCGGCCCGTCGCTGCGCTACGCCACGGCCAAGGTGCAGAAGATGTCGCGCTCCGGTGGCGGCGGCTTCGGTGCTTCCGGCGGCGGCGGTGGTGGCCAGGGCGGCGGAGGAAACTTCGACGACCCCTGGGCCTCTGCGGCTCCGGCTTCCTCGCGGTCCGGTTCGGGCGGCGGAAACTTCGACGAAGAGCCCCCGTTCTGATGGCACCCAGCGCCCGAGATCGCAAACCAGGAGCAAGAGCAATGGCAAAGGCTGCGGCACTTCGCAAGCCGAAGAAGAAGGTGAACCCGCTCGACAAGGACGGGATCACCTACATCGACTACAAGGACACCGCGCTGCTGCGCAAGTTCATCTCCGACCGCGGCAAGATCCGCGCTCGGCGGGTGACCGGCGTCACCTCGCAGCAGCAGCGGCAGATTGCCCGCGCGGTCAAGAACGCCCGTGAGATGGCGCTCCTGCCGTACACGGCCACGGCCCGCTGAGAGGAGGCACCGGAATGAAGATCATCCTCACTCAGGAAGTATCCGGTCTCGGTGCCCCCGGCGACATCGTCGAGGTCAAGAACGGTTACGGCCGGAACTACCTGCTCCCGCAGGGCTTCGCGATCGCCTGGACCAAGGGCGCCGAGAAGCAGGTCACGCTGATCAAGCGGGCGCGTTCCGCCCGGGAGATCCGCGACCTCGGCCACGCCAACGAGGTCAAGACCCAGCTTGAGGGCCTCAAGGTCAGCCTGAAGGCCCGGGCCGGCGAGGGTGGCCGGCTCTTCGGCTCGGTCACCCCGGCCGAGATCGTCGACGCGGTGAAGGCCGCTGGCGGTCCGGCTCTCGACCGGCGCCGGCTGGAACTGCCCGGTCACATCAAGGCGATCGGTGCCCACCCGGTGCGCGTCAAGCTGCACCCGGAGGTCACCGCCAAGTTCGACCTGAACGTCGTCCAGGGCAAGTAACACCCGTACCACCAGCAGGGGTCGCACCGGACGGTGCGGCCCCTGCTGCCTTTCCTGCCGCCCCTGCCGCCCCTGCCCGCGTCAGCCCAGCGGCTGACCGCTGACCGCGCTGTACAGCAGCGTGGAGAGGCCACCGCCGACCACCGCTGCGGCCAGTCCCACGCTCCCCACCCGCCAGCCGCTGCTCAACCAGCGCAACATCACCGCCATCAGCACACTGGCGACCAGAGCCAGCCCGAGTCGCTGCGTACCACCCAGCATGGACTCCAGCGCGAAGGCCCGGGGGGACATGCAGCCGCCGCCGGTCACATCCGTCACGCAACCGGCCGGTACCCGACCGTCCAGGGTGAACAGCCAGCCGATGAGCAGTACCACCGGCACCAGGTAGCACGCGGCCGTGTAGAGCACCGCCGCCATCGCTCCACCGACCTGCTCGTCCTCGGGCGGCTCCGGCGTACTGCGCCGCCCGCCACCCCCGGGTGAGCCGGCTGCCGGATCCGGCAGACTGCGCCGTCCCTGGCCTGGTGCGACGGCCACCCGTTGCGAACCCGGTCGGGGGGACCGGTCCGGGGAAGCGACGGGCCCGGCGCCGCCCGGCGCGCGGGGTACCGCCGTCGCTGCGGGACGGTCGTCCGAGACCGGCCAACTGACCACCGGGGACCGGGGCGCCGAGGCCGGTGTCGCCATCCACCGGGGGTCGTCGCCGGCCAGGCGGGTCCCCGACCGGAAGGTGTCCCTCCGGTCGCTCCAGGGGGCCAGATGGCCGTCGCCGGTGTCGTCGTGCCGCCCGGCCGGGGCGCTCCCGTCGTGCCACGGACCGGTGCCTGCGTGCCGGTCCCACCGGCCGTCCCCGCTGGTCCGGTCCTGCCAGTCGACCGGTGTGGGGACATCCCACCCACCCGCCGCCGACCAGTCCGGGCCGGCCTCCGCCGGACGTTCCGCGCGGTACGGCGGGAGCTGACCGGTGTGGTGGCCGTACCCGCCAGGCGATGCCGGGTACCCGTTATCCGGATCCGCTGCGGACGGTGCCACCGACCAGGCCGGGCGATCTTCGGCCGGTTCGTGCCCGGCGTACCGGTCGATCCGCCACTCGGCGGTGTGGTCGGCGTGCCGACCACCGGCGGCTGTGGCCGGCACGCCCCAACTGGTGGTCTCGGTGGCCCTCCGCCAACTGCTGGTGGTCTCGGTGGTGACCGGGCCGGGGCGGCCGTCGGGCCATCCCGGATCGTGTCGGACCGAGTGGTCGTCGGGCCGGCCCGGATCGTGCCGGTGCCGACCGCTTCCCCCGGTGAAACCGGTCCGGTCGGCGCCAGGAGCGGTCGGCCCGAGATCGGCAGGGTGCCCGGCGGTGCCGGCTCCGGTCGCCCAGGAGGGCAGGTACCCGTCGGCCGGTACCTGCTGACCACGTTCCGCCGCGCGCCGGCGGCTTGGGGTCCCGTAGCCCGTCACCGGCGGGCGGTGGTGGTCGGTCGGATCGTAGGCGCGGTAGTGGTCGACCGGGTCGTGGGCGCGGTAGTGGTCGACCGGGTCGTGGGCGCGGTAGTGGTCGGTCGGGTCGTGGGCGCCGTGGTCCCAGCGCCCGCCTGGCTGGCTGCCCCGCAGGCTCGGATCCCCGCCTGGCTGGTCCCGGTAGTCCACGGCCGGAGCGTGACCGTACCCAGCGGAAAGCGCAATCAGCCATCAAGTCAAATCTGCCGATGGCCACCGACCCGCCAGGCCCGCCCGACAATCCACCGGGGAAATCCTTGTCCACAGGGTGGGGATAGCAAAAGACCAGTTCAGAGTGACTGTGGATAACTTTCCCCCACAGTTTTCCACAGCCTGTGCACAGGCTGCGCACACCCTTGCCCCTCGGTGTCCACAGGTTGTCCAGAGACTCGTCCACCGGGTCGGTTGAGGTGCTGACCTGCTGTTCCGTATGGTTACCGCTCGACCCTCGGCGCAGCCCGCGATGACCCCCGACGACGGGGTTGGCCAGGGCCGGCCAGGATCGCCGTACCGCGGACCGGGACGGCGCAGTGCTTGCCGACGCAGTGGAGGGGGGACCCGGTGTCGGTCACCGACGACCGGCGGGCCGAGGCCCGCACCAGCGACGGATCACCGTCCTCGGCGGCTCCCGCGCCCCGCGACGCCCAGTACGAGAAGACGCCGCCGCAGGACATCGCCGCCGAACAGTGCGTGCTCGGCGGGATGCTGCTCTCCAAGGACGCCATCGCCGACGTCGTGGAGATCCTCAAGTCGAACGACTTCTACCGGCCGGTGCACGCCACCATCTTCGACGCGATCCTCGACCTCTACGGGCGTGGTGAACCGGCCGACTCCATCACCGTGGCCGCCGCCCTGGCCGACTCCGGCGACCTGGTCCGGATCGGCGGCGCGCCCTACCTGCACACCCTCATCTCGACCGTGCCGACCGCCGCGAACGCGTCCTACTACGCGCGGATCGTCGGCGAGCGGGCGGTACTGCGCCGGCTGGTGGAGGCGGGCACCCGCATCGTCCAGCTCGGTTACGGCGCCAACGGTGGCGGCGGGCGGGATGTGGACGACATTGTCGACCTCGCCCAGCAGGCCGTCTACGAGGTCACCGAACGGCGGGTGAGCGAGGACTTCGCCGTCCTGGCGGACATGCTCCAACCCACGCTTGACGAGATCGAGGCGGTCGGCGCCCAGGGCGGGGTGATGACCGGGGTGCCGACCGGCTTCACCGACCTGGACCGCCTGCTCAACGGCCTGCACGCCGGACAGTTGATTATCGTGGCCGGCCGGCCGGGCCTGGGTAAGGCACTCGCTCTGGATACGCCTCTGCCAACTCCGGACGGCTGGACAACCATGGGCGAGGTCCAGGTCGGTGACCGTCTGCTCGGTGCAGACGGCCGCCCGACCACCGTCACCGCAGCCTTCGAGGTGCGATACGGGCGGCCATGCTACGAGGTCGAGTTCTCCGACGGCTCCGTCATCGTCGCTGATGCCGAACACCTCTGGAAGACGACCACCAGGACGAGTCGTCGGCAGGCACCCGCGAAGGGATCCCGGCGGGCCTGGTCGGATGAGTGGGTTGGTGTCGTCGGCCCGGAGTTCCGCCACGTACTGAGGACCGTCGAGCGGGAGATCGGGCCCGCGCCTGACGCAACCCGGGGAACGCGCCGGGTAGCTGGCGCGGTTCCGCTCGTGTACCGCACGGGTCAGGTGGTCACCACGCTGCTCGACCGGGCGGAGCGCCCGGTGAACGCGCATTCGAAGAGGGTGCACGACGGAGTGGTGACCACCGAGCAGATCGCGGCAACCCTACGCACGGACACTGCTGATCGTCGGTTGAACCACGCGGTCGAGAACTGCGCACCTCTCGACCTGCCGGAGCGTGAACTACCTGTACCGCCGTACACCCTCGGGGTCTGGCTCGGCGACGGGCACAGCGCTGCCGCGAGGTTCGCCACGGTCGATCCGGGCATCATCGACGGAGTCGAGGCCGACGGCTTCCGGGTCAGACAGTCCGGGCCGATGGCCTACGCCATTCTTCCGCCACCTCTGCCCGTGCTGGCGGAGCGGGAGTGTCCGGCCTGTGGCCGTACCAGGTGTGGTGAGCTGACGCCCGCGATCCTCAACCGGTCCTCCGGCCGACGGTGTGCGCCGTGCCATGCGCGCTTCGGATCGGTTGTGGGCATGCTGCGCTCACTCAACGTCCTGAACAACAAGCACATCCCGGGCGCCTACCTGCGGGCGAGCGAGGGGCAGCGTCGAGCGTTGCTCGCCGGACTGCTGGATACCGACGGTACGGTGGCCCCGACCGGGGACGTGCAGTACACGTCCACCTCGAAACACCTGGCCGAGGATGTCCGGGAGTTGGTGGTCAGTCTCGGGTACGGGTGCACCATCACGACCAGACCGGTACGCGGACGGAACCCGGAGTCGTCGACCGCGTACACGTTGAACTTCTCCGCCGTGGACGAGGTGTTTCGGCTGGAGAGGAAGCGGGCGGCGCACCGGTTGCGCCGCCGTGCGACCTCCCGTGCCCGGACCGGTTCGCGGTACATCGTCGATGTCCGGCCGGTGCCGAGCGTGCCGGTCAGGTGCGTGACCGTCGACAACGACGACCACCTCTATCTGGCCGGCCGGTCGATGATCCCGACCCACAACAGCACCGCGTCGATGGACTTCGCGCGGAATGCCGCGATCCGGGCGAACCAGGCCAGCGCCATCTTCTCCCTGGAAATGAGCAAGGTCGAGATCGTCATGCGACTGCTCTCGGCGGAGGCCCGGGTGCCGCTGCACGTACTGCGTAGCGGGCAGCTCTCCGACGACGACTGGACCAAGCTGGCCCGCTGCATGGGTGAGATCAGTGAGGCGCCACTCTTCGTCGACGACACACCGAACATGAACCTGATGGAGATCCGGGCCAAGGCGCGACGGCTCAAGCAGCGACACGACCTGAAGATGATCGTGGTCGACTATCTCCAGCTGATGAGTTCGCCGAAGAAGACCGAGAGCCGGCAGCAGGAGGTCGCCGAACTGTCCCGTGGCCTCAAGCTGCTGGCCAAGGAGGTCGAGTGCCCGGTGATCGCGGTCAGTCAGCTGAACCGTGGTCCGGAGCAGCGCACCGACAAGCGACCCCAATTGTCCGACCTGCGGGAGTCAGGCTGCCTTACGGCAGAGACGAGGGTGATCCGAGCGGACGACAATACGGAGGTGACCCTCGGTGAACTGCTTGCCGCTGGAGCCAGGGACATTCCGGTCTGGGCGCTCGATGAGAGGCTGATGTACAGCCCACGTACGATGACCCATGTCTTTCCGAGCGGCACCCGGGAGATCTTCCGGATGACCCTCGCGTCCGGAAAGCAGATCGACGCTACCGCAAACCATCCGTTCCTCACCTTTGCTGGCTGGCGTCCCCTGGGCGACCTGGCGGTAGGGTCACGGGTCGCCGCGCCGCGTCACATTCCGCCTCCGTTGAACGTGGAGCGGTGGGCAGAGGCGGAGATCGTGATGCTCGCGCACCTTATCGGCGATGGCTCTTTCGTCCGCAGGCAGCCGATCAGGTACGCCAGTCGCGATGAACGGAACCTCACAGCAGTCACCGAATCGGCCCGGCACTTCGGAATCACCGCGGTCCGGGACGAGTATGCCGCAGCGCGGGTCACCACGCTCCGTCTGCCCGCACCGTATCGATTGACTCACGGACGCCGTAATCCAATAGCCCAGTGGCTCGATGAGCTGGGCCTCTTCGGTCTGAGGTCACACGAGAAGTTTGTTCCCAAGGGAGTCTTCTCGCTGCCCAAGGATCAGATCACGCTGTTTCTCCGGCACCTGTGGGCCACCGACGGCTCGGTGACGGTCAACAAGAACGGCAGGAGTGGACGGGTCTACTACGCCTCGACCAGCATCCGTTTGTTGGAAGACATATCGCGTCTGCTGCTTCGCTACGGCATTATCGCCCGGCTCAGGGCGGTGACGGTGCGCGGTCATCGCCCTCAGTACACGCTGGACGTATCCGGACGTGACGATCAGTTGCGCTTCCTCCGAGAAATCGGGGTGCACGGGGAGCGTGCTGACGGTTGCGAGCGCCTCCGTACCGTGCTGGAGCAGCTCACCAGCAATACCAACGTCGACACCATACCGAAGGAAGTATGGGGCCGGGTCCGGGAGATCCTCACCGCACAAGTAATGAGTCACCGCGAATTCGCGAACGCGATCGGCACGCAGTTCTGCGGGAGCACCCTCTGGAAGCGTGCGCCGAGCCGAGCCCGCCTCAGCCGTGTCGCCGCCGTCCTGGACACTGCTGATCTCGATCTTCATGCCACCAATGACGTCTTCTGGGACGAGATCACCTCGATCGAATCGTTGGGTGAACGTGAGGTGTATGACGCCACAGTGCTCGGTACGCATAATTTCATCGCCAATGGGATCGCTACGCACAACTCGATTGAGCAGGATGCGGACGTTGTCATTCTTCTGCACCGGGATGACTACTACGACAAGGAGTCACCCCGGGCCGGCGAGGCGGACTTCATCGTCGCCAAGCACCGAAACGGTCCGACGGACACCGTGACGGTCGCGGCCCAACTGCACCTGTCCCGGTTCGTCGACATGGCCATCGTCTGACCGACCGCTCGTCGATCATGGAGTTATGGTGCCCCGCAGAAGCCGCATATCGAGCGGAAAGCCCCACCACAACTCCATGATCGACGCGAGGATGGACGTGGTCGACCGCGCAATAGCCGTACCCTAGTCGAACAGCTCGTTCAGGAAGCTCTTCTGCCGCTTCCGCTGGTAGTGCCCGTGGTAGTCATGGTGATGGTGCTGCTGCTGGTGGCCGTACGCCGGGGCCGGCGGGTAACCGTGTGCCGGGGGCGGTGGCGGCGGCACGGCTCCGTAACCCGGGTGCGGGGCCGGTGCGGGTGGCGGCGGTGGTGGCGGGGCGTAACCGCCAGCCTGCGGGGCGGGTGCCGGGGCGCCCTGCGTACGGTTCCAGTTGGCCTCCGCGTCGAAGAGCTTCTCCAACTCGCCACGGTCGAGGAAGATCCCCCGGCACTCGGTGCATTGGTCGACCGTCACGCCGCTGCGCTCGTACTGGCGCATGTCTCCGTGACACTTGGGACAGGTGAGATGCATCATTCGACCGTACCCGGTCGATTCACCCTTCCGCTCGTAGCACCTCGGTGACCTCCCGGTCGGACACCTCATGGAAGTCGTCGTAGTACCGGCTCACCGCGCCGAAACCTGGGGGACGCTCGGGACAGACCACCTCGTCGGCCTCGGCGGCGAGCATGTCGTACGCCTCGGGGGAGCCGACCGGTACCGCCACCACCACCCGCTGCGCCCCCATCTGCCGGGCCACCGCGACGGCGGCCCGTGCCGTGGCCCCGGTGGCCAGCCCGTCGTCCACGATGACCGCAGTGCGCCCGTCCAGGTCCAGCGGTGCCCGGCCGGCCCGGTAGAGCTGTTCCCGCCGGTCCAGTTCGGCCTGTTCGGTGCGGACCACCTCGGCTACCTGCTCCGGAGGCAGTTGGGCGGCCGGGGACTCGTTGCGCACCTGGACGCCTCCGGGGCCGAGCGCGCCGAAGGCCACCTCGGGGGCCAGGGGCATGCCGAGCTTGCGGACCACCAGCACGTCCAGCGGTGCCTGCAGCCGGTCGGCGATCACCTCGGCCACCGGTACGCCACCCCGGACCAGCCCGAGCACGGTGACGTCCGGGCGCCCGGCCAGTCCGGAGAGCAGTCCCGCCAGGGTCTCCCCGGCGTGTGCGCGATCGTGATAGGTCGTCATGCTTCAGGTGTACGCCCTCATCGGGCGGCGCACCCGGTCTTCGGCCCAGATGCCGAACCCGCGCATCGGCCCGGCGCGGGTGGCCCCGGCTGCGGTCAGAGCCGGCTACCGGCCGCCCAGCCGGCAGCGGCGGCGGTCAGCCCGGCGCCGAGCGTGACGGCGACGTTGACCACCGCCCAACGCCGGCCCGCCGGCCCGGACCGGGCGAGGCGGACCGTCTCGTAGCCGAAGGTCGACCAGGTGGTCAGCGCCCCGCAGAACCCGGTGCCGACGAACAGTCCGAGCCAGCCGGGGACGGTGCTACCGGCCCCCGCGAGCAGACCGAGCAGGAGCGAACCGGCCAGGTTGACCAGCAGGGTGCCGGTGGGCAGCTGTCCCTCGACGGTGCGTGCGGTCACCGCCCGGTCGATCAGGAAACGGCTCACCGCGCCGAATGCGCCACCGAGCACGACCAGGAGGACGGTCACCGCCACACCCGTGCCACCACGCGGTCACCCAGGAGGATGGCGGCCAGTCCGCCGACGAGGGTGCCCAGGACGTACCCCAGGGCGAGGCCGGGGCGCCCGGCGGACAGCAGTTCCCGGGTCTCCACGGCGTAGGTGGAGAAGGTGGTGAAACCACCGAGTAGGCCGGTGCCGAGGAACGGGCGGATCAGCCGGTGCGGGGCGATCTGTCCGGCGATCACCCGCATCAGCGCCCCGAGCAGGGCGCATCCGGCGAGGTTGGTGGCCAGGGTCGCCCAGGGGAGGGCGCCGGGTGCGGTCGGCCAGGCAACGGCGAGCCCGTACCGCGCCACCGCGCCGAGCGCGCCACCGACCGCCACGGCGGCGACGACGTCCCCCGGCACCCGCGCGGACGCTCCGGTCATCAGCCGGACCCGGAGGACGGTGTGCCGGCCCGGGGGTGCTCCGGCGCCTGCCGGTCGGGCGCCAGCGCGGGTGCCCAGACCAGGAACGCGACCGGGTAGAGGAGGTAGCCGAACCGGGTGGCGGGCATCAGCAGGATCGCCGCGAGCAGGCCGTACCCGCAGATGACGGCGCTGGCTGCGGCTGTGCGGGGCGGTCGGTGGGCGAGGTGGACGGCGATCGCCAGTCCGGCGGCGACCAGCGCGGCGGCGGCGACCGCGCGGCCGGCGGGCAGCGTCTGGGCGATCAGGTACCCGGGGAACGGGGATGCGGCGGGGCTGCTGACCAGCCCATGGCCGAGGGGGAACCGGAGCACGTTCTCGACCAGGGCCGAGGAGTCGACCAGTTGCACCGGCACGAGGGCGGCGACCGGCAGGCCGACAGCGCCGGCGGCCAGCCGCAGGGCGTCCCGCCGGCCCCGGGTGGCCGCCCAGACGATCAACACCAGGGCGACCGGCCAGGCGAGGAGCTTCAGGGCGGCGGCGAGCCCGACCGCCAGGCCGGCCCCGCCGGGGCGTCCGGTGGCGGCCAGGGCCAGGGCGAGCAGGCAGAGCGCGAGTACCGGCAGGTCGTCACCACCGGTGGCGAGGGTGAGCGCGCAGACCGGCAGTACGGTGGCGGCCTGAACCGCCCGGACCAGCGTGGACCCGGCGGGTCGGGGTGCCGGGGTGCCGGGGGCCGGTCGTCGTAGCACGGCCACGGCAACGATCAGGGTTACTGCGGTGACCAGGGCGAACATCAGTCGGGCGTCGGTCCACCAGGCGGTTCCGGCGGCCCGGGGCAGGCCGAACAGAGCCATGCCCGGCTGATACGGGGTGTACCCGAGTAGCTGTTCGCCGGCCGGGAGGGCGGCGATGTGGTCGCGGCTGAGGTACGGGGTGCCGGTGTCGAGCAGCCGGATCCCGGCCTGCTCGATGACGACCACCTCCTCCTGTGCCCGGTCGCCCCGCCCGGCGGCCCGCTGGACGCTCTGCATGACGAGCGGGAGCAGTGCGGTGGTCACCCAGGTCAGGACGGTGACCCAGCCCCGGGCGGCGGTACCCGCCAGCGGGGAGTCCCGGTTGGCGCGCCGGGCGAGCACCTGGCCGGCGACGGCGAGCGCGGCGACCAGGTAGCCGAAGGCGGCGACGGCACCCCAGGCGCGGTGCGGGAGCAGGGTGGAGGTCGTTGCGGTGACCGCAGCGAAGATCGCGGAGAGCGTGTACAGGCCGAGGTCGGTGTGGAGGCCTCCGCCGGCCCGGTCCAGCCGCTGCCAGGCCCGTCTGCCCCGGTCGGTGCGGGACTTCGGGGTGACCGCCGCCGGTCGGAGGGCGGGTGGCGAATCGGCGTGGATCACGCCGGCAAGTGTGGCAGACGGTCCCCTCGGCCACGGCCGTTCGGGCGTCGTCCGGGGGCGAGCCGGATCACCGCGCCGGTGTCGTGCAGGGCCGGGGCCAGGGCGCCCGGTCGGCCGCCCGTCCCCCGGCGCAGGGTGGCGAGCATCTGCCCGGCGGGCATCGGCCGGCCGAAGAGGTGCCCCTGGCCGGCGGTGCAGCCCAGCTCCCAGAGGGCCCGGCGTTGTGGTTCGCTCTCCACCCCCTCGGCAACGACCATCAGGTTGAGGCTGCGTCCGAGGTCCAGGGTGGACCGGATGACGGCGGCGGCCTCGGTGGAGGTCTCCATGGTGGTCACGAAGGTGCTGTCGATCTTCAGCTCGTGCACCGGGATGCGGGAGAGCAGGGACAGCGACGAGTAGCCGGTGCCGAAGTCGTCCAGGGCGAGCCGGATCCCCTCGTCGCGGAGCTTGCCGAGGACCCGGTCGACCACTTCCAGTTGGCTGAGGGTCAGCGTCTCGGTCAGCTCCAGGTGCAGCCGGTCCGGGGGGAGGTCGTGGGCGCGCAGCCGGGCCAGGACGGAGCCGGGGAAGCGGGGATCGAGCAGGCTGCGCGGGGAGACGTTCACCGCGACCGGCAGGTCGAAGCCGGCCTCCCGCCAACTGCCGGCGGCGATCAGGGCCTGGTCGAGGACGGCCTCGGCGAAGGCGGGGAGCAGGCCGGAGCGCTCGACGGCCTCCAGGAAGCGCAGCGGGTCGATGGTGCCGTGGACGGGGTGGTGCCAGCGGGCCAGTGCCTCGGCGGAGACCACCTCGCCGGTGCCGAGGTCGACGATGGGCTGGAAGTTGACGGTGAACTCGTGGTCGGCCACGGCCCGGGGCAGGTCGCCGCCGAGGGTGAGTCGGCCGAGGTCCGCGCTGTCCCGGGCCGGGGCGTACGTGGCGGTCCGCTGGCCGGTCCGCTTGGCCTGGTACATCGCCACGTCGGCGCGGCGCAGCAACTCGGCCATGCCGCCGCTGCTCGGTGCGACGGCGATCCCGCCACTGGCCTCGATGCTGATCCGCATGCCGTCCAGGTCGAGTGGTTCGTGTAGCGCGTTGAGCAGGCTCTCGGCCCGGTGCGCGGCCATCGCGGGTGCCGGCAGCCCGCGCAGGAGTACGGCGAACTCGTCACCGCCGAGGCGGGCGACCAGGTCGTCCGGGTGTGCGGCGTCGCGCAGCCGTTCCGCGACCTGGATGAGGACGCGGTCCCCGGCGGCGTGCCCGAGGGTGTCGTTGACCTCCTTGAAGTGGTTGAGGTCGATCAGCAGCAGGGCGGTCACCCCGTCCGCATGGCGGTGGCTGAGCTGGAGGTTTCCCTGGTCGAGTAGCTGCCGCCGGTTGGCCAGGCCGGTGAGCGCGTCGTGTGCGGCGGCGTACGCGTGCTGTTCGGCGGCGCGGGCCAACTCGGCGTACGCCTGGGCGTTGCGGACTGCGGTGCAGAGTGCGGAGGCGAAGGTACGCAGGGTGTACCGCTCCCGTTCGGAGAGCTTCACCGGGCCCCGGAAGCGGAGCCGGAGTACGCCGATGTCGGCGGTATGGTCGTGGCCCTCCAACGGGGCGACGATGACCGCGCCGTGGACGGTGCTCGGGATGCCGCCGGGCGGTCCGTCGTAGCTGACCGTGGTGCTGCCCCGGACAAGTCGACCGGTCTCCCGCAGCTCGATCTCGACCTCGTCGGCGGAGAAGAGTTCGGTGGCCTGGGTGACGGCGGTGGTGAGTACCTTGTCCAGGTCGACGACGTTGAGCGCGTCGGTGGTCCGGGCCAGCCGCTGCCAGGCCTGCTGCTCGGTGCGGGCGTTGACCCGGTTGGAATGGAACAGGTGGAGGCTGAACACCAGCGCCGGTACGGCCAGCAGGAGCCGGTTGTCGTTGTCGTTGCGCAGGATGGCCACGGTGCCGGCGATGACCACGAACCGGGCTATTGCGGCACCGAACCGCAGATCCCAGTCGGCCCGGAACAGGTCCCGCCGTCCGGTCCCGGTGGCGAGCGCGATCACCGGGATGGTGATCAGTTCGTCGAGCACCACCGCGATGAAGTACGCCAGGGCGAGCGGGCCGACGAAGGAGCCGTCGTCGCTCTGCTCCGTCCAGCCGGCGAGGTGCAGGGTGAGCCCGGCCGCGCCGGCCACCAGCATGTTCTTCGCGGTACCGAAGACCGCCTTGATCGGTGGCATGCGGGTCAGCACGGTGGCGATCGCCAGTCCGCAACCGGTCGCGAGGACGACCAGTGACGCGGGTGCGACGGCGAGACCGATCATAATCGCGGTCTCGGTCCAGGCGATTAAATGGTGACCGGCCCGGATACGTACCCGTACCTTCACCGTGAAGCCGACAGCAACCAGAGACGTGATCGCTATTCCGAGGGTGAGCGTTTCGCCGGGTCCCGGAAAATTGACGACAAAACGGTAAAGGGATATTCCGCCGGCAATGGTGGCCGCAACGACGACGAGACCGACTAGCGGCATCAGCCGCCGATCGGTCCCGTTATCTCGTCGGTCTTGTCGAGCCACCCATGGTCCCTGCGTCGTCACCGATCGCTGCGCGCGTCGCAAGACTACTTCCGGTTGCGTCGGCGCAACAGCTTCGTCAGCCCCACTCGTTGGAACGCATGTCGTTCTCCCTCGCCTCTGGGTGCGTCCCCGCAACCGCACCACCGATGCCTCGTTCGATGTCGATGAGCCTAGAGGAAGGAATGTCTGGATAAGAACACATAAATGTCCTTATGCGCACTATCAGGTAACTATTAGGTGATTCGTCACCCGGCGCGTCGGAAGCGAAACCCAGCGCATCCGAAGGTGGTACGGAGAGATGTCACGTCGTCCCCGTACGGCTACTTGTCAGCAGAACACCTGTGTGTCGGCGCGGCAAGAAGGATGGGCCATACGGGCCCCTTCCGGCAACCGAAGATAGGCGGTACTCCGCAGCGTCATCGGCTCCTCGCCAGCCGCATTCCGGGTCTGTTACCGCCGTGTCCGGTACCGCACCACGAGTGCGTACCAGCGGGCGCGACTTTCCCTTTCATAAGGTCCCCCGCTGTCCGCCGGCTCAGGTTGGTCCATGGCATTCCCGATGGGGGCCGGAGGTCGGGGTAGGCTCCCCGCCGTGACCGATCCCGTCCAGCTCACCCACGTCGACCCCGCCGGGGCCGCCCGCATGGTCGACGTCACCGCCAAACCGGTCACCGGTCGCCTGGCGGTGGCGGCCGGTCGGCTGCACACCACGCCCGAGGTGATCGAACTGCTCCGCCGCGACGGCCTGCCCAAGGGCGACGCGCTCGCCGTCGGCCGGCTCGCCGGCATCATGGGCGCCAAGCGCACCCCCGACCTGATCCCGCTCTGCCACCCGATCGCGCTGCACGGGGTCACCATCGACCTGGAGCTGGGTGAACGGACCGTCGAGATCACCGCGACCACCAGGACCGCGGACCGGACGGGCGTCGAGATGGAGGCACTGACAGCGGTGGCCACCGCCGGGCTCGCCCTGGTCGACATGGTCAAGGCCGTCGACCCGGCGGCCTCCGTCGAGGGGGTACGCGTGCTCCGCAAGGAGGGCGGGAAGAACGGCGAATGGGTACGACCCGTGGACCGGCCGTGATCCGGGCCCGGGTCATCGTCGCCTCCAACCGGGCCGCCGCCGGGGTGTACCCGGACACCAGCGGCCCGCTGCTGGTCGCCGGGCTACGCGAGCTGGGCTGCCAGGTGGACGACCCGGTCGTGGTGCCCGACGGTGAACCCGTCGCCGAGGCGGTCCGCGCCGCCCGGGCCGACGGGATGGACGTGGTGGTGACCAGCGGGGGCACCGGGGTCACGCCCACCGACCGGACCCCGGAGGTCACCCGCGCCCTGCTGGACTACGAGATCCCCGGCATCGCCGAGGCGATCCGGGCGTACAGCCGGGACCGGGTACCCGCCGCCGTCCTGTCCCGGGGCCTCGCCGGGGTGTCCGGCCGGATGCTCGTGGTCAACCTGCCCGGGTCGACCGGCGGAGCGCGGGACGGCCTCGCCGTCCTCGGGCCGGTCCTGGCGCACACCGTCGACCAGTTGCGTGGTGGCGACCACTGAAACGGATCTGAGCCCTCCCGCTAGGCTCAGGCAGGTGAGCGTAGACACGGCTGCCGTCGAGGAGTCCGCCGCCGCCCTGCCCCCGGCCGGCTGGGAGGAGGCCCGCTCCCGGGTCTACGCGGTCGGCCTGGCCGCCGCGCTGCCCGAGACCACCCGGCCGCTCGCCGACGCCGACGGGTACACCCTCGCCGAACCGTTGACCCCCCGGACCCCGCTGCCCGCCTTCCCCACCTCCAGTGTCGATGGCTGGGCGGTACGCGGACCGGCGCCGTGGCGGGTGGTGGGTCGGGTACTCGCCGGGGCGAGCCCCCCGGCGCTCGCCGAGGACGGCACTGCGGTGGAGATCGCCACCGGTGCCATGGTGCCCGAGGGGACGTCGGCGATCGTCCGGATCGAGGAGTCCAGCCGGACCGACGACGGCCGGGTCACCGGCACCCCCCGGCCCAACCCGGAGTGGCGGCTCCCCGGCGAGGAGGCGGAGGCCGGTGAGGAACTGCTGCCGGCCGGTACCCCGGTCGACCCGGCGGTGATCGGGCTCGCCGCCTCCTGCGGCCACGACACCCTCCAGGTACGCCGCCCGCCGCGCGCCGCCCTGCTGGTCTTCGGCGACGAGCTGCTCACCGCCGGTCCGCCCGGCGTCGGGCGGGTCCGGGACGCACTCGGCCCGGCGGTGCCGGCCTGGCTACGCCGGTACGGCTGCACGGTCCGCACGTCCGACGTGGTCGGCCCGGTCGCGGACACCCTCCCCGCCCACGTCGCGGCGCTGACCGAGGCGCTGGCCGGCGCCGACCTGGTCTGCACCACCGGTGGCACCATGCACGGGCCGGTCGACCACCTGCACCCCGCCCTGCACGCGCTCGGCGCGGACTACGTGGTCAACACCGTCGCGGTCCGGCCCGGTTTCCCGATGCTGCTGGCCCGGCTGGTCGGTCCCGACGGGCGGCCCCGCTTCGTCGCCGGTCTGCCCGGCAACCCACAGTCCGCCATCGTGGCCATGGTCTCGCTCGTCGCGCCGCTGCTCGCCGGCATGCGGGGCCGGGCCATGCCGATGCTCCCGCAGGCCACCCTGGCCGAGCGGATCCCCGGCCGGGGGGACTACACCCATCTCGCCCTGGTCCGGTTGGACCGCGCGGCCGGCACCGCCCACCCGGTCCGGCACGTCGGCTCGGCGATGCTGCGGGGGCTGTCGGTCGCCGACGGCTTCGCGGTGATCCGGCCGGGCACCGTGGGGGAGCCCGGCTCCCGGGTGCCCGTGGTACCGCTGCCGCTGCTACCCGGGGAGCGGGCGTGACCCCGCCGGCCGGCGCCCGGTCCGGTCACGCCGTCCAGGTCAGGTACGCCGAGGTGACCTCGGCCCCGCTCGACCTCGCCGCGCACGAGGCCGCAGTGGCCGACCCCCGGGCCGGGGCGGTGGTCTCCTTCCAGGGCGTGGTCCGCGACCACGACCACGGCCGTACGGTGGTCTCGCTGGAGTACGAGGGCCATCCCAGCGCGGCGGACGTGCTGCGCGAGGTGGCCGACGAACTGGCCGCCGACCCGGACGTCTACGCGGTGGCCGTGTCCCACCGGATCGGTCCGCTCGCCATCGGCGACGCCGCACTGGTGGCGGCGGTCAGTACGGCCCACCGGGCCGCCGCGTTCGCGGCCTGTGCCCGGCTGGTCGACGAGGTGAAGGCGCGGCTGCCGATCTGGAAGCATCAGGTCTTCGCGGACGGCACCGAGGAGTGGGTGAACTGCCCCTGACCGGGCCGGCCCGCCGGCACCCGGAGGTTCTCCGTCTGCCGGTGTCGGGCGTCGGGTCAGCAGCCGGCGCGTCAGCGGCCGGCGCGGGCCAGGCCGGCCCGGTGCAGCCGGTCGGCGTAGAAGGCCGGCTCGGCACCCGGCCGCCAGGGCAGTGCGGCCACCAGCACGATCAGCGCCAGCGCCAGCGAGTTCTCCATCAGGGCGCCGAAGAGGCCGTCCTGGTAGTGCGAGACCTCGGGAAGCTGGTGCTCGTACGGCCAGATCGGCGAGATCACGAAGAGCAGGTAGAGCCCGAGGGCGGCCACCGCGTGCCGGAGACCGGTCAGGGTCGGGAACCAGATCGGCGTCCGCAGCCCGGTCACGCCGGGCGGGGTGTTGTTGCCGGCCAGGTGCCCGGCCCGCAGGAGCAGGCCACGGCTGGCGTCCCGGCGGCGTACCGCCGCGTCGGCGAGCACGACGACGGCCGGGATGACCCAGACCAGGTGGTGCGACCAGGAGATCGGACTGATCACGTTGGTGGTCAGCCCGACCAGGGTGAACGCGGTCAGCTCGTCGCCGTCCGCGCGGGCGCTCATCGCCCGGGAGAGGCCGAGGGCGAGCATCAGCACCGAGAACGACAGCCAGAGCAGCCCCGGCGTCTCGATCGAGTCGTAGAGCCGGGCCAGCACCCCGGCGAGGGACTGGTTGGGCGTCATGTCCGCCGCACCGACCCGCTCGGTCTGCCACAGCACGCTGGTGAAGTAGGTGGCCGAGTCCCGCCCCGCGACCGCGAACGTGCCCAGGGTCACCCCGGCAGCGGTACCGATGGCGGTGAACGCGGCCCGCCACTGGCGGGTGAGCATCAGGTACACGATGAACAGTGCCGGGGTGAGCTTGATCGAGCTGGCCAGCCCGATGCCCGCGCCCGCCCAGACACCACTGAGGACGAACCGGCGCAGCGGGCCGTCGTCGGACCGGTGTCGGGTGCCCCGCCGGGCCCGCCAGCGCAGGGCGACCAGGTCGGCGATGATGAGCGCGAAGAGCAGCAGGTTGACCTGGCCGTAGCCGAGGGTCTCCCGGACCGGCTCGGTGGCGACCGCGAGGGGTACCGCGATGCCGACGGTGAACCAGAGCGGCCAGCCGAGCCGGTCGACGATCGGTCGCAGCAGCGCGGCCAGGACGACGGTGAGGGCGGCGATGCTGCCAATCACGTTGAGCCAGCCGGCGACCGCCATCGGCAGGTGCGCCATCGGCAGCATGGCCAGCCCGGCGAAGGGTGGGTAGGTGAACCCGAGCGTGGTCTTGGGTGCGATGAACTGGTAGAGCGGCTCGCCACCGGCCCACCAGACCATCGCACCGTGGTAGATCCGCATGTCGAAGAAGTTGTACGGCCGGCCGAACGCGCCGATGGCGAGCCAGGCGGCGTACGCGGCGGCGGCCACGATGCCGATCCGTACGACCGTCCTGCGGTCGATGCCACGGGTGAGGCGGCGGACTGGGGCGAGGCGTTCCACCCGTCTCCCGACGGTCGCCGGCATGGTGTGGCCACCCCCGTACCAAGATCGTAATGCCCGTCCCGCTCCTGACTGGAGCCTAGAACGGCGCCTCACCCCGATGCCTCCCGCGTTATCCGACCGTGTCCGATCCCACATAAGTTTTTGACATTTCCACCGCGTTAACGCCTGGCGGGGGGTTCAGGTAATTCGTGGCCTCTGCCCGCGCAGGACCGGCGAATGTGGGGGGTGGGGCGGGACCGACGCAGGTCAGCCGGGCAGTCGACGGGCCGTGGCGGCGGATCGCATGGCGATCCGCGCATCCCGCCGGGCGGTGCGGACCGCCCGCTGGACCGATCGCCGGCTGTGACCGATGCGGTGGCCGGCCCGCCACCGCAGACCGGGCCGCCCCTCGGTGTCGGCGGCGGCCAGCAGCAGCCCGCCGAGGAGACCGAGGTTCTTCATGAAGTGGACCTGGTGGTTGGCCCGCGCGCCCGGGTCGTCGACGGTCCAGAAGGGATGACCGGCGAAGGTGGTCGGCACCAGTGTCCCGGCGAGCGTGGCGGCAGCCGGACGGGTGAGGTGTCCGGTGGCGAGCAGCAGGCCGGCGGCGAGCTGAACCGCCCCGTTGACCCGTACCAGTTGCTCGGCCCCGGTCGGCAGTTGCGGATGGACCTTCTCCAGGAGCGGACCGACCCGGTCGGTCATCCGCCGGGCCCGGGGCAGCAGCGGCGCCGGGTCACGTACGGCCCGGGCTCCGGAGATCACGAAGATGCCGCTCAGCATGACGCGGGCGAGGCTGCGTACGGGTCTCATGTACCAGTCATACCCCGTCGCCGGGTGGTTTACCTCCGCATCCGCCGTTCTGCCCGGTCCGGAGCGGTACGGGTACCGTCCCGGCCCCCGTGCAGCACGTGGCCTGGGTGTAGGCGCCGGCCTTGAAGTACGCAGCGTGGTGCCCCGAAAGCAGGTCGTCCCGCGCCACGCCGGCCGAATGGGCCGGTCGACGCGCCGGTCGGCGGTAGCGTGCCCGGGTGACCACACTGCGGTTACGTCCCGAGGAAACGGCCGACGTGGAACCGATCCGGCGCGTGGTCGCGGCGGCGTACGACCGGCCGGACGCCGGCGCGCCACCCGAGGTCGGGCTGGTGGACGCGCTCCGGGACAGTGACGCCTGGCTCCCCGACCTGTCGATGGTGGCCGAGTGGGGCGGCGAGGTGGTGGGTTACGCCCTGCTCAGCCGGGTCCGGATCGACTCCGGCGGCTGGCCGGCGCTGACCCTCGGGCCGGTCGCGGTGGCGCCGCACCGGCAGGGCATCGGGCTCGGTACGTCGGTGGTGCAGGCGGTGCTCGACGCGGCGACCGAGTTCGGTGAGCGCCTCGTGGTGGTCCTCGGTGACCCGGCCTTCTACCACCGGTTCGGCTTCGAGCCGGCGGCCCGGTTCCGGCTGACCAGCCCCTGGTCCGGGCTCGGTGACCCGTGGCAGGCGCTGGTCCTGCCGCCGGAGGTGGCCGGTGCCCCGGCGCCACCTGGCGGTGAAGTCGTCTTCCCGCCGACCTGGTCACGGGTCTGAGCCTGCCCGGTCAGGTCTGTGGGCCCGATCCTGTCCGGCCGGATCGCGGGTCCGGGCCCGGTCAGGCCGGTTGGGTCCGGAGGTACCGGCCGAAGTGCGGCACGGTGAAGGCGACCGTGCCGCGTTCCCCCGAGTAGATGAGTCCCTTCTTGATCAGGGCGTCCCGGGCGGGGGAGAGACTCGCCGGTTTACGGCCCAGGGAGCGGGCGATGTCGGCGGTCGGCACGGCGAGATCCATGTCGTCCCGGGCCGCCGTGCCGTCGGTGCCGTCCGGCAGGGAGAGCGTCGCCATCGCCCGCATGTACTCCCGCTCGGCAGGGGTGGCCCGCTCGAAGCGTGAGCCGAAGAAACCGACCGCCAGTTCGGCTTCCGCCTCCGGGGCGGCGACCCGGACGTCCGCTGCGGTGATCGGCGAGCGGGGCGCGTGGTCCCAGGTGGCCTTCCCGTACGCCTGGACGAAGTAGGGGTAGCCACCGGACTTCTCGTAGAGCAGGTCGAGCGCCTTCGGCTCGTACTCGACGTCCTCGCGCCCGGCGGGCGCGCAGAGTGCCTGATCGGCGGCGAGCCGGTCGAGCCGGTCGATCCGCTGGTAGCGGTAGAGCCGCTCCGAGTAGGACTTCGCGGCGGAGAGGACGGCCGGCAGGTGCGGCAGGCCGGCCCCGACCACGATCAGGGGCGCGCCGAGCTGCGACAGCTCATGGCAGGCGGCGCAGAGCGCCGAGATGTCCTCCGGACCGAGGTCCTGCATCTCGTCGATGAAGACCGCGATACCGGTTCCCACGTCGGTGGCGACGCTGGCCGCGTCGCTGAGCAGTTCGACGAGGTCGATCTCGATGTCGCCGGAGTCGGCCCGGCCGCTGCTCGCCGGTACGTCGATGCCGGGCTGCCAGCGGTCGCGGAGTTTCGGTGCGGTCGAACCGCGACCGGTCGGGGTGGCCCGCTGGGCGAACGCCTTGAGGACGCCGAGGAACGCGTCGATCCGCTCGGGCGCCCGGTGGTGCGGGGCCAGTTCGCGGATCGCCATGTGCAGGGCGGCGGCCACCGGACGACGCAGCGACTGGTCCGGCCGGGCCTCGATCTTCCCGGTGCCCCAGAGCCGACCGATGGCCTGCGAGCGCAGGGTGTTGAGCAGGACGGTCTTGCCGACCCCGCGCAGCCCGGTGAGCATCAGGCTGCGCTCGGGGCGCCCCCGGGCGATGCGCTCCAGCACGATGTCGAAGACGTCCAGTTCCCGGCCCCGACCGGCGAGTTCGGGCGGTCGCTGGCCGGCACCGGGGGCGTACGGGTTGCGCACCGGGTCCACGTCTCGCACCGTATCGGCCCGTCTAGCTGCCTGGCTAGAAACAGGTAGAGGACGGTACCGGCGTGTCGCCGCCGGTGGTCGCCCGGCGTCTCGACAGAAGACTAGGGCTGTCTAGCGATATCGCTAGACAGCCCTAGTTTCGGTTAGCTGCTGGTCAGAGCTTCTGGAGGCAGAGCACGTAGTCCAGGGCGTCGATCGAGTTGTCGTGCACGTAGTTCGCCGTCGACTTCGGAGCCTTGGTCTCGCACTGCTTGCCGTCCGAGGTGAACGGGATGCGCAGCAGCACCTTGTAGGTGCCCGGCGCACACTTCACCTTGCGCAGCTCGGCGTCGTTCGCCGTACCGTCGTTGACCACGCAGTCGCCCTTGACGAATCCGCTGCTGCCGCTGGTGCGGGACGGCGACGGGCTCGGGCTGGGGCTGGGGCTGGGCCGCTCGCTCGGCCGGCTGCTCGGCGCGGCCGTCGCGGTCGGTCCGGCCTGCGGGTCGTCATCGTCCCCGGCGTTCATCAGGGCCCAGCCGCCGAACCCGAGGCACGGGCAGACCACGAGCAGCAGCACCAGCAGGATGATCAGCAGCGCCCTGTTGCTGCTCTTCGGCGGTGGGGCCATCGGTGCCCCGTAGGGGACACCCGGCGGCGGGCCACCCCACTGCGGTCCGGCCGGGGGCTCGTTGCCGAACCCGGACGGGGGCGGGTAGGAGGCGGCGGGTCCGGCCGGTGGTGGGTACGACCCGGGCGCCGGGGGATAGCCCGACCCGGGCGCCGGGTGACCGAAGCCCGGCTGCTGCCCCGGATACCCCGGATCGGGCTGCTGCCCCCAGGGCACGTTCGGTGGTTCCTGACCGCCGGGCGGCGGCCCCCACTGCGGCGCGGGCGGCTCGTAGCCACCACCCTGGTACGGCGGTGGATAACCTCCCCCGGAGGACGGTGTGACGGGTGGCCGGTGGTACGGGTCGTCGGGGTTGCCCGATCCGGGTGATCCGTAGGTTGTCATTCTCTCCCCAAGGGGTGGTCGGGAGTCAGCGCGACTTGAGGCAGAGCACGAAGTCGAGCGTGTCCAGAGGGCTGTTGAAGAAGTACCAGTTGGTGTAGCCCTCCACCTTGGCGCACTTGGCCTCGGCGTCCTTCTCACCACTGGTGGCGCCGTCGAAGCGGCGTAGTACCTGGTAGGTCCCGGCCCCGCAGGGGGCGATGACCAGCTTCGGCTGCCCGTCCGCCGGGCCTACGTTGCGGACGCACTGCCCCACCTTGACGAACCGCGGGTCGGTCGACGATTCGACCGTGGGTTCGGTCGATGCCGGCTCGGCGCTCGACTGCGGTGCCGCGGTCGGCGGAGCGTCCGGTACCGCACTGGTGGCCGCCGTCGAGGGGGTCGGCCCGTCCTGGCCGCGCAGGTAGTAGATGGCCGCTGCACCTCCGCTGACCAGTACCGCCAGGGTGACGAGCACGGCCAGCAACGGCCCCCGGCCCCGCCGGGATCCCGGACCGGGCGCCGTAACCGCCCAGTCGCCGTCCCCGGGTGCCCCGGGGTGGCCGGGCGGGGGCCCGAACTCCGGTCGTTGCCCGGGGGACGGGTGACCCGCTGACGGGTGGGCCTCCCGCCGGTACTCCGGTCGTGGCTGGGCGTACTCCGGTGGCCCGTAGTCCGGTGGTTCGTACTCCGTTCGGCTGTACTCCGGTGGCCCGTGCTCCGGCCGGCCGTACCCCGGTCGCGGCCGGTCGTACTCCGGCGGCCCGTATCCCGGCGGCCCGTATCCCGGCGGCCCGTATCCCGGCGGCCCGTATCCCGGCGGCCCGTATCCCGGCGGCCCGTATCCCGGCGGCCCGTATCCCGGCGGCCCGTATCCCGGCGGCCCGTACTGCGGTGGGCCGGGCTCCGGGTGGCCGTAGCCGCCGTCCCGAGGTGGCGGACCGTAACCAGGGTCGTACGGTGCCGCACCGTGCTCCGGCGCCCACCGGGAGCCGTACTCCGGGCCGGTCGGTGGCCGGCCGGATTCCCGACCGTACGGGGGTTGTCCCTGCTCCGGGCACCCCGGGCCGTCAGCCTGCTCCCCCGTCCCCCACGGGTCGGTCGGGGACCGGTAGGGATCGCTCGGGCGGCGGCCAGGCCACGGTTCCGGCCCGCCCGGTGGTCCGTAGTTAGCCATGCAGGCCCTCCTGGGCACGATCGGTGAGAGGCCGACCACCAAAGTGGGACGGCGACGCCGTGGTCACCGTAGCGTGGCTGACTGATGAGCTCATCCACCGGAACACCGAGCCCCGGACCACAGACGTCCACTTCGCCGGATTCTGCCCCGTCCGGCAAGACGGTTCCGGGCGCCGTTCCGGTCACCCGCTCCGCCCTGATCTGGACCGCCCTCGCGGTGGTCTACCTGGTCTGGGGGTCCACCTACCTGGCCATCCAGGTGACTGTCGACACCGTGCCGCCGCTGCTCTCCGCCGCCGCGCGGTTCTCGACCGCCGCCATCGTGCTCGCCGTGATCCTCCGGGTACGCCGGGGCGCCGGCGCGCTGCGGGTCGACCGTCGGCAACTCGCCGGAGCGGCGCTGGTGGGCGTACTCCTGCTGACCGGCGGCAACGGCCTGGTGGTGCTCGCCGAGTCCGGGCCGTCCGGGGTCGCCGTGCCGTCCGGGATCGCCGCGCTCCTGGTCGCCGGGGTACCCCTGCTCGTCGTGCTGCTCCGGATGGTCACCGGCGACCGGCCCGGCCTGCTCAGCCTGCTCGGCGTGGCGGTCGGCCTGCTCGGCCTGGTGCTGCTGGTCCTGCCGTCCGATGGACCGGGTGCGGTACCGGTCGCCGGTGCCCTGACCGTGACCGCCGGTGCCGCCTCCTGGGCGCTCGGCTCGTTCCTGTCCGGGCGGATCAGCATGCCCGCTGACCCGTTCGTCGCCACCGTCTACGAGATGTTCGCCGGTGCCGCCGCTCTCGCCCTGATCGCCGCGCTCCGGGGTGAACCTGCCCGGTTCGATCCGGCTGCGGTGTCGGCGCGTTCCTGGCTGGCCCTCGGGTACCTCGTGCTCGCCGGCTCCCTGGTCGCCTTCACCGCGTACGTGTGGCTGCTGCACCACGCGCCGGTCTCCCTGGTCGCCACGTACGCCTACGTCAACCCGGCGGTGGCGGTCGCGCTCGGCGCCCTGCTGGCGGCCGAACCGGTGACCGCCCAGGTGATCGCCGGGGGCGCGGTCATCGTGTTCGGGGTGGCGCTGGTCATTGCCACCGAGCGCCCCGGTCAGGCCACGCAGCGTCGCCAGCGGGCGGACCACCGGCGGTAGCATCCCGCCCCATGCCGCCCGATCTTCCGGCACTTCCGGTCCAGGTGTTTCCGGTACTTCCCGCACTTCCGGTACTCCTGGCCGCCCTGCTGGCCGGTACCCTTGCCGGCCTGGTCACGCCCCGGGTCGCGTACCGCTTCTCGGTCGCCCCGGGTCTGCCGCGCCGGGCCGGCTGCGACGGATGCGCGCGTCCCTTCCATCCGGGGCCGGCCGGTTGGCTACGCCCCGGTGACCGCTGCCCGGGTTGCCGGGCCAGACTCGGTCCGTCGGCCCGGGTCACCACCGTCCTCGGCGCGCTGGTCCTCACCGGGCTCGCCGGTTCCGTCGGCACCGACCCGGTGCTGCCGACACTGCTCGCCGCCGCAGCGCTGGGGCTGGTACTCGGCGCCGTCGACCTGGCCTGTCTCCGGCTACCCGACCCGCTGGTGGGGTCGGTCGCGCTGCTCGCCGGCACCGGACTGACCGTGGCGGCTCTGGCCGCCGGGGACCCGCGCCGGCTGGCCGGTGCGCTCGGCGGTGCGCTGCTCACCGTCGCCGCCTACCTGCTGCTGGCCCTGCTGCCCAGCTCCCGGCTCGGCTTCGGGGACGTGAAGCTCGCCGCCGTGCTCGGGCTGCTGCTCGGCTGGTACGGCTGGCGCGCGGTCCTGCTGGGGCTGGTCCTGCCGCACCTGCTCAACGGCGCTGCGGTGCTCGTACTGCTGGCGACCGGTCGGGTGCGTCGGGACACCCCACTGCCCCTGGGGCCGGCGCTGCTGGCCGGCGCGCTGCTCGCCGTTCTGCTCCGCTGACGGCTGGCCCGGCCGCCCGGATGTTTCTCTGCCCCGGTCGCCCGGCCACCGTGGGTTCCGGGACGGACCGCAGTCCGGCTGGCTGGACGAAGATCGACCGGCGCTGAACGTGTTGCTCGACCGGTACGGCGCGACCGATGCCGAGCTGCGCGAGACGTTGCTGTCGATGGCCCGTAGTGGCAAGCAGCGGGGGTGGTGGGCGAAGTACGGTGACCTGCCGAACTCGTACCGGCAGTTCATCGGGCTGGAGTCGGCGGCGTCAGAGATCCAGAACTTCGAGACCGTGGTGGTGCCCGGCCTCCTTCAGACGCAGGACTACGTCCGCGCTGTCGTGAGTGGCGAGGCAACCCGGCCTACCCGGAAGGGGTGCAGCAGCGGGTTGCTGCACGGGTCGAACGGCAGAAGCTCATCACAGAGGGTCGACTCCGCATGGTGGCTGTCCTCGACGAAGCAGTCCTGCACCGGCAGATCGGTGGCCTGGAGGTCATTGCCAAGCAGCTCACCGCTCTGCTCGACGCGCAGGAGCGGTGGAAGGTCACCATCCAGGTCATCCCGTTCCGCGAGGGTGCCTACGCCTCGATGCTGTCGAGTTTCGCCATCCTGAACCTCGACGAAGGCCCGGGTGTGGTCTACATCGAGGGTCTGACCGGCGACCTCTACGCCGAGGGTGAGGACATGGGTCGATGTGCCGTCGTCTTCAACAGCCTCCGGGCGTCAGCCCTCTCGGCCACGGACTCGACTGCGATGATCAGAAAGATCCGCGAGACGGAGCACCACGATTGAGGGAGGCACGCCATGGATGCCCAGTGGCGCAAGAGCACCCGCAGCGGCGGTAACGGCCAGTGCGTGGAGGCCCGGTACGTCGACCACAATGCGCAGGTGAGGGACAGTAAGGATCGGCAGGGGCCGGTGCTGTCCTTCACGGCCGATCAATGGACCGATTTCGTTGGGAGCATCAAGGCCGGTTCGTTCGACGCCTGAGCATCGGTGAGCGGGAGTGGTGACCTGGTCACCTCAACAGTGCGAAGCGGCATCGTCCAGCCACCACCTCGCTCATCCACACACTTATGGCGACTCCCCCCTCGGAGATCCCGATGAACGAAACCGCCCCCCGTGCTTCCCAACCTGGCGATCAATCGGCGAAGAACGACGCCGACCCAAGCGCCCCGTCACGCCGCCGCCGGATCGTCGTCCGAGTTCTGGTGGCTGCGACGCTGCTGACGCTGACGGGCATGGCAGTCCGGACGACCCGCTGGTGGGGCTGCAACTTCACACCCGGCGACCAGGCCGCCGCAGTAGCGGCCTACCGGAAGGACCCCGCATTCTTGCTGGCTCCGCCGAACGGCCGGCTGTTCGAGGAGATGTCCAAGACGCGCGCCTGTGACTATCGGCCGGGCTCTTGGGAACGGGAAGAGTCGGCAGGACCAGAGTTCGCGACCGTTTGGCGCCAGTACACCGTGGAGCGCGGATACACGTCGGACGAACTCATCGCCCTCGTCGGGCCGAGCGTCACGGCGGCTGGCTGGCATTTCGTGATCCACCGGGGTAATCCCGGCGGGGCCTTCCTGCGGTACTGCAAGACGATCAACGGGATGACTGCGCGGCTGGAGGTGAGCAGCATGGCCGACGGCACCCCCGAACACGACGCCACTTTCATCGTTCTCATTGACGGTCGGCCGGACAGCCCAGACTGCTCACGCGCCCGGTAATAGGGCGGTGGTGGCCGCGCCAGTCCTGTTGCCGGTCACTCTGACCTGCCGCGTCCCACCGAGATCGCCCAGGGGTTACATCGGCCGCCAACTGACAGGGACAAACTGCCAGAGACGACCTTCCAGTGATTGCGACGGACCGCCGTCATCGGCCCTTGATCGTTTGCAGCTCAGCTGCACTTCGGTCGGCGTGTCACACCACTCAACGACAAACGATCAAGATTTCCCCGATCACGACTGACGCGCCACGAGGGCCGGCGCCGCTCGCGCTCGTCCTGGCCCTCGTGGCGCTGGACGGCTGCCCGGTTTTTGAGGTCGTGATGCAAGTTGAGGTGTTAATAAGGGGCCCTTCCTCTACCGAAAACGTTAATAGGGGGCCCTTCCTTACACCTCAGAGCAGGCGGAGCTGGCGGTCCTTCGGGCGGCGTGGCCCGGTGTCGCCGAACCGTTCGAACAGCCCCGGGTCGATCGCGTCGAGGAACGGGGAGGGAACGCAGTCGCGTTCCTTGCCGTACCGGGAACGGCGCCCGGCATGGCTGACGTAGAGCCGGTCCTGGGCCCGGGTCAGCCCGACGAAGAACAACCGGCGTTCCTCGGCGACCGCGTCATCGTCCGGTGTCGTACCCGGCCAGCGCAGCGGGAGCAGCCCGTCCTCGCAGCCGACCAGGAACACCACCGGGAACTCCAGGCCCTTCGCGGCGTGCAGGGTCAGCAGGGTGACCGCCTCGGCGCGCGGGTCGAGCGCGTCCACCTCCGCGCCGGTGGCGAGCTGGGACAGGAACAGTCCCAGGTCGTCGCCGCAGCGTTGGGCGAGCGGGGTGAGCAGGTCCACCGCCGCGCGGACGTCCTCCGGCCCCACCTGACCGGTCGAGTCCAGGGTCGGCGCCGAGTACCGATCGGCGAGCACCTGCCCGGCGAGTCGGACCCGGGCCGGCAGGGAACCACTCAGCCCGTTCGCGTGCCGCAGTTCCCGGGCAATCGCGTCGACCCCGGGCCGGTCCCGCAGCCGGTCGTGGGACCGCTTCTGCACCGGGATGTTGGCCCGGCGCAGCGCGTCCGCGATCGGGGCGGCCTGCGCGTCGGTCCGGTACAGCACCGCGATGTCGGAGAAGGAGACAGTGGACGTGCGGCCGTCGATCCGGCCGGAGTCCAGCGACCGGTGCGAGAGGCCGCCGACCAGGTCGTCGACGGTGCGTACCACGAAGTCGGCCTCGTCGGCGACGGACGCGGCGGGGTACCGGCCGACCAGCGGGGCCTCCGGGTCCAGCCGGGCCGGGTCCAGCCGCCGACCCCGGACCAGCGACGACGGCGCGATGGCCTGCACGGCGGCGGCCAGGATCGGCGCCGACGACCGGTAGTTGCGGGTCAACCGGACCAGCCGGGCGTCCACGAAGTCCTGCGAGAAGCGTAGGAAGTACGACACGTCGGCGCCCCGGAACGAGTAGATCGCCTGGTCCGGGTCGCCGATCGCGCAGAGGTTGCCGTCCGCCGCGCTCAACAGCCGCAGCAGTTCGTACTGCACGGCGTCGACGTCCTGGTACTCGTCGACGAAGATCCACCGCCACCGGTCCCGGTACCGCTGCACCAGCGCCGGATCGTCGCGGAGCAGGCGTACCGGCAGGGTGAGCAGCTCGTCCAGGTCGACCAGGTTCGACTTGCGCAGCAGCGCCGCGTACCGGGTGTCGTCGTCCCCGGCCTCGGTGCGGGCGGCGGTCCGCTCGGTGTCGTCGGCGATCCGGAAGTCCGTCGGCAGCCCGACCGCGCCGGCGTTCTCCCGGAGGATGGTCAGCCCCAGCGAGTGGAAGGTGCCGACCGTGACGTCGTCGGCGACCGGGCCGAGCAGCCCGTCCAGCCGGTGCCGCAGCTCCTCGGCGGCCCGCCGGGTGAACGTGATCGCCAGGCAGTGCTCCGGGAAGACGTTCAGCTCGGCGCAGAGGTAGGCGATCCGGTGGGTCAGCGTGCGGGTCTTGCCGGTACCCGGCCCGGCCACGATCAGCAGCGGCCCGCCCGGTGCCGACGCCGCCACCCGCTGCATGGCGTCCAGCCGGTCCAGCAGCCCGGTGCCGACCTCCTCCATGCCGGCGAGCATCGGTTCGAACGGTTCGTGCGGGGAGGGCGGCGGGGCGATCGGCGGTGCCGGGGTGGGCGCCTTCGCCGTCCGCGCCGGGCGGCGCTTCGGCTCGGCCTTCGCCGCCGGCCGGGCCGCCGGGTTCGCTGCCGGCTCGGCGGGCGGGCGCTGCTTCGGCACGGGTACGTCGAAGAGCGTCCCCGCCGCGTCGAACAGCGTTTCCGCCTGCCCACCCGCACCGGAGCGGCGCAGCTCCGCCGGGTCGAAGAGGGTGATCACGCCGTACTCGCCGTCGTAGCCGGGCACCCGGCGCACCTCACCCCGACGCAACCGTTCGATGGCCTCGGCGAGCAGCTCCCCACCGGCCTGCCGGACGGCGTCCACCGGAACCCGGGTGAGGATCTCCAGCTCCGGGCCGAGCGCGGCGACCAGGTCGTTGAGCTGCCCGGCCACCGTCTTCGACTTCGCGCCCACCCGGTTGATCTCACCCAGGATCTCGGCGAGCGGTACGAGGTGGGTCACCTCCGGTGCACCCTCCGGGTGGTACCCGGTGGGCCGGTCGGCCAGCTCCTCGACCCGGGCGAGCACCCCGACGGTGAGCGGCTTCCCGCACTCGGGGCAGCGTCCACCGGCCGCCCGGGTCTGCTCCGGGGACCAGTTGACCCCGCAGAGCCGGTGCCCGTCGGCGTGGTACTTGCCCTCCTCGGGGAAGAACTCGATGGTCCCGCCCAGCCCGACCCCGGTGCGCAGCGCCTCGCGGACCGCGAAGTAGTCCCGGGCGGCGGTGAAGACGGTCGCCTCGCGGCCCAGCGCCGGTGGCGAGTGTGCGTCCGAGTTGGACACCAGCCGGTACCCGTCGAGACTGGCGACCCGCCAGTTCATCTCCGGGTCGGAGGAGAGACCGGTCTCCACCGCGAAGATGTGCCCCGCCAGGTCGGCGTAGCAGTCGGCGATCGCGTCGAAGCCGGACTTGGAACCGAGCGCGGAGAACCAGGGCGTCCAGATGTGTGCCGGCACCAGGTAGCCGTCCGGGCTCGCCTCCAGCGTGATCTCCAGCAGGTCCCGGGAGTCCAGCCCGAGGATGGGCCGCCCGTCGGAGGCGATGTTGCCGATCCGGGCCAGCGCGGTGTTGAACCGGCCCACCGCGTCCAGGTCGGGCAGGTAGATCAGGTGGTGCACCTTGCGGGTACGGTCGTCCCGCTTGTAGATCGTGGAGATCTCCACGCTCAGCATGAACCGCACCGGATCGGCCTCGGCGGCGTCGGCCAGTCGGGGCGGCAGCCGCCGGGCGATGTCCCGTTCCGCCTCCGGGCTGAGCCGGTACAGCCCCGGCTCGGCCGGGTGCAGCGTCTCGCGGAGGTGGTCGTACCAGGCGGGGTGGGTGAAGTCGCCGGTGCCGAGCAGCCCGATGCCCTTGCGCCGGGCCCACCAGGCCAGGTTGGGCAGGGTCAGGTCGCGGCTACAGGCCCGGGAGTACTTCGAGTGGATGTGCAGGTCCGCGACGAACGGCGAGGAGCCGCCGGGGGGTGCGACGCTGAACGGAGACACGCCGCATCCTGTCACGACCGGGTCCCGGCCCGCTCGGCGCCACGCGCGAAGGTGAGCTGCGCTATGCCGGCTGGGCGGGTGCGACGGGCCACCGCCCGTCGCGGTTACGCCGAGCGCAGCTCGACCAGGGTCACCTGCGGCGGGGCCCCGACCCGGACCGGCGGCCCCCAGAACCCGGCACCGTTGGTGACGTACACCTTCGTACCGTCGACCTCGCCGAGTCCGGCGACGACCGGCTGCTGCAACCGGACCAGGTAGTTGAACGGCACCATCTGGCCGCCGTGGGTGTGCCCGGAGAGTTGCAGGTCGACGCCGAACTTCGCGGCCTCGACGGCGGCCACCGGCTGGTGGGCCAGGAGCACCACCGGCCGGCTGCGGTCCCGGTCGCCCAGCGCGGCGGCGTAGTCCGGCGGTGCGGCCAACCCGGTACCGCCGGCCGTCGGGTCGTTCACCCCGGCCAGGTCGAGGACGCCCTGCGGGGTACGGATCTCCAGCCGCTCGTTCTGGAGCACGTTCAGGCCGATCCGGTCGAGTTCCTGCACCCACTCATCGACACCCGAGTAGTACTCGTGGTTGCCGGTGACGAAGAAGCTGCCGTACCGGGACCGGATGTCGCCCAGGGGTGCCGCCGCCTCGCCCAGCTCGGCGACCGAGCCGTCGACCAGGTCACCGACCACGGCCACGAGGTCGGCGTCGAGCCGGTTGATGGCGGCCACGATCCGCTCGGTGTGTGCCCGACCGCGCAGCGGACCGAGGTGGATGTCGGAGACGGTGGCGATGCGCAGGCCGTCCATGCTCCGGGGCAGCTTCGCCAGCGGGATCTGCACCCGGTCGAGCTGCGGCGGGCCGAGGGCGGTGCGGACGCCGTACCCGACGGTCCCGGCGGCGGTGAGCCCGGCGAAGATGGCCGCCCCCCGGGCCAGCAGCAGGCGACGGCCGGGGTCGTGGTCGTCCTGGCCGACCGCAGCGGCGGCCGGCGGGTCGGCGGTGCCGGCCGCGCCGACCAGGGCCGGCTCCGGCGCGGCGGTGGTCGGCTCGGCCGCCACCGCCCGGCGGCGCAGCACCAGCTTCGCGACCAGCATCGGTATCTCCAACGCCACCAGGAGCACCAGGATGTAGAACATCAGGGCGAGCCAGAGGTACCCCGGCCAGGCCAGCCAGTAGAGCTGGGCTCTGGTGCCCATCATGGTCACCGGCACGAGTACGGCGAGCACGAGCATGGTGATCCCGCCGATGCGGCGCCACCGGCCCGGGTGGGTGGTGTCCCTGACCAGCCGTTTCCACAGGTAGAGGTGGATCAGACCGGTGATCAGGGCCATCGTGGCCACGAACGCCAGGGTCGCCAGCAAGGATCCTCCTCAGCCGCCCGCGAAGGGGGGCAGTACGTCCACCGTCGACCCGGCCGGCAACGGTGCCCCGCGATCATGCCAGGCCACGCCGTCGACCAGGTAACTCGCGATCCGCAGCACGGCGGCCAGGCCGGCGCCGTGCCGTCCGGCCAGCTCCCGGAGCAGTTCGTCCAGTCCCGGCCCGGCGGGAACGGTCTCCTCGGCCACGCCGGCCGCCGCCCGGGCCCCGGCGAAGTAGCGCACGGTCAACGTCGTACCCGTCGTCGGTTGCACCTCAGCCTCCGATCGCCGACATCGAGCGGGCCGGCTGGAGGAAGTTCGGATCGTCGATGCCGTGTCCGGCCCGCTTCCCCCACATCGCGGTACGCCAGCGCCGGGCCAGTTCCGCGTCGTCCGCGCCGGCCCGGAGCGCGGTACGCAGGTCCGCCTCCTCGGTGGCGAAGAGGCAGTTGCGGACCTGACCGTCGGCGGTGAGCCGGGTACGGTCGCAGTTCCCGCAGAACGGGCGGGTGACGCTGCCGACCACCCCGACCCGGGCCGCCGGCTCGGTACCGGCCACCACCCAGGTCTCGGCGGGTGCCGCCCCGCGCTGGACCGGGTCGTCGAGCAGGGTGAACTCCTGTCGCAGTGTGGCGAGGATCTCCTCGGCGGTGACCATCGTCGACCGGTCCCAGCCGTGCTGGGCGTCGAGCGGCATCTGCTCGATGAACCGCAGCTCGTAACCGTGGTCGAGGGCGAACCGGAGCAGGGCGGGCGCCTCGTCGTCGTTGATCCCCCGCATCAGCACCGAGTTGATCTTCACGGGGGTGAGGCCGGCGACCGTCGCGGCGGCCAGCCCGGCCAGGACGTCGGTGAGCCGGGGCCGCCGGGTCAGCGTGGTGAACCGGTCCGGCTGGAGGGTGTCGAGGGAGACGTTCACCCGGTCCAGCCCGGCTGCGCGCAGCGTACCCGCCAACCGGTCCAGCCCGATGCCATTGGTGGTCAGGGACAGCTGCGGGCGTGGGCTCAGGGCGGCTGCGGCGGCCACGATGCCCGTCAGGCCGGGGCGGATCAACGGCTCCCCGCCGGTGAACCGCACCTCGGTCACCCCGAGCTGCTCGACTGCGACCCGGACCAGCCGGACCACCTCGTCGTCACTGAGCAGATCCGGCCCGGCCAGCCAGGGCAGGCCCTCCGCCGGCATGCAGTACGTGCAGCGCAGGTTGCACTTGTCGGTCAGTGACACCCGCAGGTCGGTGGCGACCCGACCGAACCGGTCGACCAGGGGACCGGTACCCATCGGGACGCTGTTCACCGCTCGACGTTAGCGCGTACCGAGCGCGGACCGGGCGGTGGCGGCGACCACATCCCGCCAAGCGGCACCGAAGAGCGCGGTGTGCACCAGCATCAGGTGCAGTTGGTGCACCGGTACCCGCTCCCGCCACCCGTCGGCCAGCGGGTGGACCTCCTGGTAGGCGGCGAGTACCCGGTCCAGGTGCGGCAGGCCGCCGAAGAGCGCGAGCTGGGCCAGGTCGGTCTCCCGGTGGCCACCGTGGGCGGCCGGGTCGACCAGCCAGACCTGCCCGGCGAGGCCCCAGAGCACGTTGCCCGGCCAGAGGTCGCCGTGCAGCCGAGCCGGCGGCTCCTCCCCGCCGTACCCGTCCGATCCGGCGATCACCCGCTCGACCAGGTCGACCACGGCGCCGGTCAGCGCACCGTTGTCCACCGACCGGCGCAGGTACGGCGTCAGCCGGTGCGTGGCGAACCAGGTCGACCACGGGCCCGGATCCGGCGTGTTGTCCTGCGGCAGGGCGCTGATGAAGCCGTTCCAGTCGGCACCGAAGGCCGGTGCCCCGGCCCGGTGCAGCGCGGCGAGGTCCCGGCCGAACTGCTCTGCTGCCTCCGGGGTGGGCTCCCCCGGCTCGACCCACTCCAGCGCCAGCAGATCCGGCAGCTCGACGATCACCTCCGGTACGGGTACCGCGCCGGCTGCCCGCAACCACCGCAGTCCGGCCGCCTCGGCGGCGAAGAACCCGTCCGGTGCGGCGGTGCCGGCCTGCTCCGGCCAGGTCTTGGCAAAGACCGAGTTCCCGTCGTCCAGGGTGAGCCGGGAGGCGGCGCAGATGCTGCCACCGGACACCGGGGTCTCCCGGATCCGCTGGTGGGTGAGGAAGGTCGGCAGGTGCGCCGGGTGCGCCCGCAGGTACGCCAGGTCCATCAGCGCAAGGTAGCCGTTTGTCCCGAAGTCGACGGCATGAGGTGGGTATCCGGGGTAAGGATGAGCCATGGATGACGGCGTGATCCGTCCGTACCGGCCGGCGGACCACGCCGCCGGTCGGGCGCTGTGGGGCGAGCTGACCCGCCAGCACCGCGAGCTGTACGACGAACCGGGTGTGGTCGGCGGGGACCGGGACGCCACCTTCGACGGTTACCTGACCCGGCTGGAGCTTTCCGGGGTGTGGGTCGCCGAACACCGCCAGGCCGGCGTGGTGGGACTGGCCGGACTCGTGCTGGTCGGCCGGTCGGCCAGGGTGGAACCGGTGGTGGTCACCGAGCGTCATCGTGGCCGGGGGATCGGCCGGGCCCTGCTCGGGCACGTCGCCGGACAGGCCCGGCGACGGGGTATCGCCCGGTTGACCGTGGCACCCGAGGCGCGCAACGTGGCCGCCCTGCGTTGCCTGCACGCGGCCGGCTACGACCTGCTCTCGGCGGTCGAGTTGACCCTCGATCTCCGGGCTCCGGCAACCGGCCGGGAGCGGCCCACCATCGACCTCCATGAGCTGCACTTCCGGTCCTGAACGTGGCTGACCGGCAGGAATACGCTGGGTGCCTGTGGATAACCGGCGTGTCGTCCACAGGCAGCGATCGGGGGTTCAGCCCGGCGGGGTGTGCCGGCCAGGCTGCCGACATGACTTCCACCGAGAAGACGGTGCTCTCCGTCCGCTCCCCCGCCGACCTGATTGCCGCCGTGCCGTACCTGCTGGGGTTCCACCCGACCGACAGCGTGGTCGTGGTGGCGATGCGGGGCAAGCGGGTGGTCTTCGCCGCCCGGGGTGACCTGCCGGCGGCCGGCCTGTCGAGCAGCGAGACGGCCCGCTACATCAGCGACATGATCTTCCGCCAGGACGCCGGATCGGCCACCGTCCTCGGCTACGGTCCGGCCGACCGGGTGACCCCGGCGGTGGACGCGGTTCGGGTCGCCCTGGAAGCCGGTGGTCTGCGGGTACTCGACGTTCTGCGGGTCACGGACGGGCGCTACTGGTCCTACCTCTGCCCCGATCCGGGCTGCTGCCCGCCCGAGGGCCGGCCGTACGACGCGGGCAGCAGCGAGGTGACCGCCGCTGCAGTCTTCGCGGGTGAGGTGGCGTACCCGGACCGGGCGAGTCTCGCCGCCGAGGTCGCCCCGGTCGGTGGTCTCACCCGGATCGCGATGCGGCAGGCGACGGTACGCGCCGAGGAGCGGATGATCGGGCTGCTCGACGAGGGCCCGCTGGACGAGCGGAAACTCAACGCGCTCGGCGACGCGGCGGTGCGGGCCGCGCTGGATCCCGGGCGGGCGCCCGGATCGATGACCGATGACGAGGTGGCCTGGCTGACCATGCTCCTGGCCCACCTGCCGATCCGGGACCAGGCGTGGGAGCTGACCGACGGGGACGACCGGCACCTGGCGCTCTGGCGGTACGTGGTGCAGCGGGCCGAGCCGGAACTGGTGCCCGCCCCGGCCTGCCTGCTCGCTTTCGCGGCCTGGCGCGCGGGCCGGGGCTCGCTGGCGGTGGTGGCGCTGGAACGGGCGCTGACGGTCGAGCCCGACTACTCGATGGCGCTGCTGCTCGATGAGCTGATCCGGAACGGGGTGCCACCGTCGCAGCTCGACGGCTGGCCGAAGATAGCCGGTGCCGGTGCCGGTGCCGGTGCGGGCGCGTCTGGTCGGCGTCGCCGCCGGTCCCGCGCGGATCGCCGCCGTCGCCCCCGTGGCTGACCGGCCGTCCCGTGCGTCAACCGTTCCATGCGTCGGCCGTTCCCCTCACGGGTCAGACGGTGACCCGGTGGGCGCCGGTGTAGACGTTCATGGTCGGGCCCCGGAGGAAGCCGACCAGGGTCATCCCGGCCTCGCCGGCCAGGTCGACGGCGAGGCTGCTCGGCGCCGATACCGCAGCCAGCAGGGGTATCCCGGCCATCCAGGCCTTCTGGGTCAGCTCGAAACTGGCCCGCCCGGAGACCAGCAGCAGGTGACCCGTCAGTGGTAACCGCCGCTCCCGCACAGCCCACCCGATCACCTTGTCCACCGCGTTGTGCCGGCCCACGTCCTCCCTGGTCACCACTGGTTCACCGGGGGCGGTGAAGAGGCCGGCCGCGTGCAGCCCACCGGTGGACTCGAAGGCACGCTGCGCCGACTGCAACAGGTCCGGCAGGCCGCCCAGCACGGCTGCGTCGACGGTGAGTGGGTCCTCCGCGACCGGAAACCGGGACCGGGTACGCACCGCGTCGATGCTCGCCTTGCCGCAGACCCCGCAGGAACTGGTGGTGTGGAAGTTGCGGGTGGGATCCACCTCGGGGTTCGGCACCCCGGGAGCCAGCACCACGTCCACCACGTTGTAGGTGTTGGGGGTCTCCGCACCCGCACAGAGCTGCGCGGTCAGCACGTCGTCGGCGGTCCGGACGATTCCCTCGGTGAGCAGGAAACCGAGTGCGAGATCGAGATCATCACCGGGCGTACGCATCGTCACGGTGAGCGGCTGCCGTCGACCGGGTCCGGCCGGACCGACCCGGATCTCCAGCGGTTCCTCCACGCTGAGCGTGTCGGGTCGGCGTACCGACGGCCGGGGTCCGGTGAGGTCGATCCGCACCACGCTGCGCCGGTCAGTGGCCCGTCCCATCCCACCATCCTGCCCCGTGTACCGGGTCCGGTCACGGACAGGGCGGCGCACCCGGGTCGGACGCGACTAGGTTGATCGCGTGACGGGGTACGCGGCGGTGGTGCTCGCGGGCGGAGCCGCCCGACGGATGGGTGGTACCGACAAGCCGGGGCGGCTGGTCGGTGGGCTCTCGATGCGGGACCGGGTACTGGCGGCGGTGGCCGACGCGTGGCCGAGGATCCTCGTCGGGCCGGCCGCCGGGGTACCGGCCGGGGTATGGGTGACCAGGGAACGTCCCTCCGGTGGCGGGCCGGTCGCGGCGGCTGGCGCCGGGCTGGCGCTGCTGGACCCGGACAGTCGGACCGTGGCCCTGCTCGCCGCCGACCTGCCGTTGCTGACCGGGGAGGCCGTGGCGGTACTGCGTGAGCGACTGGCTGCGGACGACGGCCCGGACGGCGTCTGCTACGCCGACCCCGGCGGGCGCCGCCAGCCGCTCTGCGGGGTCTGGCGGGTCGCTTCGCTGCGGTCGGCGGTGAACCGGCTCCTACAGGAGCGCACCGGTAGCCTGGCCGGCGCGTCGATGCGGTCGCTGCTGGCCGGGCTGACCGTGGTCGACGTGCCCTGGGCGGGCGCCGGGCCGCCGCCCTGGTTCGACTGCGACACCGAGGACGACCTGCGCCGGGCAGAGGAGTGGACACGTTGACGCTGATGGACGAGTGGGTGACGGCGGCCTGCGCCGAACTGGGTATCGAGCCGGGTGAGGCGGCGGTACCGGTGGTGCTCGACCTGGCCCGGGACGTTGCGCACCAGGTGCTGCGGCCAGGGGCACCGGTCAGTGCGTACCTGCTGGGGCTGGCGGTGGGTCGGGGCGCCGATCCGGTGCAGGCCGCGGCGCGGCTGACCGCGCTCGCCGCATCCTGGCCCGACACGCACCCGCCGGCCGGCGACCGGTCCTGACCGGCCGGCGCTCCCGGAGCACCGGCTGGTCAGCACCGGGGCCGACCACCCATCGGGCCCGGAAGTTACGCCGGTCACTGTCCGATCCGGGTCCGGACTGATTCGCTGCCCGCGTGACGTGGGTAGGGTGTGCCTGACGGACGGAGGCGATCATGACGGCAGACCACCCCCTGCCCGCGGACGGACCGGCCGGGAGCGAACCGGGCCAGCACGAGTCGATCCTGCTCGACGAGCCGACCACGGCGGACCTGCGGGCGAAGGTGACCGAGGCGTGGCAGGAGTTCGCCCGGGCGCTTGCGGCCTGCCTGCGTGGCCTGCCGGCTGGTGCCCGGATCGAGCTGACCCTCGACCCCACCGCCTCCGGTACCGGTGACGCCGTCTACGCGGTCAGTGTCGACGCCGCCGCCGACGGGCAACTCGTCGCACGGGCGGTCGGCAACGCCCTGCTCCCAGAGGGTTTCCGGCTGGACCGGTCGGCAGTGGCCGACATGGTCGCGCTCGGCTGGTCGCCGCCCGGGGTGGTGCAGGGCTCCGGCGACTACTTCGGGTTGACCAGCTCGGTCACCGACGCCACCCGGCTGGCCGCCGTCGTCGCCCGTACCCTGCGGGACGTCTTCGGCGCCCCGCACCCGGCCTTCCTGGTGTACCTGGTGCAGGACGCCGAGGGCGAGCCGGTGGACGGGGAGCCGCTCGGTACCGCCCGCCCCGAGGCGGGCCCGCAGCGGGACATCGGGGCCGACCTGGACGACGCGCTGGCAGCCGCCCGGGTGGCCGGTGCGGGCAGCGGTGACGTGCTCCCGCTGGAGGAGCAGGTCCGGATGGTCGTCTCCACGATGTTGAAGTCCGGCGCCGATCAGCTCCAGGTCGACTCGGACGGGGACATCAACATCCGCGCCGGCTCGGCGATGGTGTTCGTCCGGGTCCGCGACAATCCACCGCTGGTGGACGTCTTCTCCCCGGTACTCACCGAGGTCGAGCCGACCGAACAGCTCTACGTGAAGCTCTCCGAGCTGACCAACCGGATGCCGATCGGCCGGCTGTACTGCGCCGACGACACGGTCTGGGCGTCCATCCCGGTCTTCGGCCGCAACTTCCAGCCCACCCACCTGATGCTCGCCGTCCAGGTGATGACCGGGCTGGCCGACGAACTGGACGACCGGTTGCATGGCGAGTTCGGCGGCAAGCGCTTCTTCGGCGAGGGGGACAAGCCGGCCAACCGTGGTCCGGGCGAGCACCGGACCGGCATGTACCTCTGAGCATCCCTCATGCTGCACGACGGAAAGTGACGATATGGCGGTCTACAGCGCCCAGCGGCTGCACCGGATCCGGGTGGTGGTCACCGGCGGTGGTACCGGTGGACACACCTACCCGGCCCTGACCACGATCCGTACCCTGCGCGCCCGGCTCAGCGAGGCGGGTACCGAGCCCGACCTGCTCTGGGTCGGTGTCGAGCATGGGCTGGAGGCCAGGATCGCCGCAGAGGAGGGCATCCCCTTCCGGGCGATCACCACCGGCAAGCTGCGCCGGTCCCCGAATCTGCGGGAGTTGGGCCGCAACATCGCGGACGCGTTCCGGATCCCGCTCGGCCTGTTGCAGGCCGTGTTGATCGTGGTGCGGAACCGGCCGGCGGTGGTCTTCTCCAGCGGCGGGTACGTCTCCGTGCCGATCGGGATCGCCGCCTGGCTCACCCGTCGGCCGCTGGTGATGCACGAGCAGATCCTCACCCTCGGCCTGGCCAACCGGATCCTCGCCATGGTGGCGACCCGGATCCTGCTCAGTCACCCCTCGTCGGTGGAGCACCTGCCGGCGCGGGCCAGGAAGCGGGCCGTGGTCACCGGTAACCCGATCCGGCCCGAGGTACTGGCCGGCGAACCGGCCCGAGGCTTCGCCGCCCACGGGCTGGACCCGGACCTCCCCCTGGTCTTCGTCACCGGGGGCGCCCAGGGCGCGGTGCAGGTGAACGACCTCGTCGCGCAGATCCTGCCCGACCTGCTCAACGAGTGCCAGGTACTGCACCAGTGCGGCGATTACTCGCTGGACCGGATGCGCCAGGTCGCCGCCGCGCTGCCGCCGCACCTGGTACACCGTTACCGGGTGGTCGACTACGTGCACGGCGAACTGCCGGACGTGCTGGCCGCCGCGTCGATCGTGGTGGCCCGCAGTGGCGCCGGTACGGTCGCCGAGCTGACCGCCCTGGGTAAGGCGTGTGTGTTCATCCCGCTGATCCCGACCGGCGGTGACGAGCAGCGGCGGACCGCCCGCCACCTGGCCGAGGCCGGGGCGGCCCGGGTGCTCGCCGGCCCGGACGCCACCCCGGACAACCTCCGCAACGAGGTGCTCACCCTGCTGCGTGACCCGCAGTGGCGGGAGCAGTTGGCGGAGGCCGCCCGACGGCACGGTCGCCCGGACGCTGCGGCGGCGGTCACCCGCGAGCTGATCGACGCGGCCCGGGAGGGCTGAGCAGCACCGACCGGGCACGGCCGGCTGAGCGGCGTCGACCGACCACCGCCGGACCGAACTGGGCCGCGCCAGCAGGGCTCAGCCTGGTGCTGGTACCACGGTCGGCGACTCCACCAGCCGGGACAGCACGATGGTGCTCCGGGTGCTGGTGACGAAGGGTTCGGCGCGGAGTCGTTCCAACGCATCCTCAAGGTGGGCGATGTCGGCCGCCCGCAGGTGTACCAGCGCATCCGCCTCACCGGAGACGGTGTAGGCGCCGACGACCTCCGGGTGCCGCCGGGTGGCCACCCCGATCTGGGCCGGCGTGGTCCGTCCCGCGCAGAAGAGCTCGACGAACGCCTCGGTCGTCCAGCCGACCGCCGCCGGGTCGACGACCGCCGTGAACCCCTTGATGACCCCGGCCGACCGTAGCCGGTCCACCCGCCGTTTGACCGCCGGTGCGGAGAGGGAGACCCGCGCTCCGATGTCCGCGTACGACGCGCGGGCGTCTGCCACCAGCGACGCAATGATCCGCTGATCTACGCCATCTATCTGCAATGTTTCGCCTCTCGGAAGCAATGCTTGTGGCTGTTACCGAAGTTCTACCGTACCTACCCTTGGTTTTCGTGAACCAGCAGCGAGTGCCGCGAAAGCGGACATATCTCATGTGCCCGCCCGAGCACTTCGGCGTCGAGTACGCGATCAACCCGTGGATGGACATGTCTGTCCCGGTTGATCCGGACCTGGCGGTCAAACAGTGGGACCGCCTGCGGGAGACTCTGGTCGGGCTCGGCCACACCGTGCACGTCCTGCCGGCGCAACCCGGCCTGCCGGACATGGTCTTCGCCGCCAACGGCGCCTTCGTGGTCGACGGCACCGTCTACGGCGCCCGGTTCAAGCACGAGCAGCGCACCGCGGAGGCTGCCGGGCACCGGGCCTTCTACGAGTCGCAGGGCTGGCACTTCGTCGCGCCCACCGAGACCAACGAGGGGGAGGGCGACTTCGCGTACGTGCCGGACGCGCACGGCGGCCTGATCCTCGCCGGGTACGGCTTCCGCACTGATCCCGCCGCGCACGCCGAGGCCCAGGAGGTGCTCGGCCGGCCGGTGGTCTCGCTGCGCCTGGTCGACCCGCGCTTCTACCACCTGGACGTGGCGCTGGCCGCGCTCGACGACGGCAACATCGTCTACTTCCCGGGCGCCTTCTCGGTGGCCTCGCAGCGGGTGCTCGCCCAGCTTTTCCCCGATGCGGTGCTCGCCGACGACGCCGATGTCCTGGCCTTCGGCCTCAACCTGGTCAGCGACGGTTACCACGTGGTGCTGAACAGCGAGGCGACCGGGTTGGCACACAAGCTGGCCGCAATGGGGTACCAACCCGTCCCGGTGGAGCTGACCGAGGTCCGCAAGGGCGGTGGCAGCGTGAAGTGCTGCATCGCCGAGCTGCGCGACTGAGCCGGCCGGGCTGCGCGACTGAGCCGGCCGGGCGGCGGCACGGCACGCCGCCGCCGGCTCCGATGGCCCGGTCCCGTCCGGGACCGGGCCATTGGCGTCTGCCGGGTCAGCCCAGGGTGGCCAGCTCGTTGACCAGGACGTTCGACAGCAGCCGGCCGTCGGGCTGGACCTTCCGCAGGTACCACTTCTGCTGCGGGGTGCGCGGCTGGTTGAACTGCCACGGCCCGCGCGGGCTGTCGATCTGGCCGACCTTGCCCAGCGCCAGGTTGACCTGCTGGGAGGTGGCCGTCGGCCCGGCCAGCCGGATGGCCTTGTCGAGCACCTGTGCGGCGTCGTACGACGCCATTGCGTAGGTGGTCGGCGAGGTGCTGTGGGTCTTGCGGTAGGCCGAGGCGAACCTCCGGTTCGCGGCGTTGTTCAGGTCAGCGGAGTAGTTCAACGAGGTCATGATCCCGGTCGCCTCGGCCGGGCGCAGCTCGCCGAGCACGCTCCCCTCGGTGAGGAAACCGGGGGCGTAGATCTCCTTTTGGTAGCCGGCGGCCCGGAGCTGCTTGATGAACTGCACCGCCGCCGGGCCGGCGTAGAAGCAGAAGATCGCGTCGGGGTTGTCGCGCAGTGCCTGGTTGATGCTCGCCACGTAGGCGTTCTTGCCGGGGTTGGTGAGGAACTCGGTCCAGGTCGTCTCGCTGGCGATCCTCGGATCGGACGCTCCGAAGCCCTCCCGGAAGCCCTGCACCGCGTCCCGGCTGCCGAGGTTGTCCGGGGCGATGATGGCCACCCGGCTGCTCCTGGGCAACTGCTGGGCGACGTACGGGCCGAGTGCCCGACCGGGCTCGTCCAGCACGTACGACGTACGCCAGATGTAGACGACACTCTGCAACGACTTCGGTGAGGCGTTCGAGCCGACCAGGGGAACCCGGGCCTGCTCGACGGTGTCCCGGATGCCGACCATGGTGGTGGAGTTGACCACCCCGGTGAGGGCGAGGACGCCCTGCTTGAGCAGCCCGTCGACGGCGTCCTTGCCGGTCTGCTCGGTCTCGCCCTCGTCGGCGGTCAACAGGGTCACCGGCCGGCCGCCGAGTTGCTTGTCGTTGAGGTCGAGGAAAAGCTGGAAACCGTTGATGATTTCGTCGCCGATGGATTTGTAACCGCCGGTCTGTGGGGCGATAAGACCGATTCTGATCGGAGACCCGCTGGCGGTCTCCTCGCTTGCCGGGTCGGCGCCGCAGGCAGCGGCGAGACCCGTCGTACCGAGCGCGGCCAGCAGCTTCAGGGCCCGCCTGCGGTCCATCTCCGACACCGATCATCCTCCCACCGCTGAGCTGGGCCGGATCGCCGCCCCCTCGGCGTTCTACCTGGCCGGCGACGCTGCGTCAATGCTTAGTGATCGTTGTGCAGGGACTTTAATGCCCCGGTTACAGTGGGCCAGGCGATCGAGGTTGGATCAATTAGCCCGAAATGTTCGCACTCCGGTAATTCGATGAGGGTGGGTTCCGCACCGGCTGCACGATTTGCCGCTACATACGCCTGGCTCAATCGGATCGGGACCTGTTCATCACGTACTCCGTGCACAATTACGGTACGTGTTCTCATCGGTACCCAGCTCTGCGGGTCGGCGGCGGCGTACCGGTCGGGTACCTCCGCCGGCCCGCCGCCCAGCAGCGCGGCCACCGCCCCGCCGTCCAGATCCAGCCGGTACGCCTCGACCAGGTCGGCCACCGGTGCCAGGGCGAGGACCCCACCCACCCGGGACGGCTCCGTCGCCGCAGCATGCAGCGCTAGCTGGCCGCCTGCCGAGTGTCCGAGCAGGATCGGCGGACCACCGGCCGCCACGTCGGGGAACGCCGCAGTCACCAACTCGGGCAGGGTGGCCACCCCGGCGTGGACGTCGTCGAAGGTGCCCGGCCAGCCGCCACCGGGAGTACCGGTCCGCCGGTACTCCAGTTGCGCCACCGGGTAGCCCCGGGCGGCCAGGTCGGCAGCGAGCGGCCCGGTGTGGCTGCGGTCGTACTCCGACCGCCAGAAGCCGCCGTGGATCACGATCACCAGCGGGCGCGGTGGACCGGGCCGGGGGGCGGGTCGGCGCAGGTCGGCGATCTGGTCCGGATGTCCGCCGTACGCCACCGTGACGTCCGGTGGCGGCGCGGGTCGGGTGAGCACGGCACGGGGGTCGGCGGCCATGGTCGCGACGGTAGCGCGCCCCGTCGGACTCCCGGCGAGCGGCGGACCCACGGGTTGCGCCAAGATTGGGGTATGACCGAAGCCCCACGCAATCCCGAGCAGCACGACGAGCCCGACCGGCAGGGCGCCGGCACGGTGGTGGTCGTCGGTCCGGACGGCCGTCCGGTCGGCACCGTGCAGACCGACGAGATGCACGGTGAGGACCCGGCCCGACTGATCGAGCAGCCCGCCAAGGTGATGCGGATCGGCAGCATGATCAAGCAGCTGCTGGAGGAGGTCAAGGCCGCGCCGCTGGACGACGCCAGCCGGGGCCGGCTCCGGGAGATCCACGAGCGGTCGATCGTCGAGCTGAAGGAGGGCCTTGCACCGGAGCTGCGGGACGAGCTGGAGCGGCTCTCCCTGCCGTTCACCGAGGAGAACGTACCCACCGAGGGTGAGCTGCGGATCGCCCACGCGCAGCTGGTGGGGTGGCTGGAAGGGCTCTTCCACGGCATCCAGGCCGCCCTGGTGGCGCAGCAGATGGCGGCCCGGGTGCAGCTCGAACAGATGCGCTCCGGTGGCCGGCAGGCCCTGCCCAGCGGTCCGGGCGGGATGATCCCCGGCGTGCCGGGTGGGCCGCAGCCGTCGCCCGGCGAGGCGCACAGCACCGGACAGTACCTCTGACGCTCCGACGCCTCACCGCCTGGGAACCCGGCCCGCCCTCGTCGCGGGCCGGGGCTCACCAGTGCAGCGCGTCCAGGTAGGCCGCCACGCCGTCCTCGTCGTTCGGCAGGGCCACCTCGTCGGCGATCTCCAGCACCATCGGGTGCGCATTGGCCACCGCCACCGCCTGGCCGGCCCAGGCCAGCATCGGCACGTCGTTCGGCATGTCCCCGAAGGCCAGCACCCGGTCGGCCGGCACGTCGTACCGGGTGCAGAGCCAGGCCAGCCCGGCCGCCTTGGTCACCCCGGCGGCGGAGATCTCCACCAGACCGGAGTACGTCGAGTGCGTCGCCTCGGCCAGCCCGGCCACCGTCGCCGTCACCAGCTTGATGAAGACCTCGGGCTCGTGTTCGGTGGGCCGGGCGAGCAGCTTGACCGCCGGTACGGCGTGCAGCTCCTCCGGTGACCCGATGGCCCGGATGAGGTCCGGTTCGCTTTCCCAGCGCAACGGGAAGGGGGCCTCGTGCCGCATCTCCCGGCTGTCGGTGATCTCCACCGCGAGACACACCCCCGGCACCGCCGCCCGGAGTCGCCGGGCCACCTCGGCGAGCAGGGCGGGGGAGAGCGGATCGGCGCGCAGCACGGTGTCGGTGAGCGGGTCGTAGACCACCGCCCCGTTCGCGCACACCGCCGGTACCGGCTCGGCGAGCTGGTCGTACACCAGTTTCAGCCAGCGCACCGGGCGGCCGGTGACCAGCACCACAGGCGTACCCGCTGCGGTGATCCGGCCCAGCACCTCCGCCGTGTACGGACTCACCGTGCGGTCCGAGCGCAGGAGCGTGCCGTCGAGGTCGGTGGCCACCAGCCGAGGGATGGGCGGTGAGCTGGCCGGAGTGGTTCCCATCAGCGGGAGAGTAGTCGATCCAGGAACACCGCTACCCCGTCGTCGTCGTTGCGCAGGGTCACCGCGTCGGCGGCGGCCCGGACCGCCGGGTGCGCGTTCGCCACCGCCACCCGGTGCCAGCCGGCCCACTCGAACATCGGCAGGTCGTTCGGCTGGTCCCCGAAGACCAGCACCTCGGCGGGGTCGACCCCGAGCGACTCGGCGACCACGGTCAGCCCGGTCGCCTTGTCCACCCCGGGCGGGCAGATCTCGATGAAACCCAGACCGGCCTGGGTGAGGGTCGCCACGTCGGACGGCACGATCTCCCGGGCGGCGGCCAGCAGTTCGTCCACGTGGCGGTCCGTGGTACGGGCGAACGCCTTGATCACGTCGTGGGAGAGGCAGTCGGCGCGGCTACGGTTCTCGAACAGGGCCGGGTACGGCCAACTCGGGTCGAAGTCCCCCCAGAGCGGCGCATCGTGGCTGTCCAGCGCCTCGACCATCACGGTCAGCGGGCCGAGCTCGACCTCCAGCTTGCTGATCAGTTCGGCCAGCACCCCGGCGGGCAGCCGCTCGTCCCGGAGCACCACCGGGCCGGTCGGGTCGCTCTGGTCCACCACCCGGCCACCGCCGGCCATCACCAGGAAGTCGGCGGCCCGGATGTCGTTGCGGGTCAGCTCGGTCAGGCGGGGCCCCCGGCCGGTGGCCGCCACCACCGGGATGCCCGCCGCACGGACCCGGTCCAGGACCTGGTGGGTGTACGCCGAAACGGTCTCGTCGCTGCGTACCAGCGTGCCGTCCAGGTCGGTGGCGATCAACTTGGGCAGTCCGGGGCGGGTCATGGCTCCTCCTTCGCCCGCCGCCCAAACACGCCGGCCGTCTCGCTCGTCGGTAAGGGTCAGCGCGTGACGACGGGGAGCAACCGTACCTCGCGGATACCGGCCCAACCATGACTTTCCGGCGAACCGGGTGGCAACCCCGGATGACCGGTGCGGTCGGGCAGCGTGGCAGGTGGACGGGCCCGGTGCCTGCCGGGCGGGTTCCTCAGCGGGGCGCCGGCGGGTCCGGGCGGACGAACGGGTTGGTCGGCTCCACGGTCAGGTCGGTGGGTGCGGCCGGGCCGTCCTCCGGCTCCGGGGCCCGACGGCGGCGCCAACGGCCGGCTCCGGCTGGCTCCGGCGCCTGACCGACCTGGTCGTCGGCATCCGTGGCCGCTTCGTCGCCGGACGTTTCCGGGGAGTCTCCGTCGTCGCCGGACCACACCGGCGACTGTCCGGCGTCGCCAACCTGTCCCGGGAAGGGGTGGACACCCGCGCGGTGTGCGGCGAGACCGAGCAGTGCGGTGGCCACGAAGGCCATCATCAGTCCGCGCCCGTAGTCGATCCGGAAGCCGTCGTCGGCCGGGTAGAAGAGTCGCCGTTCGGCTGCCTGGTCGAGCGCGAGGGCTGCGGTGGTCAACAGGACGAGCAGGCCTCCGGCGAGCGTGTGGGCCAGTACCCGGGCATTGTGCCGGACACTCCGGGAGCCGGCCAGGACCAGCGCCACGCAGCCGGCCAGGGCGAGCAGCCCGATCAGGTACGCCGTACCGAAGTTGCCGACGTCGGAGACGCCGGCCGGTACCCGGACCGTCTCGCTGGCCTCCGGCCCCGAGTTGGGTACGGTCATCACCGACCACTCCCCGGCCAGGCTGGCGAAGGCGGCCACGCCGCCCAGACCGGCGAGTACCGCCGGCAGCCGCCGGTCCCGAACCAGGGCGGCCCACCTGCTCTCCGGCCGGTCGGTGCGGCCCTCACCCCAGGCCATCACGACCGGCCCGTCGGCGCGGCTGTCCTGTCGGGGTACGGGGGGATCCTGGGACATCGGTCGCCCTTCCGGTGGGCCGGGGCACTCCGCCGAATCATGACACAGCGGCCGGTGGTCGGGCAGAGATCACACACCGCCCGGCGGGCGGTGGATCGGGCAGAATTGTCGATGTGCCGGTGGAGATGAGTCGAGAGCGTTTCGAGGAACTGGTCGCCGATGCCCTCGACGAAGTGCCGGAGGAACTGCTCCGCCTGATGGACAACGTGGTCATCCTGGTGGAGGACGACCCGCCGGAGGACGAGCCCGACCTGCTCGGGCTCTACGAGGGGCACGCGCTGACCGAGCGCGGCTGGGACTACGCCGGGGTGCTGCCCGACCGGATCTTCATCTACCGTCATCCCATCCTGCGGATCTGTGACGACGACTCGGACGTGGTGGACGAGGTCGCGGTGACCGTGGTGCACGAGATCGCCCACCACTTCGGCATCGACGACGACCGGTTGCACGCCCTCGGCTGGGGCTGAGCGCTGTTGCCGCTTCTTGCGCAACCTGCCTACCCTCGGGCCACTTACGCTGATCGGGAGGCAAATTCAGATGCGCAGCGCGCTGTTCTCCGCAGAGAACCTGGAGAAGGAGTCCGCCCAGCCGGGGATGCGGCTGCAGAACTCCAAGATGTTGAAGATCGAGCTGAACGGCGAGGCCATGGCCCGGGTCGGCTCGATGGTCGCGTACCAGGGCCAGGTGCAGTTCCAGGCACTCGGTTCGGGCGGGCTCGGCAAGTTCCTCAAGCAGAAGCTGACCGGTGAGGGCGTCCCGCTGATGAAGCTCAGCGGCCGCGGTGACGTCTTCCTCGCCGATCTCGCCTCGGACGTGCACATCATCGACCTGGAGCAGGGCGACGCCCTCTCCATCAACGGGTCGAGCGTGCTCGCCTTCGACTCCACCCTCCAGTACGACATCAAGATGGTCAGCGGCGCCGGGATGATGTCCTCCGCCGGGCTGTTCAACTGCGTCTTCAGCGGGCACGGCCGGATCGCGATCACCACCAAGGGCACCCCGGTGGTGCTGAACGTGGACGCGCCGACCTACGTCGACCCGCAGGCGGCGGTCTGCTGGTCGGCCAACCTCCAGGTCGGCTACCACCGGGCCGAGCAGCTCGGCATCGGTACGCTGCTCGGCCGGCGTACCGGCGAGGCGTACACGATGAGCTTCGCCGGGCAGGGCTTCGTGGTCGTCCAGCCCTCCGAGGAGCCGCCGGTGGCCGGTTCGGGGCAGCAGGAGCAGCAGGGCGGCCTGCTCGGTGGCCTGCTGAGCTGAGCACCGGGTGGCGCCTCCGGCAGTGGGTCGGGGGCGCCACCCACTCAGCACAGCTCCCCGGCCCGCAGCCGCGCGAGCCACGCCACCGCGTCGGCGTAGTCGGTGTCCGACAGACCGGCGGGCGGTGGCACCGGTCGCTCCGCCGTCGGAGTGTTCCACCGGTGGCGGGGATAGGACCCGAGGAACCGGACGTCCGCACAGACCCGGCGCAGCCCCTGCAACGCCTCGCCCATCCGGACGTCCGCGACGTGGCCGGTGCAGTCCAGGAAGAAGACGTACCGGCCGAGCGCCTCACCGGTCGGGCGGGACTCGATCCGGGTCAGGTTGACCCCGCGTACCGCGAACTCGGTCAGCACCGCGAGCAGCGCGCCCACCCGGTCGTGGGCGATGTAGACGGCCAGCGAGGTGACGTCGTCACCGCTCGGCGGCGGCGGTGGCCCCGGGCGGGTGACCAGCACGAACCGGGTGACCGCGTCCGGATGGTCGGCGATCTTGTCGGCGAGTACCGCCAGCCGGTGCCGGGACGCGCCGATCGGTGCGCAGATCGCCGCGTCGTGCTGCCCCTCGGCGGCGGAGATCGCCGCAGCGGCGTTGGAGAGCACGTCGACCACGACCGCGTCCGGCAGGTTGTCCCGCAGCCAGCCCCGGCACTGGGCGGACGCCTGCGGATGGGCGGCGACGCTGCGGATGCCGGGCAGCCCGGTACCCGGCCGGGCGGCGAGCAGGAACTGCACCGGCAGCACGATCTCCCGGGTGATCACCAGCGGCGCACCCTCGGCGAGTTCGTCCAGGGTGACCGGTACGGCCCCGCCGATCGAGTTCTCCAGCGGTACGACGGCCGCATCGGCGTCCCCGGCGCGTACCGCGTCCAGCGCCTCGGGGACGCTGCGGGTGGGTGTACGACTGCCCCGCTCGGCGGCGGGGATGGTGCGCAACGCCTGCTCGGTGAAGGTGCCCTCGGGACCCAGGTAGACGAACCGGGTGGGCGGTGTTCCTGGCATGGTGCCAGCCTACGCACCCGCGCCGGTCACCGTGGCGCCGTCGCAGGCCAGTGCCCGGATGCCGGACGGGGCCAGGGTGCGTACCTCGATGGTGCAGACGTCGGTGCCGGCGGTGACCAGTTTGAGAGCGCCGGGGCGGCCCCGGGACACCATCTCCAGCGCCTCGTGCCCGGTCACGTCGATCACCGCGTACTGCCACCCGTCGGCGCAGAGCGGACCCTTGGTCACCTTCGCCCGTACGCCGGCCGGCAGCAGGCCGTCGGCGCGGCGTAGCAGCCCGATCACCTGGCCCGCGTCCGGCCCGCTGCGGCACGGGCCGGCGTTCTGGTCGGCGGGGGTGGGTACCGGCGGGAGGGTGAACGTCGGTGCCGGTGGCGCCGGGACGGCAGGAAGGGTGGGACTGGCCGGCGGCGCGGACCGGGTCGGCAGGGCACCACCGGCCGGCTCGCGTAACTCGGGCGGGGTGCCGCAGGCGGTCGACGGCAACGCCACGCCGAGCACGACGCCAACGAGCAGCAGCCGGTGCAGTGACGGTCGAGGGGTGATACGCGGCACGAGCCGGGTCCTTGGGATAGGTGGGCGTCGTTAGGTTTGATGGTTCGGCCGGCCCGGATGCGCGGCCGAACACATCGTAGAGCCTGAGGACCGTCGATCGGCGGGTCAGGTGGCCACCCGATGGCCGACATTGGTCAGGGTGCCGATCGCCTCGGCCAGGCGGACCGCCGGCACCAGCACATAGTCGGTGTCGTATGTGGAGAAGGCGACAATCTCCACCCTGGCCTCGGCGAGCGGGGCGACCAGGGAGGCGAGCACCCCGGTCAACGCCAGATCCAGCGGGCCGACCACCCGCAGACACCGCCAGGGGGTCTCCACCGTTGCCCCGTCCGGCACCCGCAGGGTCGGGCAGATCAGGGACAACCCGTCCGGGCTGGCAGCCAGGGAGGCGACCTCGGTGCCGGACAGGTCACTCAGCAGGCCGGTCGGCACCGGCGTGCCGCTGGGGATCCGGCACACCGCGTACTCGTCCGGCAGCAGAGCGATATCCAGCATGAGGGCACCTTACGGTGAGCAGCGGCCTACCCCAACCTCTGCCGGTGCGGTCATCACCACAGCCGGCCCTGCTCAGACCTCCGAGAAGAAGGTGAGTGACCCGGCCACCGCGCCGTGTACCAGCACCGGGGTGGAGATCGCGTCCACCGTGGCGTCCGGCCCGCCAGGCGTACCGGCCCGGACCCGGAGCAGACCCCGGGCGAGCCGGCCGGAGGAGAGGGCGAGCAGCGGGGGGATCTTGTCGACCTCCTGCTCGGTCAGTTCCGCCCGGGCGGCGGTGAAGTCGAGCAACCGCAGCCCTCCCTTGAGCAGGGGAAGCCCGATCACCTCGGCCGGCGTGCCGAGGCCCAGCAGGGCGCACGCCGCAGTCGACACCGCGTCGACCCGGGTCTCCCGGTCGATCAGCAGACACGGCTCGGCCGCATGGCGTACGGTCGCTGACCACTGGGCCAGGCTGTCGGTGGGTTCCGTCGGCGAGTGGACCGCTGGCGCGAGCACTTCCGTGAGCGAGAGTTCGACGTGGGCCACCGCGCCTCCTATGCACACCAACGGTGAACTCCACGCTAGCCGGTAGTGACCGTACCGGGCCACCCCGTGACACTGCGGCTTCCTGCCTCCGGCCGGGCCGATGGGCGGCGGCGGTCGGAGGCAGTGCGGCGTACTGTCGGGCTACGCCCCCCGCCAGCGTGGCGCCGGTGACGTTACCGGTGGCTGGCCCGCTTGTCAGCGGCCGTTCGGCCGTCCTCGTACCACCGGTAGTCGGCCGCCGGACGGTACGAGCCGTCCATCCAGGTCGACGGATGCTGCGCGACCCGGGAGAGCTTCTCGGCGGTGGCCGGGCTGATCCGGTTGCCGCCCGCGATCAGCAGGCGGTCCAGTTCGCGGTGCGTCGCCACCAGGCAGTCCTTGGGCAGGCCGTAGACGCTGATGTCGCCCGAACCGACGAAGGTGAGCACCGGCGTGACCGGGATGGGCCTCCCTACGGCGGCGGTGAGCGCCTTGCCGGCCCGCTTGGCGTCGCGGCGGGCCTCGGCGACGTACGCCGGGCGCTTCCCGTTGATCTGCACCACGTCCCCGGCGACCAGCACCCGGGAGCGGCCGTGGTCGGCGATGGTGACCGCGAAGAGGCCGCTGGGGCCGATGGCCAGGAAACCCGCCCGGTCGTGCTGTCCACTGCGGTCCAGATCCAGCAGTTGGGCGGCCGGGTCGGTCCGGGGCCACTCGACCACGTGCCAGGACGGTCCGAGGTGGTCCAACTGCCCGATGGCCCGGGCACCGGCTGCCTCCACCCGTCGGGCACCACGCTCGGCACGTCGGCGACGGGCCCACTCCAGTGGGGTGGGTCGGGCCGGCTCCAGCAGCCCCGACCCGGCGTTGGGTCGCGGTGCGGTGGCGGGGGGTAGGGCTCGTGCGGTGGGTACCGCTCGGCGAGCTGGGAACACAGTCATCGTGACCTCCGGCAAAAGGTCCCTTGAAGTTATGTCATCACTACCCTACGTGGCCACTCCCAGCAAGTTGCAAGTTGAAGCGCCGGAGTGAGTAGGGATGAATGCCGTATTCAACCAAAGCCTCTTTTCCCGGATGGTGCCAACCCCCTGGCCTACGCTGCTGAGGTGGCCCATTACGTCGACAGTGAAGTCGGCCGGCTCGGCACCGTCCTGCTGCACCGGCCCGGCCCCGAGCTGGCCCGACTGACCCCCCGGAACAACGACTCGCTGCTCTTCGACGCCATCCCCTGGGTCGGCCGGGCACAGGAGGAACACGACGCCTTCGCCCGCGCCCTGCGCGAGCACGGTGTCGAGGTTCTCTACCTGAGTACCCTGCTGGCCGAGACGCTCGCCGTCGCCGACGCCCGGGCCGAACTGACCGAGCATGTGCTCGACGATCCCCGGCTCGGCGACACGCTGCGCCGCCGGGTCGCCGACCACCTGGCGTACCTCGACCCGGGAGCCCTGGCCGACGTACTGATCGCCGGCCTGGCCCACGAGGAACTGCACACCAGCTGGGACCGGCCCGGCGGGCTGGTCTACACCCTGATGGACCGGCACGACTTCGTCATCGATCCGCTACCCAACCTGCTGTTCACCCGGGACTCGTCGTTCTGGGTCGGCGACCGGGCCGGGGTCACCAGCCTCGCCATGCCCGCCCGGCGGCGGGAGACCACCCTCACCGGTGCCATCTACCGGCACCACCCACGCTTCTCCGGGACGGAGCTGGTCTACCGGCCCGAGCTGGAGCACCTCGAAGGCGGTGACGTCCTGCTGCTCGCGCCCGGGGTGGTGGCGGTCGGGGTCGGCGAACGGACCACACCGGCCGGGGCGGAACGCCTGGCCCGCCGGGTCTTCGTGGCCGGACTGGCCCACACCATCCTGGTCGTGCCGATCGCCCAGGAACGCGCGACGATGCACCTGGACACCGTCTGCACCATGGTGGACGTCGACGCCGTGCTGATGTACCCCAACATCGCCGGCAGTCTGTCGGCGTACACCGTGATCGCCGGACCCGACGGCGAGCCGCAGGTGGACGGTCCGGCCCCGTTCCTGCGTGCGGCGGCCGACGCGATGGACCTCGACGTGCTCCGGGTCATCGACACCGGGCTGGACCCGGTCACCGCCGAACGGGAGCAGTGGGACGACGGCAACAACACCCTGGCCATCGCACCCCGGCTCTGCATCGGCTACGAGCGCAACGTGGAGACCAACGCCCAGTTGGCCCGCGCCGGCATCGAGGTCATCGAGATCGCCGGATCGGAGCTCGGCTCCGGTCGGGGCGGGCCCCGCTGCATGTCCTGCCCGGTGGTGCGGGAAGCACTCCGGCCGGCGCCGGCCGGCGCCGGCTGAGCGGTGCCACCGGCCACCCGGGATGCGGCCCGGGCAGCCGGCCGGGATGCTCCTATGGTTGTCAGCGCAGGGTGAGCTGCCGACCGAGCAGGCCGTGCCGGGCACGTCGGCCCGCCGCGTCCAGGGCGCTCGGGTCGGCCAGCGCCTCGGCGTACCGCTTGGCGAACTCGGCCACCGACCCCTCCCACTCCCCGGCCGGCGTCTGCTCGGGCAGGTCCCAGACCGGGATGAGCCGGCCGTGCGCCCGGAACATGCCGGCGAACTTCGTACCCTCGCCGAGGGTCAGCGTGCCGGCGACACTCAGCCGGGCCAGCGCGTCGAGGGCGGCGTCCTCGTCGTCCGGCAGCACCCAGCGCACGTGTGCCTTCTCCGGCACCTGGCACCAGTACGCAGCCCGGGCCCCGGTCATCCGTACGGTCGGGTAGATCGCCGCGTTGGCGCGCTCCAGGGAGGCCTGCACGGACGGGTCGTCGGTCGCACCCGGGTCGAGCCAGAACTCGAAACCGTCGTGCATGCTGATCTCCAACGGCCCGTCGACCAGCACGTCGGTCAGGCGGGGCCCCGGGCCGGGCAGCGGCGGCACCGTGACCTGCCGGCCGGGCTCGGTCCGCAGCGCGCAGAGCAGCGCCTCGGCGAGGTCACGGGAGACGTCGCCGGACTGGACGTGCCGTTGCAGGCCGATCAGCACCCGGCCGTCCGGCTTGGTCATCGCCGGGGCCGCCATCGGCAGCACGGTGGCCAGGGTGACCGGCCGGTCGCCGTACTCCTCGACCAGTTCCGGCTTCAGGCGCAGCGGCGCCGAGGCGGCCGGTACCAGCTCGCGCAGGGCGATCCACTCCGGCTCGTCGGCCAGCCCCTCGAACGGTCGCGGATTGAAGATGTCCCGCACCTTCTCGCGCCGGGGCGCGCTGTCGGTGGCGGACCGGGTGTTCTTTCGACGCTTGCTCACGGCGAGACAGCCTAAGCGTCCGGAGGCCCGTTCAGGGCGCCGGCACCAGGTGCGGTTGCTGAGGTGCCGGAGGCACAGCGCTCTGCGGCACCCCCGTTCCTGCGCCGACCGTTCCTGCGCCGACCGTTCCTGCGCCGACCGTTCCTGCGCCGACCGGTCCCGCAGCGACCGGTCCCGGTTTGACGATCCGCGGGTCGGTCGGGTCCGGGGCGACGACTGCCGGGGCGACCGGGTGCGCGGTGACCGTTTCCGTACCGACCCTGCCCGGCGCGGTCACCGAGAACTCCGCCCAGACGCTCTGCCCCAACCCGTCCCGTTCGACGCCCCACCGGTCCGCGAGCGCGGCGACGATGTGCAGGCCACGGCCATCGGCGGCGGTGGGGCCGGCCGCCCGCATCCGGGGTGTCGCCGCAGCGCCCCCGTCGGTCACCCTGATCCGCACCAGCGGACCGGCGTCGGCGGGGCCTATCCGCCACGCCACCCGGACCACCGCGCCGGGCAGCGGCTCGGCGTGCCGGATGGCATTGCCGACCAGTTCGGCGAGGACGGCGACCAGGTCGGCCAGCAACTCCGGTGGCACGACCCCGGCCAGCTCGCCGGCGAGCCGGTGCCGGGCCAGCCGGGCACCCCGGGGGTGGTGGGGCACCACCACGCACCACGAACGCTCACCCGACGTCGCAGCCACCGTCGTCCCTCCCCACGGGCTCACCCGCGTGGTAGTCGCACCTCTGCGACGGTACCGCCACCGGGACGTGGGCGGAGGGATACCCAGCCATTCTGTCGTTCGACGATCCGCCGGACTAGGTAGAGCCCCAGGCCGGCGCCCGGGTAGCGGCGCCGGTCACCCGACTCCCCCTGCCAGAACCGTTCGAACGCCCGCTCGACGTGTTCAGGGCGGACACCGATGCCCCGGTCGCTGACCCGGAACGCCACCGTCCGTTCGTCGGCCTCGGCGCTGATCTCGATGGCGGATCCGGCCGGGGAGTACTTACCGGCGTTGGTGACCAACTCGGTGAGGGTGGTGGCCAGGCTGTGCCGGTCACCGAGCGCCCGGGGCAGATCCGCCGGCAGGCCGAGGGCCAACCGGTGCCGGAGATCCGCAGGAAGGTCGTCCACTGCGGCCCGCAGGGCGGCGGTGAGGTCGAAGAGGGCCGGTGCGCTGCCGATGGGTCCGCTCTCCGCCGCCGAGGAGAGCAGCCGGTCGACCAGCCGGGCCAGTTCGTCGGCGCGTTGCCCGATCACCCGGGCCGCCTTGCGCCGGTCGGCGTCGTCCAGCGAATCCCAGTGGTTGGTGAGGGTGTCGGCGTACCCCTTGATCACGGTGACCGGCGTACGCAGCTCGTGGCTGGTCACCGCGACGAAGAGGTCCTGGTCGTGGTCACGCTGCTGCTGGTCGGTGATGTCCCGGAAGGTGACCACCCGGTGCACACCCGGGGCGGGTAGCTCGCCGGAGGTGATCCGGATCCACCGGCCGTCCGGCAGCCGGTGGTCCAGTACCTGCCCGGAGGGGGGCATCGGGAACGGCAGTGGCCGGCTCAGCGCCTGGGCCGCCGGGCGGCCGGTGACCCTGGCCGCCGCCGGGTTCCAGAGCCGGACCTGACCGTCCCGGTCGACGATCGCGAGTCCGTCCGCGAGGGCCGCGACGACCGGCCCGTCACCGTGTACCGGTAGCCCGCTCTGGTCGCCGTACATGTGCGCGATGCAGGACGCCAGGTACGCCACCACGGTCAACTGCTCCGGGCCGCCCGGATCGTCGCTACCCGGGTGCAGGGCGTGCAGACTGCCCACCACCACCCCGCCGATCTCGGCCCGGGCCACGATCATCCGGCCGAGACCCCGGCAGTCGAGTTCGGCGGCCAGCTCGCCGCTGAGGGCGCCCACCCGTACCGACTGGACCCGGGGACCGGTGAAGAGACAGTCGGCGGTCGGGTCGTCCAGCGGCACCGGACGGCCCAGCGCCCACTGGGTGGCCCCGGTCGCCGCGATGATCCGCCCACCAACCGGGCCGTACTCGACGAACGCCGTCCCGGCGGCGCCGATCGACCGTTGGGTGAGGTGGAGCAGCTGGGTGAGGACCGGAAGCCCCGCGTCACCGGAATTGATCATTTCGATGACGACGGTGTGCCCGGCGAGGAGAGCGGCATAGTCGGGGCGCTCCGGCATGTCCCGAGTCTGCCCGTTCGGCGCGGTCGGGGACACCCCGGCACCGGCCGGGTACGTTCCGGCGTGGCCTGGCACCCCTACCGACCCAACCGTTGCAGGACCAGCGCGGGCCGGTCGGTGATGACCCCGTCCACCCCGGATTCGAGCACCAGGTCCAGATCGGCCGGCTCGTTCACCGTCCACACGTAGACCCGGTGGCCAGCCGCCCGCAGCGCCGGTACGAGCTGTGGGCGGGACCGGACCAGGTTGATCCCGGGACCGGCGATCCGTACCCCGAAGGGCAGCCGCCCGAGCCACAGCCAGCGGGGCAGCACCTCCAGCAGCAGCACCGTGGGCAGGTCCTGGGCGAGTTCCTGGATCCGGCGTACCGCCAGCGGGGAGAACGACATCACGGTCACCTGGACCGGATCGTCCGGCCCCGGGGCGTCCAGCCCGTACCGGCGCAACAGTTCGACCAACCGCCGCTCCACCGCCGAGCCGTACCGGCTGGGGTGCTTGGTCTCGATCAGCAGCCGGACCGGCCGGCCGGCGGCGGTGACCGCGTCGAGCAGCCGTTCCAGGGTGAGCAGCCGGGTGTGCGAACCGTCCAGCGGCGCGTCCGGGTCGTCGTCGGGCGGGCAACCGGGGTGCCAGGAGCCGAAGTTCAGTTCCTCCAGTTCGGCCAGGGTACGGGCGCTGACCCGACCCCGGCCGTTGCTGGTCCGGTCCAGCCGGCGGTCGTGTACGCAGACCAGGTGGCCGTCCCGGGTCAGCCGGACGTCGCACTCCAGCCCGTCGGCGCCCTCGTTGAGGGCACGCAGGTAGGCGGCGAGGGTGTGCTCGGGCAGGTCCGCGGAGGAACCACGGTGGGCGAACACGAGGGGGGCGTGCACCACGGCCGACCGACGCCTAGAGCACCCGGGCGGGGCGGCCGTCGTCGGTGACCACCGGCCGGCCGGCCGTCGCCCAGGCGTGCATCCCACCCTCGACGTTGCGGACGTTCTCCCAGCCGTTGTGCATCAGGTAGGCCACCACCTGGCCGGACCGCCCGCCGGAGCGGCAGATCACCGCGATCTCGGTGTCGGTCGGTATCTCGGCGAGCCGGGCTGGCACCTCCATCATCGGCAGGTGGTGGGCGCCGGGCGCGTGCCCGGCCGTCCACTCGTCCGGCTCGCGTACGTCGAGCAGGTAGGCGTCGTCGCCGACAGCGGAGGCAGGAACGGAGGGCACCCTTGGTCCGAACACGGCTACCAAGCCTAGAGGGCCACCCCGGTCACGACGGATTCACCCACCGTTGGTTGGTCCGGGCCCACTGTTCGACCCGGTTCTCCCGGACCGCCTCGAACAGGCCGCTCGCGCCCTGGTCGAGCAGGACGTAGGAAACCTCGTCGATGGTCTGCGGGTGGGAGGGGACCTGCACCCCGAGCAGGGCGTCCGAGCCCAGCTCGCGGAGGGCGAGGATCAGGTCGTCCAGGGGTACCCCGTTGGTGTCCACGGTCAGTGAGGAGCCGACCGCGCGGAGCACCTGGTCGAACTTGACCGGGTCGCCCCGCAGGTCGGTCGCGGCGGCCCGGTCCAGCATCGCCCGGAGCAGTTGCTGCTGGTGACGCTGCCGGTCGTAGTCGCCGTTGGGTAGGTCGTACCGCTGCCGGACGAGGTCCAGGGCCTGTGCTCCGGTCAGGTGCTGGCAGCCGGCGGGAAAGACGTGGCCGGTGTGGATCGAGCGCACCTCGGTCTCCGGGCAGAGGCGTACCCCGCCGAGGATGTCGACCACCTTCCGGATTCCGGCGAAGTCGATCAGGGCGGCACCGTCGAAGCGGAGGCCGGTGAGCCGGGCCAGGGCGACGGAGAGCAGCCGCGCACCGCCCTCGCCGCCGCCACCGTGCTGGTACGCCGCATTGATCTTGTCGTTGCCACCCGGGTAGCCGGCTCCGGCGGGGATGCCGACCAGCAGGTCCCGGGGAACCGAGATGAGGTACGCCCGGCCCAGTCCGGCCGGCAGGTGCACGATCAGGATGGTGTCCGCCCGGGTCTCCGGGCTGTTGCTGTTCGGCCGTCGGTCGGAGCCGATGAGCAGGTAGGTCAGCGGACCGGAGACATCGGTGCGGTCCTGTCGGGCGGCCGGGTCGAGCAGCAGTTCCCGGGCGACCGTGCGGTCGTACCGGTCGGAGAGCATCCGCAGGCCGACCACGCCGAGCCCGGCGAGCAGGACCAGCGCGACGCCGAGCGCGAGCAGGCCGCGCGCCCAGCGCGGGGTCCGTCGGCGGTCCGCACCCGATCCGGTACGCGTCGACGTCGCTCGTCGGAACCTGGCCGTGACATCCTCCCGAAGCCTGGTACGTGATACCTGCTCACGTCAGGCTACGGTCCGGTTCGTCGGCCCGATGGTGATTCGTGAAATGCCCGGCGCCGCTACTTGCGGTCGGACAGTACCTCCGGGTTGGCGTAGACGAACTCGGCGAGCCGGTCCTCCTTGACCGCGCGGAACATCTCCAGGCTCTGTTCGTTCAGCACCTCCCGGCCCGAGCCGCCGGTGGCGAAGGTGCCGCCGTTGGTGCGGAGCAGGGTCAGTTCGTTGCCGGTGACGCCGCGCATGGTGAAGACGAAGTCGGCGATCGGCACGCCGCCGGTGTCCAGCACCAGCGCCTCACCGGCCGCCTTGATCAGCCGGTTGAGCTTGACCACGTTGACGCCACCCTCGGTGGCCTTCTTGGCCATCGCCTTGATCAGCTGCTGCTGGTTCTGCTGCCGGTCGTAGTCGCCGTTCTTGAGCTCCTTGCGCTGCCGGGAGTAGTCGAGAGCCTCCCAGCCCTTCATCTCCCGGCAGCCCGTCTTGTGCACCACCGGGGTCATCTTCTTGCCGGTCTTCTTGGCGTCCGCGTTCCACATCGGCTTGCCGTCGACCATCACCATGTGCATCGACTTGGTCTCCTGCGCCACGCAGATCCGTACGCTGCCGAGCGCGTCGATGATCTTCTTGAAGCCGCCGAAGTTGATGATCGCCGCGCCGTCGAAGCTGACCCCGGTCATCTTCTTGATGGTCTGCGCCATGAGCTGGGCGCCGCCCTCCCAGCCGCCGCCGTTGCGGGCGCCGGCCTGGAACGCGGCATTGATCTTGTCGACGCCCCCGTGGTAGCCGGTCTTCTTGAAGGCGGGGATGTGCGCCTCGGTGTCCCGGGGGATGGAGATCAGGTACGCCTGGTCGTGGGTGGCCGGGATGTGCAGGATGATGATGGTGTCCGCCCGCACGTCGTCGGCGGCCAGCCGGGCCCGGGCGTCGACACCGAGCAGCAGCAGGTCGATCGGGCCGTTGAGGTCCTTGCCGCCCTCGGCGTCGGACTTTCCGGCGTCGCCGAGCAGGTTGGTCTGCTCGATGTCCCCGGTGGCCTGGCTGATCAACGCCTTGCTGCCGACAATGGCCACCCCGCTGGTCATCATCAGCACCACGCCGACGATCACCATCAGTCGGGCCCAGAGCGGGTCCCGGCGTCGGGATCGTCCGCCCTTGCCGGCACCTCCGGCGCGGCCCCCGGCGCCGGTCGGCGGGTGTATCGCAGAGGCAGCCCGTGCAGGGGTGCCGGGATCCATCGACGGGGGACGACGGCGGGTGTCAACCGGCATGCCTGCTCCAGCTCGCACAGTCAGGGGGCTTGCCCACTGTACGGATCGGAACCGGTCCTGGCGAGTTCATGTGCCCGCCATTCTGTGGACAGTTTCTCATAGAGCGACCGGCAATAGGACTGGCGGAGCTGCGGCGCGCCCTGGCACGTCGGCTGGCGGCGTTGTCGTCGTCGGCCATGCAACACCGGCATGACCTCCTCCTCCGCCTTGCCACCCTCGGCCAGAACCCGCCTCGCCTCCACCGCCCTATTGCCGGTCGCTCTCATCTGCGCCGATCGTTGCCGGTCTCCGGCCAAAATGGTGGAAGAAATTTCTGGCCGATCGGTGGGGGGCATTGCACCCGACCGGATGAATCAGCTTCGGTACGTCACCGGCCCCCGGCAGGTATTGCCCGCCGGGGGCCGGTGACGGATCAAGGGTTGACCCGCCGGGTGCTACTGGCCGGCCGGCGGGTTGGCGCGAACCCAGTCGGTCATCTTGTCCGCCGCGATCGCCTGGTACATCGCCAACGCCTTCGCCCGGTCGGAGACCACCACCGACTCGCCATTGATCATGTCGCTGCCGTTGTGCGGGCTGGTCACGAAGATCAGGTTCTCCCCCCGCAGGTGCCGGAACTGGAGCGCCATGTCGACCAGCGAGAACCCCTGGTCCACGGTGATCGCATCGGTGGTCGCCTTCAGGAACGAGTTCAGCTTCGCGGGATTGGTGAGCGTGCCGCCGCTGGCCGCCTTGTCCATCAGGGCGCGGAGGAACTCCTGCTGGTGCCGCATCCGGGCAAAGTCCCCGTCCGGGAACTGCTTTCGTTGACGGATCCAGTCCAGCGCCTCGGCGCCGTTCATGTGGTTGACGCCCTTGGTGAACTTGCGGCGCGGCGGGTGGATCGAGGTGATGGTCCGCTCGACGGTGAGGTCGACACCGCCGAGGGCGTCGGTGACCTCCTTGAAGCCGGCGAAGTCGATCGCCATCACGTGGTCCAGCCGTACGTCGGTGAAGCACTCGACGGTGCGGACCGCGAGCGGCAGCCCACCGAACGCGAACGCGGCGTTGATCTTCGCCCGCTGCCCGGAACCGCACTCGGCCTGGGGCCCGTCCGGAATGGGTACGTAGAGGTCACGGGGGATGGAGACCAGATAGGCCGACTTATGGTCGGAGGGGATGTGCATCACGATGATCGTGTCGGCCCGCCACTGGCTCTCCTTGTCCAGCGGGGCGTCCGGGTCTCGTGAGTCGGTACCCACCAGCAGGATGTTGAGCGCGCCCTCCACCTGCTTCGCCGGCCGCCCACCGGTGATCTGTGAGAACGGATCCGTCCGGGCCAGGTCGTCGTTGAGACCCCGGGCGTAGAACCAGGCACCGGCGCCACCCAGCAGGGCGAGGACCAGCACGGCGACACCCGCCACCAGCCCGATCCGGCCCCAGCGCGGGCGGGGACCGCCTCGGCCGGCCGGCCCGCCCGGGCCACCGGGGCCGCCCGGACTGGTGGGACCGCCCGGACCCCGGCCGCCGCCCGGAGCCGGTGCGGAGGGGTGCGGGTCACGGCCGGGGAGCCGGCCCTCGGCCGGCGGCCGGCTCCCCGGTACGGAGGCGCGTCCGGCAGAGGTACCCACCGGACGGCGCGGGCCGTCCGGGAGCGGGGAACCGGCAGGCGTGGTCGCTGACATGTAACTCAGGGTACGTAGGCTCGGCCACCGTCGGCCCGGGTCGCAGCGGGAGTGTCGGCCGGGGTTGTAGCGGGAGTGTCGTCGCGTGGCGCGGCGGCTGGCAGCGGCAGGCGCGATGTCACCCCAGTCGCTGGCGGAAGTGCTCGATCGTCCGGCGGAGCCCGTCCTCCGGGGCGACCTGCGGGGCGTACCCGAGGCGCTCGCGGGCCAGGGTCAGGTCCGGACGGCGCTTCTCCGGGTCGTCGGCGGTCCGGGTGATGTAGCTCACCTCGGAGTCGCTGCCGGCGAGTGACACGATCAGCTCCGCCAGTTCCCGCATGGAGAGTTCGTGCTCGGTGCCACAGTTGACCGGGCCGGTCTCGGTGGAGTCGAGCAGGAGCAGGATGCCGCGTACCAGGTCGTCGACGTAGCAGATCGACCGGGTCTGCGCGCCGGTGCCGTGCACGGTGATCGGCTCGCCCCGCAGGGCCTGGTTGATGAAGGTCGGGATGGCCCGGCCGTCGTCCGGCCGCATCCTCGGCCCGTACGTGTTGAAGATCCGCACGATCGCGGCGTCCAGCCCGCGGTACCGGTGGTAGGCCATGGTCGACGCCTCGGCGAACCGCTTGGCCTCGTCGTAGACGCTCCGGACGCCGATCGGGTTCACGTTGCCCCAGTACGTCTCGCGCTGCGGGTGCTCCAGCGGGTCGCCGTACGCCTCGGAGGTGGATGCCATCAGGAAGCGGGCACCGTCGGCCACCGCCCGGTCGAGCAGGTGCAGGGTGGCCACCGAGCCGACCCGCAGGATCTCGACCGGCAGGGTGGCGAAGTCGGTGGGGCTGGCCGGCGAGGCCATGTGCAGGATCGCGTCGAACCGCTCGGCGACCGCCGGGTGGTGGTCCGGCAGGCCCTCGGAGATGTCGGCCTCGACCAGCGTGAACCGGGGGTTGTCGGCCAGGTGGGCGACATTCTCCTTGGTACCGGTGACGAAGTTGTCCACGGCGACGACGGTGCAGCCCCGCTCGATCAGCGAGTCCACCAGGTGTGACGGCACGAAGCCGGCCCCACCGGAGACGAGAACGCGGTGACCTGATCCGAAACGAGGGGCAACCTTCATGCCCGTCAGCCTACCCAGAACCGCGATGGGGAACCGCCCACCGGTCACGGGTGTTAGGAAGGGCCCCTTCCTATACCGAATGCGATAAGAAGGGGCCCTTCCTTACGGTTCAGTGGGCGCCGGCGCCGGTGAGGGCGCGGACCTCCAGTTCGGCGTACTTCTCGGCGTCGTTCTCCTTGGAGAGGAGGGTGCCGACGAAGCCGCAGAGGAACCCGAACGGGATCGAGATGATGCCCGGGTTGGACAGCGGGAACCACTGCCAGTCGGAGTCCGGGAACATCGAGGTCGGCGCCCCGGAGACCACCGGTGAGAAGAACACCAGCACCACGGCCGCGAGCAGACCGCCGTAGATCGCCCAGACCGCGCCGGAGGTGTTGAACCGCTTCCAGAACAGGCTGTACAGGATCGCCGGCAGGTTGCCGGAGGCGGCGACCGCGAAGGCCAGCGCGACCAGGAACGCCACGTTCAGGCTCTGCGCGAAGATCGACAGCAGGATGGAGACCGCACCGATGACGAAGGCGGAGATCCGGGCGACGTTCACCTCCTGCCGCTCCGACGCCTGCCCGTTCTTGATCACGTTCGCGTAGAAGTCGTGCGCGAGGCTGGAGGACGAGGCCAGGGTCAGCCCGGCCACCACGGCGAGGATGGTGGCGAACGCGACCGCCGCGATGATCGCCAGCATCGCGGCACCGCCCACCTCACCGCCGAGGAAGTCCACCCCGAGTGCCTGGGCGAGCTGTGGTGCCGCCGTGTTGCCGGCCTTGTCCTGCGCGGTGATCGCCTCCCGCCCGACCAGGGCCGCCGCACCGAAGCCGAGTGCCAGGGTGAACAGGTAGAAGGTGCCGATGATGCCGATCGCCCAGAGCACGCTCTTGCGGGCCGCCTTCGCCGTCGGCACCGTGTAGAACCGGATCAGGATGTGCGGCAGGCCGGCGGTGCCGAGGACCAGCGCGATGCCGAGCGAGAGCAGGTCGACCTTGTTGTAGAAGGTCTGGGTGGCGTTGCCGGCCACCTCCACGCCGTACCGTAGCCCTGGCTCGAGGAAGGCGCTGCCCTTGCCGGACGAGGCGGCGGCGTCGCCGAGCAGCGAGGACAGGTTGAACTTGTACTTCGCCAGGACCAGCAGCGTCATCACCAGCGTGCCGCCCATCAGCAGCACGGCCTTGACGATCTGCACGTAGGTGGTGCCCTTCATCCCGCCGACCGTGACGTAGATGATCATCAGGGCGCCGACCAGGATGATGGTGGCGACCTTCGCGGTGTCCGCGTCCATGCCCAGGAAGGTCGTCCCGGGCCGGATGCCGAGCAGTAGGGCGACCAGCGCGCCCGCGCCGACCATCTGGGCCAGCAGGTAGAAGATCGACACGGTGATGGTGGAGACCGCCGCCGCAGTCCGGACCGGCCGTTGCCGCATCCGGAACGCCAGCACGTCCGCCATCGTGTACCGGCCGGAGTTGCGCAGCAGCTCCGCCACCAGCAGCAGCGCGACCAGCCAGGCCACCAGGAAGCCGATCGAGTACAGGAAGCCGTCGTACCCGTAGAGGGCGATGATCCCGGCGATGCCGAGGAACGAGGCGGCCGACATGTAGTCGCCGCCGATCGCCATGCCGTTCTGGAAGCCGGAGAAGGACCGACCACCGGCGTAGAAGTCGGTGGCCGTCCGGGTCTGCCGGCTCGCCCAGATGGTGATGACCAGGGTCACCGCCACCAGCACCACGAAGAGCGTGATGGTCAGGGTACGGGCGGTGCTGTTGGTGGCCTCAGCCGCGAGGACCGTGTTCATGGTTCACCTCCCCGACCTCGGCGCGGATCCGGTCGGCGACCGGGTCGATCCGCCGGTTGGCGTACCGGGCGTAGAGCCAGGCGATCAGGAAGGTGGAGACGAACTGGAGCAGCCCGAAGACCAGGGCGACGTTGATGTTGCTGCCGAACAGCCGGGTGCCCATGAAGTCCCGCGCGTACGCCGAGAGGATCACGTACAGCGCGTACCAGAGGAAGAACGCCACGGTCATCGGGAAGATGAAGCCGCGCAGGGTCTTCCGTAGTCCGGCGAATTCTGCCGACTCCTGGACGGCGACGTACCGGTTGGACGTGCCCGCTGCTGATGCCGGGGTATCCGTAGACATGCGTGAATCACCACCTTCAACAGGTGTGGGGAGTTTCGCGCACGGTAGGGACTGCGGCGACGCCCCCGAAAGACCGTCGGGCGGCCGGGTCGGCGGGTGCGCCGAACGGCACGACTGCTGCGCCGAGTGACCTGTGTCACTCCGGTGAGCGGTACCGTTCAGTCGCCCAGTTGGCGGTACCGGCCCCGGTGGTGCAGCAGTGGCGTCCCCTCCTCGGCGAGGGCGACGGTCTCGATGGTCGCCTCCACGAGCAGCGCCCAGCCGTACTCCCGGGCCCCGTCGAGCCGGCACCCCACCCAACCCCCGGCGTCGGCCGGTACCGGTCCGTAGTCGGTCGGGATCCACTCGCCGGCGGCGAAGAGCCCGCCCGGGGCGGGGAAGAGTCCGGCGAACCGGTCGGCGAGCTGCCGGTGCGGCGGGCCGAGCACGGCCACCGCGAACCGGCCGGCGGCCGAAGCCGCAGCCCACAGGTCCGACTCCTCGTCGACCAGGCCGAGCAGCCGGTCCGGTTCCCCCTCGGCGACCAGGGTGGAGGAGACGGTCAGCCCGGCCGGGCCCGGCGCGGTCCAGAGGGTCACCGTCGCAGCCAGTCGGCCCCGCAGCCGGCGTACCGGGGAGCGTTCACCGACCGGGGTGGCGAACGGATCGGTGTGGTGGATCTCCGCGCCCGGTTCTGGATTCACGTGAAACATTGTGCCGCCGCCCCGGTGGCCGGAGCGGCGGACTCCATGAACGGAATGTGGTGTGCCGTGCCGGGTCACCCGCTGACGATGATCTTCCGGGTCAGCAGGTTGTTTCGCTCCTTGCCGGCCGGCTCCGGATACCGGCCGGTGTGGTCCGGTCCCCAGTACGCCGACGCCGAGAGGTCGCCGACCACACGCAAAAGCCAGGTCCGCCGGACACCCGAACGCCAGGTCCGCCGGTCAGCGGCGCCAGGTCCGCCGGTCAGCGGCGCCAGGTCCGCCGGTCAGCGGCGCCAGGTCCGCCGGTCAGCGGCGCCAGGTCCGCCGGTCAGCGGCGCCAGGTCCGCCGGTCAGCGGCGCCAGGTCCGCCGGTCAGCGGTGCCAGGTCCGCCGGTCAGCGGCGCCAGGTCGGCCGGTCAGCGGCGTGGTGTCACGGCGGTGAGCAGCTCCGGCATCCGCCGGTCCAGCACGTCCCCGGCGAGGTACGTGCCGAGCAGGGCCGCCCCGACGCCGTACGCCAGACCCACCGGCAGGGCCAGCCAGTACCAGACCCCGCCGAGCAGGGCGGTCGCCACCACCATCGGCATGGTGACGGCCACCGAGGCGACCATCGACACCAGGGTCAGCAGACCCTTCGTCACCCCGGCTCCGCTGTTCACCGCGAACGGGTTGCTCGTCTCCGGCAGCGCGTACGCCCCGAGGATCGAGACGAACACGTTGATCGCCAGCCCGGCGCCGTACGCGGCGAAGAGGGACCCCGCCATCACGCCGATCCAGGCCGGTTCCCGCAGCACCACCGCGACTATCACGCTGATCGTCACCAGCAGCGGCACCACGTAGAGGGAGAACGCGACGGCCCGGGCCCGCAGCTCCAGCCGTCCGGGTACCCCGGCGATCACGTTCGCGGCGTACGCGCTGCCATCGAAACCGAACTGGTTGGCCAGGGTCACCGAGGCGAGCACCCCCACGAACACCATGGAGAGGGCGACCGTGGTCGGGGAGACCGTGAAGCCCTGCTCCCCGCTGACCAGTCCCTGGCTGCCGACGTTCACCATCACCGGTACGAAGACGCCGACCACGGCGATGGTGATCAGGTTGGCCCGCCGCCGGGCGTCCCGCCACCAGTACCGGGCCTCCCGGGCCACCAGTGCGCCGAACCTGTCCCGGCGCACCCAACCGGCGGCCCAGGGGAAGAGCTGCGCGACCGGCGTACCCGTGACCTGCCGGCGCTTCGATGCGGAGCCGCCGCTCGCGGCCCCCACCATGGCCGACTCCAGTGACCGTGACCACCACAGCAGCAGCGCCCCGATGGTCAGTACGGTGATCAACAGCTTGACCGGCGCGGCCCAGGCCCGGCCCTGCGCCACATCGATGCCGGCGGTGTAGGCGGCCCCGAACGGGGTCCAGCCGATCACCTCGGCCACCCCGGCCAGTTGGTCCCAGTCCGCCCGTTCGACGGCGACCAGCACGGCGATCTGGAGCGGCCCGAGCAGGGCCGCGAGCACCGCCAGCAGGATCGCCGCCAGGTCCCGGACCCGGCGGGACCGGAGCATGGTGGCGAACGCGCTGGTTACCGCCCGACTGGCGGCGACGCAGAGGAGCAGGCCGGCGACCACCCCGACCACCGTGACCAGACCCGCCGACCAGCCGCCGAGCGACCAGGCGGTCACCACCAGACCGCTGGTGGCGATCAGCGCGGCCATCGCCGGGATACCGACCAACGCGGCGGCGAACATGCCGGTGACCAGGGTCCGGCGGGTCAACGGCAGCAGGGCGAACCTGGCCGGGTCGAGGGTCTCGTCCACCCCGAACAGCACCAGTGGCAGCAGCGTCCAACCGAGGACCAGCAACCCGCCGCCGAAGGCGGCGGCGGGAACCGCGAACTGGGACCCGTCCGCCAGCCCGGGCGCGGCGAGCAGGAAGAACCCGGTGGCCGCGAACCAGAGGGCGAACAGCGCGCCGACGACGTAGAGCGCGATCCGCCAGCCCTGGCCACGGAAGTTGTTACGCATCACCCGCAGCTTGAGCCGGACGAACAGGCCGGCGCCGACCCGGCGCACCGGCTCCGTCGAGCCGACCGGCTCCGTCGACCCGACCGGCTCCGTCGAACCGACCGGCGGCACGGAGCCGACCGGCCCGGTCGACCCGGCCAGCGGTGTCACCTCGACAGCCACGCCAACTCCTCACCGGTCGCGGTGCGGCCACCGACCACCTCGACGAAGACCTCCTCCAGGGACCGGTCGCCGCGTACGTCGGTGAGCGTGCCGACCCGCTTGATGGTTCCCTCGGCCAGGATCGCCACGTGGGTGCAGAGCCGCTCCACCACCTCCATGACATGGCTGGAGAAGACCACGGTGCCGCCCCCGCCCACGTACCGGTGCAGGATGTCGCGGATCAGCGCGGCGGAGACCGGGTCGACCGCCTCGAACGGCTCGTCCAGGACCAGCAGGCGCGGCCCGTGCAGCAGGGCGCAGGCCAGGCCGATCTTCTTCTTCATGCCGGCCGAGTAGTCGACCACCATGGTGCGGCCGGCATCGGCGAGGGCGAGCACGTCGAGCAGTTCGGCGGCCCGCTGGTCCACCACGGCCGGGTCCATCCCCCGCAGCAGGCCGTGGTAGGCGAGCAACTCGGCCCCGGTGAGCCGGTCGAAGAGGCGTACCCCGTCGGGCATCACCCCGAGCAGGCGCTTCGCCTGCACCGGGTCGACCCAGACGTCATGGCCGAGCACCCACGTGCCACCCGCGTCAGGGCGCAGCAGGCCGACGGCCATGGAGAGCGTGGTCGTCTTCCCGGCACCGTTCGGGCCGAGCAGGCCGAAGAACGAGCCGGCCGGCACGTCGAGGTCGACGCCGGCCACGGCCACCTTGCCGTCGAACTGCTTCACCAGCCCGCGCAGTGCGAGGGCGGGATGTTCCGCACCAGTCATGCTCCGACGGTAGCCGCCCTGCGCAGCACCTGGCTCGGGCGCCGGAAGGAGCTGCCGTCCTCCCTGAGCAGGAGAGATTACCGCGCCGGTGGGCGGCCCTCCGGATGCATGCCGGTCTGCTCCTCCAGCGCGTTGTCCGCCAGGTCACCCTCGGCCCGGTCGTCCGGGAAGGTCCGCCGAGAGGGCGCCGGGTCGGGTGGTGCGCCCGGTCCGGCCTCGGGGGTCCGGGTGGGCTCCACCGGGCCGAACCCGTGCCGGTCGGCGATCGTGGTCCGCGCACCGGCCCGCCGGTCACCGCGTCGTCCCGGGGGAACCGCGGTCTCCTCGCTGCCCTCGTCCATCGGCGAGTCCTCGCCGGCCCCCCACGGGGGGTCCCGGTCGATTTCGCCGGTGGTGCCCCACGGGCCGACGGACTGAGGGCCCTCGGTACCGACCGGTCTCCGTTCTGCTGCCAACTCCGTCACCTCGCTCCTGCCGCTGTGGCCTGCTGACTTCCCATCCGGGCGCGGGGCACACCGGCGGGGTGGGCCGGGCCTACCTGCTCAGAGCCGCAGCGCCTCCGGGGCGTGCAGGCGCAGCATGGTGGCGCCGACATCGGCCGGCGCCCGGTGGCGTGACGCCACCGACACCAGCACCATCACGGTGAACGCCAACGGCACCGTCCACGCCGCCGGTTGGGCGGTCAGGGTGGCCGGCCAGCCGTGCAGCGGCAGCCCGAGCACGGTGAGCAGGACCGCGCCGACCGCCGCCCCGCCACCGGCGAGGATGCCGGCGGCGGCACCCAGGTCGGTCAGCCCTCGCCACCAGATGCCGAGCACCAGCAGCGGGCAGAAACTCGACGCGGCGACCGCGAATGCCAGCCCGACCACCTGGGAGACGTCCAGGTCACTGACGTTGACGGAGAGCAGCACGGGTGCCAGCCCGGCGAAGAGCGTGGCCAGCCGGAATCCGCGTACCGAGCCGCGCCCGAGCACGTCCGTGGAGATCACCCCGGCCACGCTGGTCAGCAACCCGGAGGAGGTGGAGAGGAACGCCGCGAACGCCCCGGCGGCGACCAGCGCGGAGAGCAGCCGGCTGAGCGTGCCGTCACCCAGTACGGCCCCGGGCAGCAGCACCACCACCGCGTCGGTCTGCCCGGTGACCAGCAGTTGCGGGGTGTAGATCCGGCCGAGGACGCCGTACAGGGTGGGCAGCAGGTAGAAGGCGCCGACCATGGCGAGCACGACCAGGGTGGTCCGGCGGGCCGCGCCGCCGTCCGGGTTGGTGTAGAAGCGGACGAGGACGTGCGGGAGCCCCATGGTGCCCAAAAACGTCGCCAGGATCAGCGAGTAGGTGGCGAAGAGCCCCCGGTCGCCGTCCCCGGCCGTGTCCGGCAGCAGCCAGTCGAGTCCGTCCGGGCCGGGCAGGCCAGCCACCTCCGGTACCGGATCACCGGCGTCGAAGGCGAGGGAGTCGCCGGGGCGTACCTCGATCACCGCACCGTCGGCCAGGGTGAGGGTCGCCGGCTGCTCGACCACCACGGTGGTCGCGGTCCGGAACGTCGGCCCGTCGGGCGGGGTCACCGCCGGGCGACCGTCGGCCTGCCAGTGCAGGATCAGGAAGATCGCGGGTACGGCCAGCGCGGTCAGTTTCAGCCAGTACTGGAACGCCTGGACGAAGGTGACCGCCCGCATTCCGCCCAGCGCCACGTTCGCCGTCACCACCACCCCCACCAGCAGCGCCCCGAGTTCGTACGGCGCCCCGGTGACCGTGGTCAGGGTGAGCCCGGCGCCCTGCAACTGCGGCACCAGGTAGAGCCAGCCGATGAAGACCACGAACCCGGTGGCGAGCTTGCGCAGCCGGCGCGAGCCGAGCCGCAGCTCGCAGAAGTCGGGCAGGGTGAACGCGCCGGAGCGGCGCAGCGGGGCGGCGACGAAGAGCAGCAGCGCGAGGTACCCGGCGGCGAAACCGACCGGGTACCAGAGCACGTCCACGCCGTACTTGAGGATCAGGCCGGCGATGCCGAGGAAGGACGCCGCGGAGAGGTACTCACCGCCGATCGCCGCCGCGTTCCAGGTCGGGCTGACCGCGCGCGACGCCACCAGGAAGTCCGACGTGGTACGGGCCAGCTTCAACCCGTAGAAGCCGATCGCGACGGTGACCAGGGTGACCGCCACCAGCGCCGGCACCACGAACTGGTTGGCCACCTCAGCGCTCCGGCCGTTCGACCAGGTCGGTGAAGTCCTGCTCGTTGCGCTCGGCCAGGTGCACGTACGCCCAGCCGACGGCGACCAGGAAGGGGAAGGACACCACGCCGAGCAGCAGCCAGGGCAGCGGTATCCCGAGCAGCCGGGCCCGGCCCACCGCCGGGGCGACCGCGAAGAGCAGTGGCAGCCCGCCGAGCCCGATCAGCACCACCAGGGAGAGCCGCAGCGCCAGCGCGAGCTGGGCCCGGACCAGGCCCCGGACGAGGGCCTCACCGACCCGGGTCTGCTGGGCCAGCTCGGTGCGGGTCCGACTCGGCCCGGTCCCGGACCGGGCCGCCTCGGCCAGCACGACCCGGGTCCGCCGGGCGGCCGGGGACGCCGGGCTGGACGGGCGATCGGTGGGGTCGGCCACCTGAGGGAGTCTCACCGACCAGCGGCGATTGTCAAGTACGACCGTTCTGCACAGGGGCTGTGGATATCTGTCCACCGGATGTGCACAACCTGTGGATAACTGGTGGATCCTGTGGATAGCGAGGTGATGTCGGTGGATGACAGAAGCGGGGCCGGTGGACAGTGCCACCGACCCCGCTCCGGGAGACGTGCCCGGTCAGCCCGTCCGGACGGTGATGTCGATCGTCAGCGGCCCGCTCGACGGCACCGGGAAACCGGCGGTGGCCAGGGTCGGCCCGCCCGGCCGGGTGGAGCGTACGGTGGCCGGTTCTGGGTACTGTCCTCGGCTGGCCCGGCCGTCGAAGTCCGTGTTGTAGGTGAAGTACACCGACTGGCCGGCGACCAGTCGCATGCTGTAGTAGCCCCCATCGCTGAAGACGGAGACACCGACGATGTCACCGGTGACCGCGTTGTGCGCCGCCAGATAACCGCCGGCGGCGGAGACGCCTGCGGCGTTCTTCAGGGTGCCCTTGACCTCCGTGCCACGTGTCAGCGCAAAGAGGTAGCTGGTGCTGGCCCCCGGGGGCACCTTCACCTTCGTCGCGGCGTACCGGTCTCCCGTGCCACCCGACCAGGTTGTCGCCATATCCTCCCGGCTGAACACCACCGGCCACTCGTACGGGCCGAGGCGATCCAACCGGTAGTTGCCCTGGGGATCGGTCACCGGATCACGGTCGCCCTGGCCGAACTGCGGGCCGACCAGGCCGGGTCGGACGCCCGCGAGCGGCTGGCCGGTTGCGGCATCGGTGACCCGGCCGACGATCGAGCCGGCCGGGTCGAGCACGACCTGCGGAGCCGTGGAGATCCGACCGGCGACCGCGGCCACCGTCGCAGCCTGCCGTTCGTCGCCGGTACCGCCGGCGGCACCGACCCACTGCTTACCGTGGGTGGCTGATGTCGGGGTGGCGAACAGCCGGTACAGGCCAGGGACCAGCGGTCCGGCCGTGACCCGGCCCTCGGCATTGCTGCAGTATGCGGCAGCGGCGTGGATCCGTACCTGCTTCGGTAGGAAGGCATCGAGGCAGACGCCGGCCACCGGATTGCCGGTGGCCCGGTCGACGATCCGGGTGCTGATCGCAGCCCCCGGCGCGAACCGGGCCGTCACGTCGACCGTCTGGTCCGCCCGGACCTGGACGTCCACGTCGGTGTCGAAGTGCAGCACGTCCGCCGGGTTGGCGTTCAGCCGCTGACTGCCGGTGAGCTGCCCGATGACCGTGACCTTCCCGGTGCTGTTGCTGCACACACCCTCGGCGCAGAAGTCCGCGACCGGGGCGCCGCTGACCGCGTCGACACCGGTGATCCGTACCGAGCCGGTACCCAGCCAGCTGTCGGTGATCCGGGTGGTCTGCCCGGCCAGGACCCGGACCTCGGTGGCGTCGGCGTGGTTTGTTTTGCCCGGGTAGTACTGGGTCAGCCGGTCCTGGTAGAAGGAGACCACGTAGCCGGTGGCGAAGAGCGGCAGGCTGAACTCGCCGTTCGCGTTGGTCAGCACCGTCACGAAGTCGTGCCCGTCGACCGGGGTGGCGGTCACGGCCGCACCCACCGACGCGGTGCCGGTGGCCGTGGTGAGCCGCCCGGCCAGGGTGCCGGTCGGCAGCACCGTGTCGTCAGCGGTGAGCTGGCCGCCGGCCTGGAGGTCGAACACACCGACGGCCTCGTAGGTCAGTTTGCCGGGGACGAACTGCCGCTGCTGGGTCCAGCCGACGGCCTCGGTGTCGCCGTTGTCGTAGTGGTAGATCTGTACGGCCACGTCGGGCGCGGCTGCGCCGCTGCTGGTGGTCACCGTGCCGGCGATGGCGCCGGTTCCGGCGGCGTACGCGGGCACACCGGGTACGACGGCGGCGGCGACCAGGGCGGCGACCAGTGCCGCCCGGCGCAGGATCGGGATGGTCATGCTGTCCTCAGCGATGGTGTGAACGGTGGGGTCGGATGGTGTCCGACCCCACCGCAGGGACGATCAGTTGGTGTTGACCACGATGTCCACGGTCAGAGAACCGACCGCAGGTACGGCGATCCCCGGAGTGGCCAGCGCCGGCCCGCCCGGACGGCCCCGGGTGGTCGGCGGCAGCGGGTACTGGCCCTGGTAGTACTGCCCCTCCCCGAACCTCGCGTTGTAGGTGAAGTACGCCGACTGACCGGGGACCACCGACATGTTGAACACCCCGTTGTCGATCCAGTCGCCGCCGGTGACGTCCCCGGTGTCCGCGTTGTGGGCGATCACGAAGTTACCGTCGGCATTCGTGCCGGACTGACTAGTCACCGTCCCGGTCACCTGAGTGCCCTTGGTGAGAGCCGTGTTGTGGATGGCGGTGCCACCTGCGGTCACCTTGACCGTCGTCGCCGCGTAGCGACTGCCGGTTCCGCCGGACCAGTGGGGGGCGTAGCCCTGCCGACCGAAAATCAGCGGCCACTCGTACGGACCGAGCCGAGACATTTGGTAGTTGCCCTGAGCATCAGTCAACTGGTCCCTTCTGCCAGAACCGGGGTGCGCGGTGAACAAGCCGATGCTGGCGTTCAAAATCGGCTGGCCGGTCGTCGCGTCGGTCACCTGACCGACAATCGTGCCGGCCTTGTCCAGCTTGACGGAGGGTCCGGTGGCGATCCGACCGGCCTGGGTGGCGACCAGTGCGGCCTGCCGCTCGTCGCCGGTCCCACCGGTGGCGCCGACCCACTGTCGGCCGTAGATGTCCGACTGCGGATCTGCGAAGAGGCGGTACATCCCCGGTTCCAACGGGCCGATGGTGATCCGGCCCGTGCTGTCACTGCAGTAACCGTATCCATCCGCCAGCCGGACCTGCTTGGGCAGGAACGCGTTGAGGCAGACATCGGCGACGCCGGCACCGGTGATCCGGTCGGTGACGGTCGTGGTGATCGCCGCGCCTGGCCGGAGCCTGACGGTCAGGTCGACGGTCGTGCCGCCCTTGACCTCGGCCGGGACTCCCTCGTAACCCGTGTTGAAATGAATCTGATCGTCGGCGGAGACGTGCAGGTAGTGGGTGCCCTGCGGCAGGCCGGTGACGGTGGCATGCCCGGTGCCGTTGCTGCACACGTCCTCGACGCAGAAGGACGGGATGACCGACCCGCTGACCGCGTCGACGGCGGTGACCCGCACCGAGCCGGTGGGCAACCAACTGTCGGTGATCCGGGTCTGCTGACCCCCAACCACGTTGACCGTGGTCGCCTCGTGGAACTCCAGCTTCCCCTGGTAGTACTGCCGGCGTTCGCCCTGCTCGAAGGTGACCCGGTAGCTTCCGGCGAGAATGGCGGGCACGCTGAACTCGCCGTTTACATCGGTAGTTGCGTGTGCCCCCACACCCCAGTTGAGGGTGGATACCGTGGTGCCCACCCCGCTGGCCGCAGCGCCGGTCTCGGTGGTGAAGCGGCCGGAAAGACTGCCGATCGGCAGCACACTGTCGTTGGCGACGATCTCCCCGCCAGCGGCGACCGTGAAGTGGTGGGCCGACCACTCGTCGAGTTGACCCGGGACGTACTGGGTCTGGTACGAGTCGGCGATCGGTTCGAAGGAGACGGTGTACGTGCCGGGGAAAGCGGCGATCCGGTAGCGGCCCTCAGCGTCCGTCACTCCCCACGCCTGGTGGCTCTGCTCCACCTCTCTGGCGCTGACCAGCAGGTCAGTAACCGGGTCACCGGCCGCGTTGCGGATCTGGCCGGTGATGACGCCGGTGGCCATGAGTTGGTCGTTGGCCGTTGTGGTGGCGCCGTCGCTGACCGTGAGCCGATCGGCGTCCCAGAGCTCGGACTTCTGTTGGTAGAACTGCTCCGGTCCGTCCTGCGGATCGAAGGCAACCAGGTACGAGCCGGGCGACAGGGAGCCGACGGTGTACCTGCCCTGCGCATCGGTGGTGGACCAACCGGCCCAGCCGATGTTTCCGTCGTTGTCCTCCAGATAAACCTGGACTGAGACATCGGGGGCGGCGGTGCCGCTGCTGGTGGTCACCGTACCGGCGATGGTGCCGGTTCCGGCGGCGTACGCGGGCAGGCCAGGCAGTACGGCTGCGGTGGTGAGCAGCGCAGCGGCCATGGCCACCCGACGCAGGATCGGGATCGTCATGCTGTCCTTTGCTCGAAATGGAACGGCAGGGCCGGCGGGATCACCACCGGCCCTGCCGAAAAGGGCCGGGTCAGTTGGTCCGGATCACGATGTTGACCGTGAACGGACCCGTGGTCGGTACCGCGATGCCCGGAGTGGCCAGGGTCGGCCCACCCGGACGGCTTCGCGTGCTCGGCGGCAGCGGGTACTGGCCGTCGATGTACTCGTCGTTGCCGAAGCTGACGTCGTAGGTGAAGTACACCGACTGTCCGCCGAGGGCGGTCAGGTTGATCTGCCCGTAGTCGACGTAGCCGAGGCCGACGACATCACCGGTGGTGACGTTGTGGGCCACGATGCGGCCGTACTCGACCCGGGCACCGTCCTGGTTGGTGAAGCTGCCGGAGATCTTCACCCCGGGCTGGAGGGCCAGGTTGTACGTGGCGGTGCCACCGGCCGGCACCGCGACCTTGGTCGCCGCGTACCGGTCAGCCGTACCGCCCGAGTACTGGGTGTAGCCCTTGTGCATGAAGACCAGCGGCCACTGGTACGGGCCGACCCCGGTCAGCCGGTAGCGGCCGTCCGCCCCGGTGACCACGGAGGCACCGTGGTCCGTGCCCGGCGACTCGATGTCCACCCCGACCTCGGGCAGGGGTGCACCGGTACCGGCGTCGGTGACCAGACCGGTCACCGTACCCGCGCGGTCGAGCTTGACCACGGGGGCGGTGCTGGTCCGGCCGGCCCAGGTCGGGACGGCCGCAGCCTGCCGCTCGTCGCCGGTACCGCCGGTGGCGCCGACCCACTGCCGGCCGTAGACGCTGTCCCCGCGGGGCACCGCGAAGAGCCGGTACTGCCCCGGCTCCAGCGGACCGACGGTGATCTGGCCGGTGCTGTCACTGCAGTCGCCCCGGCCGTCCGGCTGCCGGACCTGCTTGGGCAGGAACGTGTCGAGGCAGACGTTGGCGACCCCGTTCCCGGTGGCCCGGTCGGTGATCCGGGTGGTGATCGCCGCGCCGACCCGCAGCCGGACGGTCACGTCGACGGTCTGGCCGCCGACGACCTCGACCGCCAGGTCCTCGCCGAAGTGCAGCTTGTCCTCCGGGTAGACCCAGAGCGTGTGGTTGCCCTGCGGCAGGCCGGTGACGGTGGCCTTGCCGGTGCCGTTGCTACAGAAGCTCTCCACACAGAAGTCCGCGACGGGGGCACCGCTGACCGCGTCGACGGCGGTTACCCGGACCGCCCCGGTGGCCAGCCAGCTCTCCGTGATCCGGGTCTCCTGCCCACCGGCCACGGTGACCGGCGTCGCCTCCTCGAAGGTCAGCTTGCCCTGGTAGTACTGGGTCCGGTCACCCTGGCTGAAGCTGACCCGGTAGCTGCCGGCGAAGAGCGCCGGGAAGGAGAAGTTCCCGTTGGTGTCGGTGGTGGTGTAGCCGCCGTTGCCCCAGCCGGCCGTCATGACGCCCACGTCCGCGCCGGCTACGGCGGCGCCGCCCTGGCTGGTGAGCCGGCCGGAGAGGCTGCCGACCGGCAGTACCGTGTCGTTCGCGACGACCTCGCCGCCCGCCGTGACCTGGAAGAGTTGGCCTGCCTCCTCCTCGATCTGACCCGGGATGAACTGGCTCTGGTACGAGTCCGGGATGGGCTGGAAGGAGACCTGGTAGGTGCCGGGGGTGGCCGTGATCCGGTAACGGCCCTCCTCGTCGGTCGAACCGTACGCCCAGTTGCCCTCGTTCACCTCATAGGCGCTGATGAGGAGGTAGGAGGCCGGGTCACCGGTGGCCGTGCGGATCTGGCCGGTGATGGCGCCGGTGGGCAGGAGTTGGTCGTTGACCGTGGTGGTGGCACCGTCGGCCACGTTGACCCAGTCGGCGTCCCAGAGTTCGAGTTTCTGCCGGTAGAACTGCGTCGGGCCGCCCTGCGGTTCGAAGCCCACCGCGTACGGCGCGGCCCGAAGCCCGCCGATCTGGTAGTTGCCCTGCTCGTCGGTGGTCGTCCAGCCGACGGTGTCGATGATGCCGTTGTCTTCGCGGTAGACGTGAACGGTCGCGTTCGCAGCGCCGGTACCGGCGCTGGTGGTGAGCTGTCCGGCGATGACCCCCGTGTCGGCGGCGTGGGCCGGGGATCCACCCGGCAGTACGACCGCTCCGAGCACGGCAGCCGCCAGGGCCAGTCGCCCCAGCTTGGTGAAAGCCATGCAAGTCCTTGGTGTGAGGTGGTGGGGCGACTCACGCAGGCGGACCCGCCGCACCGACCCCAGTGCGCCCCGTTCGCCTGGTCGGCTCCACGAGGATAGGTTGTCGATGTCTGCTGTGTAGTCCCCTTTTCGGCCGGTCCACAGTCGAGTGTCGCCTGCTCAGGCCGGGTATCGAAACGGGTGGTCAGCGATGGGGTACGGAGGGCACCTGGGGTGGCCGCTGCGGGCCACCCCGGCACCGGCGGGGCGGCTCAGGCAGGCGGACCCGCCTCTCCGACCCCGTGCGAGCCGTTCGCCCGGCCGGTGATACGAGGTTAGGTGATCGATGCCTGGGGCGCTGTTTGCTTTCTGGCTTGCGCACTGCGGACAGTGCCGACCCAGGTTCAACCTGTGGCGGTTGGCCGCTGGCGCAGCGGCCGGGCGGTGCAGGGGGTCAGGTGCTCGGCCCGGAGCACGCAACGTCGGCCGCCGTCGAGCAACCGGTCACAGAAGACCCGATGGTGTACGCCCTGAGTGTCCTCCCGGGACACGGTGGTCTCGCCGGGGTCGAGCTGGGTGAGGAACCCCAGGGCCCGGGCGGCGGTGCGGGCGAGGATGCGGGCCCGGGGCAGGTCGGGCGCGGTGACCGGCAGGTGGATGACGTACCGGTCGTTTCCGCTGGTCACCGCCGGGCCAGGTCGTGCATCGTCGGGGCCTGCCGGGACTGCCACTCGCGGAGCGCACGCTTGATCCGGACCGCCTCGTCGTGGCTGCGGCCGAGTTGGCCGTACAACTCGGCCAGGTCGTCGGCGACCCGTTCGAGGAAGGCGTCCACCTCGGTCGGGTCGAGACCCCGCCGGACGGTACGGAACCGTCGACCGCGTACCTGCCAGGGGCGCAGTGGCAGGTAGGACGCCGAGCGGTAGGTCATCGGGTCCGGTCGTGGTCGGGGCTGTCGCCGGATCAGCCCGGCCAACTGGCGGACCGGTCCGGTCAGGTGGTGGATCAGCGTGCGCATGGGATCGGCCTCCCGGTTTCGTGGTCCCCCGTGCTCTCCCGAGATCGTTGGTTCCGCGATCTTGGCGGCAAACGGCCCCTCCAGGGTCCACTTCCCACCAAGATCGGGTTACTGCTCCGGCCTGGCACGGGTGAGTCCGAAGGTCACCCGTGCCAGGGAGCGTGCACCTGACCGTGGCCGGTTGCCTACCAGGATTTCCGCAACCAGGTGCTCGCAGAGAGTAACCTACAATGCAAACCATGCAAAGACAACTACTAGTAATGCTTAGCAGGCGAAGTCTTGGTGTTGCCCGGCCCGCCGTGGGAAGATCACGGGGCCTACCAGGAGTGCCCGCACATGCCCCGCATACCAGAACGACAACGCATCGCCCAGGACATCCGGGACCGCATCGCCTCGGGTGAGTACCCGCCCGGTGGCAAGCTGCCTTCACTGCGCGAGTTGATCGACCATTACGGCGTCTCGGCGGAACCGGTGCGCTCAGCCCTTCTGATCCTTCAGGCCGAGGGTCTCCTCGAAGGCCGTCAGGGCAAGGGTGTCTTCGTGGCGGAGTCGCAGTAGGTCATCGGGGCCGGTCGCGGTCGGGGCCGGCGCCGGATCAGCCCGCCCAGCCGCCGGACCGGTCTGGTCAGGTGGTGAATCAGACTGCGCGTGGGATCGGCCTCCCGGCGACTACCCCCGCTCGCGTTGATCATGAAGTTGTTGCCACTTTTGCCGGCGTGTCGTGACAACAACTTCATGATCAACGCGGCGTGGGTCAACGCGACGTAGGTCAACGCGGCGAGGCCGTCGGGGCCGGGGGTGCGTGCGGTGTCTTCGTGGCGGAGTCGCGGTAGGTCAGGCGGATCGGTCGGCGGCCGAGGCTGATCCGAGCCAGGTGTGCGGATTGCCGTACCAGCACCAGCCCAGCTTCGGCGCGCCCTGGCTGATCCAGAGCGCCGGCACCCGTCGGTCCCCGCACCGCGAACCCACCAGTGAGAAGCACTTGTTCTTCGCCAGTGCGGCGGGGAAGTGGGTGACGAAGGAGATCCCCTCGTCGATGGTCAACGGGGTCCGGTCCTGACCGGTGATGACCTCCATGGCCGCGTCGGGGGCGAGGTTCAGGGTCTCCTCACCCCGGTCGACGTCGAAGAGCAGGTACGCCGAGGCGTCCGGCAGTTCCAGTTCCTTGATCGGGTCGAACCGGGCCAGGTCCCCCTCGGCGTAGTGCCGGTCCAGGAAGCCGGGTTTGCGCTTGCCGGCCAGGGTGAGTCGGGTCAGGCGCTCCTCGACCGGTACCAGCTCACGGGTCACCACCAGCACGAACGGGACCCGCCCCTCGGTGGGCGGCACCATCGTGGCGGCCCGCCGGGTGACCGTGGCCCGCAGCGGGGTGAGCCGGGCGCTGAACTCCTCCGGACTCAGTCCGGCCAGTGCTGGATAGTCCTTCGCCAGCAGGTCGCCGACCTGGCGGTCGAACTCGACACCGGCATCGAACGGCTGATCGGTCACGCGGGCCTCCTGCATCTCGTACGGCCAACCGTACAAGGTACGGGAGTCGCCCCACTATTCCCGGAGGGAAAAATCAGCGGTTCCAGTCCTGCTTCGCGGCCCGGACCAGCTTGTCCTTCAGCTCCCGGGTGTGCCGGCGGCTCACCGGCAGTTCCGTGCCGTCCACGACCACCACGTAACCCGAGTTGACCAGACGCAGCTCCGCGATCAGGCGGATCTGCACCAGGTACGACCGGTGGATCCGGACGAACCCGGCGTCGGCCCAGCGCTCGGCGAGGGTGGCCAGCGAGACCCGGACCAGATGCGACCCGTCAGCGGTGTGCAACCGGGCGTAGTCGCCCTGCGCCTCCACCCAGCGCACCGCAGACCGGGGCAGCATCCGGGTCGTCCCGGCCAACTCCACCGGGATGGTCGGGTCCGCCTCGGCCCGGGCCAGCGCCGCCGGATGGGTCGGCACCACCCGTGCCTCGATCACCCGGCGCAGCGACTCGGCGAGGCGTTCGGCGCGTACCGGCTTGCGGACGTAGTCGGTGGCACCCAGGTCGAACGCGTCCGCCGCCCCGTCGTCGTACGCGGTGACGAAGATGATCGACGGAGGCCGGGCGAACCGGCGCAGCACCCGGGCCAACTCCATCCCGTCCAGTCCGGGCATCCGGATGTCCAGGAAGACCACGTCGACGTCGGCGTCCCGGAGTACCCGCAGCGCCTCGGTGGCGTCCGAGGCGGTGTGCAGCCGGGCCACCCGGGGATCGGCCCGCAGGTGGTACGCAAGCTCGTCCAGTGCGGGTGGCTCGTCGTCGACCGCGAGCACCCGCAGGAACGCGGTCATGACCCGGCCCGTACGCCGGGATGGAACTTCGGTACCCGCATGCTCACCTTCGTACCCGCTCCGAGGCCGGTCTCCACGACCAGGCCGAACTGGTCCCCGAAGGCCGACCGCAACCGATCATCCACATTGGATAGACCGACGTGCTGGCCGGCGTCGTCCCCGACATCGGCCGGCTCGCTGACCAGGACCGCCGGATCCATGCCGACCCCGTCGTCCTCGACGGTGAGGTGACACTCGGCCCCGGCGTCCCGGGCCTCGATCCGGATCGTGCCGGTCCCCGGCTTGCGGGACAGGCCGTGCCGCACGGCATTCTCCACCAGCGGTTGCAGGCAGAGGAAGGGCAGACTGACCGGCAGCACCTCCGGCGCGATCAGCAGGTGCACCTGGAGCCGGTCGCCGAACCGGGCCCGTTCGATGGTCAGGTACCGGTCGATCGACCGCAGCTCCTCGGCGAGCGTGGTGAACTCCCCGTGCGCGCGGAACGAGTACCGGGTGAACTCGGCGAACTCCAGGATGAGTTCCCGGGCCCGCTCCGGGTCGGTCCGGACGAACGAGGCGATAGCGGTCAGCGCGTTGTAGATGAAGTGCGGGCTGATCTGCGCCCGGAGCGCCCGGACCTCGGCCCGGGCCAGCCGCTCCCGGGAGGAGTCCAGCTCGGCCAGGGCCAGCTGGGTACCCGCCCAGTGCGCGGTCTCCAACGTCGCCTGCACCAGACCCGGTGCCGGCTGGTCGTCGGCGATGGCGACCAGCGCCCCCACCGGCCAGCCGTCCGGCCCGGTGAGCGGGGCCACCACGGCTCCGCGTACCGGGCAGTCGACCCGGTTGCAGTGCAGCTCCGACTCGCGCAGCACGGTCGAGCGGTTCGCGGCCACCGCCCGCCCGGCCGCAGCCCGGAACTGTTCGGCATGGTGACCACCCCGCCCGTCCAGGGCGAGCAGCTCGGTACGGTCCAGCAGCGCCAGCCCGGCCGCGCCGACCAGGGTGCGCAGATGGCGTACCGCCTTCGCGGCGCCCGCCGCGCTCAGTCCGGTACGCAGCGGCTCGGCGGCGAGCCCGGCGGTGTGCAGTACGTCGTAGGTGGCGCGCTGGGTTGCGGTGGCGATGCCGCGCCGCCCGCGCAGCCGGAGCACCGCCCAGAGTGCGGCGGTCAGCGCGCTGACCAGCGCGACGACCGCGACCGCTGCGGACAGGTTGCCTCCCACGCCTGAGATCCTGTCGCGTGTCGGGACGTTCGCCAACCCCTGTGGGGCCGGCATCCGGACCGGCGGGTCCGGTCTAGTAGGCGCCCTTGCGGGCCAGTACCACGCCGACCGTGCGCCAGAGGATGCTCAGGTCGTACGCGAGCGACCAGTTGTCGACGTAGTAGAGGTCCAGCCGGACCGCCTCGTCCCAGGAGAGGTCGGAACGGCCGGAGACCTGCCACAGGCCGGTCATCCCCGGCCGGACCAGCAGCCGGCGCCGTACGTCGCCGAGGAAGTCACCGTCGTCGGCGGGGAGCGGACGGGGCCCGACCAGCGACATCTCGCCCTTGAGCACGTTGATCAGCTGGGGCAGCTCGTCCAGCGAACTGGCCCGCAGGAACCGGCCGACCGGGAAGACCCGGGGATCCTGCTTGATCTTGAACAGCATGCCGTCGGTCTCGTTCTGGTCGATCAGGCCGGCCAGCCGGTCCTCGGCGTCGACGTACATGGTCCGGAACTTCCACACCCGGAAGGTGCGGCCCTCGTGTCCCACCCGGGGCTGCCGGAAGAAGACCGGACCCGGGTCGGAGATCCGGATGGCCAGCGCGATCGCCACGAAGACCGGGGCGAGTGCCAGCAGGCCCAGGCCGGCGGCGACCCGGTCCATCAGGTTCTTCATCAGCAGGGCCGGCCCGGACAGGGTCGGCTCCTCGACGTGCAGCAGCGGCAGACCCTCGATCGGCCGGATGTGTACCCGGGGACCGGCGATGTCGGTGAGCTGCGGGGCGACCACCAGATCGACGCCGGAGCCCTCCAACTGCCAGGCGAGCCGGCGCAGTTCACCCGGCTCCGCGCTGGCCGAGCCGCAGACCGCGATCGTGTCCCCGCCCACCTCCCGGACCAGGGCCAGGATGTCCCGACCGGCGTAGACCGGTACCGGGGTCTGGATTCCCCGGGCGGCGGCGTACCCGTCGGTGATGTGGATGGCCACCGGCATCAACCCGGCGGCCGGGCTGCGGGTGACCGCGGTGTAGACCTCAAGGCACTCGGGGAGGGTGCCGATCAGTACCATCCGGTGCGCGGCCTGACCAGCCCGTTTTCGTACCACGTGCAGGATGAACCGGGCCAGGAATCGGCCCAGCAGGACCAGCACCATCGCGCCGACCAGCGCCGTACCCACGGTGTAACGGGACAACTCGGCCTTGAAGGCGAACGCGATGAACGACACCGAGGCGGCCACCGCGACGGCCGCCCGGATCACCCGTTTGAACTCGTCCGGTCCCAGGCCCAGATAACGCCGGTCGTAGGCGCGGTTACCCCAGAGTATGATCAACCAGCCGAGCGGCAGGAGCACGAAGGCGACCGTGTAGAACCACGTCGGGTCCTCCTTCGCCTTGTAGAAACCCGAGCGGGCCTGGTCGAAGAGCTGGATCGCGATCCAGCTCGCCAGCGCCGCCGCAGCGAAGTCCAGCAGCAGCAGGGCGAAGGTGTAGGGACGGTGCCAGCGGGAGACCCGACGCCGGGCCCGCGCCCACGCCGACCTCGGTACGCCGTTGGGCGACGGTACTGTCGGCGGCTGGATTTCGAAGCTGTCGACGTGCCGCACGAGTTTGCTCCGGCCTGTGTTGGTTACCGGGCGCTGGAGGCTTGCCGTCACCTCACCCATGTCCTCCCGCATGGCACACGCTGCTCACCAGTGGTGAGAGCGCGGGCCGCCCACCGTCTCAGTTTCCCACGCGGGGCCCCGGCACCGACGCCGACCTGAGGCACATCGCGCCTGATCATTGTTGGTGGGGGATCCTGTTCGGTTCCGCCGGAACTCAGGGAACCGGGGACCCGGCCACTATACCGATGGATGCCGGGTTCGCCAGATCGGCGTACTGGGCAGTTTGGGGCGAGCTGGGCGGTTCCCCCAGCGGGCGGCGGGCAAGCTAACTCAGCGTACGAGCCGCGACAACCTACGGTCAGCCAATGGTTTCCCACCGGTCTGGCAGCCGGGGCAGTACTGGAGGCTGGAGTCGGCGAACGACACCTCCCGCACCGTGTCTCCGCAGACCGGACAGGGCAGGCCGGTCCGGGCGTGCACCTTCAGACCGGCACGTTTCTCCCCCTTGAGTTCGGCCGCCCGCTGGCCGACCGACCGGGTCACCGCGTCCCCGAGCACCTGACGGGTCGCCTCGTGCAGCGCCACGAGCTGCGCATCGGTCAACCGGTCGGTCAGCGCGAACGGGGAGAGCCGGGCCGCGTGCAGGATCTCGTCCGAGTACGCGTTACCCACCCCGGCCAGCACCTGCTGGTCGGTGAGTACGCCCTTGACCTGCCCCCGGCGGCTGCGCAACCGTTCGGTGAAGGTCGCCAGGTCCGCGGTGAGCGCATCCGGGCCGAGCTTCGCCACCCCGGGCACCTGGGCCGGGTCGGAGACCAGATACACCGCCAGTTTCTTCTGCGTACCGGCCTCGGTCAGGTCGAAGCCGGAGCCGTCGTCCAGGCGTACCCGCAGGGCGACCGGACCCTTGCCCGGCCGCAGCGGAGCGGCCGAGGGGAACGCCTCCCGGTAGTGCAGCCAACCCGCCCGGGCCAGGTGCACCACCAGGTGCAGCCCACCGTCGAGGACCACGTCGAGGAACTTGCCGTGCCGTCGGGCGTCCACCACCGCCCGACCGGCGACCGACGACGGGTCCGGATCGTACGTCTTCAGGGCGTTGATCGCCGTCACCTCGACCCGGTCGACCCGCCGCCCCACCGTGCGCTCACGCAGGTAACCGGCGAGCGCCTCCACCTCCGGCAGTTCAGGCATCCCCCAACGGTAGCCTTTTGACCCGTGAGAATCGTGGTGGCGCACAACCGGTACCGCCAGGCCCAGCCGTCCGGCGAGAACACCATCGTCGACGCGGAGATCGCCCAGCTCGGCGCGGCCGGGGTGGAGGTGCTGCCGTTCCTGCGCAGCTCCGACGAGATCCCGTCGATGTCCGGCGCCGCCAAGGCGCTGCTGCCGCTCTCCCCGATCTACGCCCCCCGCGCCCAGCACGACCTGGACGAGCTGATCACCCGGCACCGGCCGGACGCGCTGCACCTGCACAACCCGTACCCGCTGCTCTCGCCCTGGGTGGTGCGGACCGCGCACAAGCACGGCGTGCCGGTGGTGCAGACGGTGCACAACTACCGGCAGGTCTGCTCCTCCGGCCTCTACTTCCGCGACGGCATGATCTGCCAGGACTGCCGGGGCAAGGTGCTCGGCGTACCGGCGATCGTGCACCGCTGCTACCGGGGCTCCCGGGCGCAGAGCGCGCTGATGGCCACCACGCTCGCCGTGCACCGGGGGACCTGGAAGTCGGTCGACCGGTACATCGCGCTCACCTCGGGGATCGCCGCCCACCTGCAGGACTACGGCATCCCGGCGGAGCGGATCGTGGTCAAGCCGAACGGCATCCCCGACCCGGGTACCCCGGCCCCGCTCGGCGACGGCTTCCTCTTCCTCGGCCGGCTCTCCCCAGAGAAGGGGCTCGACCTGCTGCTGACGGCGTGGCGCCGGCACCCGGACGGCGCACTCGGGCCGCTGCGGATCGCCGGGGACGGTGAACTGCGCCCGCTGGTCGAGGCGGCGGCGGCCGAACGGGCCGACGTCACCTTCCTCGGGCCGCTGGACCGGGCCGGGGTCCGGGCGGCGCTGGACGCCAGCTCCGTGGTTCTGGCCACCTCCACCTGGCACGACGTGCTGCCCACCGTGATCATCGAGGCGTTGGCCAGTGGCCGGCCGGTACTCGGGACCGCGCTCGGTGGCATCCCCTACCTGGTCGGCGTGGACGATCCGGCCGGTCCCGCCGGCTGGGTGGTACCCGCCGAGCCGGCCGCACTGGCCGCCGCGCTACCCACCGCCCGGTCCGGTGCCGCCGCGCTCGCCGGTGCCGCCCGGGCCCGCTACGAGCGCACCTTCCATCCGGACGTGGTCACCCGCCAGCTTATCGCGATTTACACCGGCCTTCGGCCGGCGTAAGGAAGGGCCCCCTATTAACGTTTTCGGTAGAGGAAGGGCCCCTTCTTAACGCCCCGCTGACGGGTGCCCGCTGCTGCGCCGATCGCCCCTCACACTTTGAGGAGGTCCACGTCGTAGAGCATGATCGACGCGTCGCGGGTGACCAGCGTCAGCCCTTCGGTCACCGCTTGTGCCACGAGCATGCGATCGAAGGGGTCGCGATGATGAGAGGGAAGGCGGCCGGCAGCGATAGCGTGGTCGTGGGTCACCGGTAGTTCACGAAAGCCCATGTTCCGGATCTGTTCGGCAAGGTCAGCCGGCCCTGGGAGCTTGCCGGCGGCCGTAGCCGATCAAGGAACTCCTCGCCCAGGGTGGCATCGCCGGTAATGCCCCGGAGTGCGATGTGGGTATCCAGCAGCAGTGTCATGCGCTGATACCGAAGTCGTCGGCGATCTCGTCGTTGGTGTCCGGCGAATCCCAGTCGCCCGACAGGTCCACCTGTCCGGCAAGGGAGCCGACAGCGGTGCGGTTGACTCGACGGACCAGTGGAACGACCCGGGCTACCGGGGTGCCCGCCCGGTCGATGATGATCTCCTCCCCACGTTCCACCCGCTCGATGATGCGAGACAGGTGCGTCTTCACGTCGTGCATGTTGTAGTGCACGGCCTCTGCCGACATGGCTTCACCTCCCTGGTTAGCTAAGGTCTTAGTCCGACCCGATCTGACTATGCCATGGTTGCCCGGTCACGCCACGTCACTCGTCGGGGCGGCGGTGTCCCGTACGGAGTCGATGATCGTGACCAGGCGGTCCACGTCGGCGGAGGGGAAGATCAGATCCGGGTACGCCGCGATGTCGCTGAACGGGGACTCGTAGAGCCGCTCGGGTGCCATCACCCCGTCCCGGGTCAGGTGGTCGACTATCAGGTCGATGAAGCTGATCTGGTTGGCGGTCAGGGTACGACCCTTCAGGAACTCGCTGAACGCCTCGTTGGCCGCTTCCCGGTCGAGTCCGACCAGGGAGCGGACGAAGAGCCCGAGCCCGTCGGACGAGCGGCGGGCTCGGTCGATGTCCTCGGTGCCGCCACCGCTGGCCACGAGCATCCGTTCCAGCTCGTCGAGGTCGGTGGGGGAGAGCTGCCTGTTGCGGCGCAGCTTCTGCAACGCGAGATGGTTCTCGTGGTCGCGCAGGTACACCCGGGCCTTGGCGCGGAACCGCTCGAAGTCGGTACCGATCCTGATGTCGTTCAGCGAGACGAGCGAGATCTCACCCAGCTCGTCGCTGAAGTCGGTGTAGACGATGGCCCGCTTGGACCGCGAGATCAACCTGACCAGCCCGCGCAGGCGTCGACGCATCAGCTCCAGCATCAGCAACGTCACGTCCTGCCACCACCCGTCGCCGGCCACCTCGTCGAGGAGCCGCTGCTGTTCGCGTACGGCCGGGATGCTGGTCTGTTCCAGCAGCGCCGAGGCGATCTCCTGCACCTGCCGGCGCAGTCGTTCGTAGTCGGGCACCACGTCGAACTGGCCGAGCTGGAGGCGGAGCACCATCAGGTCGAACCGCTTCGCCGCCTCGTCGTCGTCCCGCACCGCGCTGGGCAGGTCGGCCAGGTTGCTGCCGATCTCCTCCACCGCCTCGGGGGTGAGCCGGTGCCAGTGCGTGAAGTCGACGTAGTACTCCACCAGGCGCCGCTTAGGGCGTACGACGAAGTTGTCGAGGTGGATGCTCGCCACCCGGCGGTGGAGGTCGCGGGCCAGCTCCCAGCGCAGGCCCGCCTCGCCCTGCGTCCCGTCGGCATCCGTTTCCGGGCCGGCGTCGGTGGGGAGACGCTGGTCGAGGCGGTGGATCAGGTCGAGCCGGGCCTTGAACACCCGCGCGGTCAGCGGCTCGGTGAGCTTCCCCTGTGCCGGCTCGGGGTTCTGGTTGAAGTACTCGAAGTTCTGGCAGAAGTCGAAGACGTAGAAGTCCTTCTTGTGCTGCCCGGGGCCGTAGAGGTCCCGGCAGAGCCGGGTACCCCGGCCGATCATCTGGAGGAACTTCGACTTGGACCGGACGATCTTGAAGAAGACCAGGTTGACGACCTCGGGTACGTCGACGCCGGTGTCGAGCATGTCCACCGAGATCGCGATGTGCGGCTCCTTCTCCTGCTGCGCGAACGCGTCGATGAGGCTCTGCGCGTACTTCGTCCGGTGGGTGACGACCCGGGCCAGGTGACCGGTGTGCGTCGGGTACGCGCGGTCGAACCGTTCCTGGATGAAGTTCGCGTGGGCCTCGTTCTTGGCGAAGACGATCGTCTTGCCGATCCGGTCACCACCGGCCACACGGTGGCCGTGGGTCATCAGCGTCTCCAGGACCTTGTCCACGGTGTCGGCGTTGAAGAGCCACTTGTTGACCGCGTCCGCGTCGACGCTCTCCGGCGGCCCGTCGTCACCCCAGTCGAGCGAGTCCCAGGCGTCCTTCTCCTCCTCGCTGAGGTCGTCGTAGCGGATGCCGTCGCGCTGGAACTTCAGCGGTACGGAGACCGCACGCGGCGGGACGAGGTAGTCCTCGTTCACCGCCTCCTCCAGGTCGTAGTGGTCGGTGGGGACGCCGTCCTCAAGGTGGAACAGGCTGTAGGTGTTGCGGTCGATCTCGTTGCGCGGGGTGGCGGTGAGCCCGACCAGCAGGCTGTCGAACCAGGAGAAGATCGCCCGGTACTTCTGGTAGACCGACCGGTGCGCCTCGTCGATGACGACCAGGTCGAAGTAGCCGGGCCCGAAGCGCCGCCCGCCGCTCGCGGTCTCGTTGATCAGGCCCATCATGGTCGGGTACGTCGAGACGTACACCCGGCCCTCGGCGTTCCTCTCCTCGACCAGGTTGACCGTGGCGACCGAGGGCAGGTGTTCCTTGAACGCGTTGGTCGCCTGCCGGACCAGGGCGTTACGGTCGGCGAGGAAGAGGACGTGCTTGACCCAGTTGGCCCGCATCAGCACGTCGACCAGGGCGATCACGGTACGGGTCTTGCCGGCACCGGTGGCCATCACCAGGAGCGCCTGACGCTGCCGGTCCCGCTCGAACGCCTCACCGATCTTGCGGATCGCCCGGTGCTGGTAGTGCCGCTCGACGATCTCGTTCCTGATGGGTACGTCCGCGAGCGGCCGGCGGATGGCGCGACGCTGGATCAGCAGCGCCAACTCGCCTTTGGTGTGGAAGCCCTGCACCGGGCGGGGCGGGTAGGTGGTGTCGTCCCAGAGCCAGGTGTCGTAGCCATTGGTGTAGAAGATGACCGGGCGCTGACCGTACCGTCGCTCCAGGCAGTCGGCGTAGAGCTTGGCCTGCTGCTTGCCGGCGGTGGGGTCCCGCCGGGCGCGCTTGGCCTCGACCACCGCGAGCGGTTTGCCGTCGTCACCCCAGAGGACGTAGTCGACGTAACCGGTGCCCGTGGTGTTGGGCATGCCGGTCACCGGGAACTCGCGGTCCTCCGGACGGTCGAGCCGCCAGCCGGCCTCGTTGAGCAGCAGGTCGATGAAGAGGTCGCGGGTCTGCGCCTCGTCGTAGTCGTGGTCGTCGGGACGGGCCTCGTTGGCGGCCTTCGCGGCGGCGATCTCGGCGCGCAGCCGCGCCAGCTCGGCGTCGAGGGTGGCGCTCTTCTCGCGTTCGGCGGCGAGCGCCGCGTCCCGGGCGGCGAGCCGGTCGGCGAGCGCCTTCAACTCGGCCTGGGTCTGCTGCCGCACCTCGGCCGGGACCGGTCGGGGGATGAGCTGCGGGTCGAAGGCGAGGGCGCCCGCCGGGACGTGCGCCGGGTCGCGGGTGTAGTGCCGGGCGATCCAGTACGTGACGTGGAACAGCTCCCGCAGGACCGGCACCGACTCCTTCGTCGTCACCGGGGTCCGCTCGTGCACGGCCCGGTTGCCCTGCCTGCGGATGACGTTCATCTTGGTCTGGAGACCGTTGCCCACCAGGTTGCGCAGCGTCGGCTCGTGGATCTTCGCGGAAAGATCATCCCTGTACGGCCGGGAAAGTGTGGCGTCGGCGTCGAAGAGCCAGCCGAGCGCGAGTTCCAATGTGCGCCGGGCGTAGAAACACGAGCCCCGCGGATCGGCGACGGCAAGTCGCTCGGCCCGCAGGGCCTCGTCAAGCAGCTCGGGCCACTCGGCCCGCAGGAACGCGAAGTTGCTCACCGGACTTCGACCCCCCACAGTGGACAGCCCCAGAGCATCTCACATCAGAGCAACCCCCGAAAAGCCCGATCCTGCAACGACGCAAACAACGCATCCAACTCCGCCAGACCAGAGGAGTAGGTGGCACGAAGTGCATCAACAGCCGCAACCCGGGCCGTGAACCGATCTTGCAGCTCCAGCGGTGGCGAAAAGAATGAGATGCCTCCCAATCCCTTCTGGTTGACCTTGTAAGTGCCATTGGTGGTATGCGCCGAGAGCTCGATCTGCCGCCGGACGCCAGCCGACCGCCAAACGTGCTCTAGAAAGGCGGGGCGCACTAGCTCGGTTCTGACCCGTGCGGCGATAATCGTGTCCGGGAAGGCGGTGTCCGGCATCGCCTGTAAAGGAAAAAAGCCTCGACCGACGAGGTTAATATTACCGTTTCCCCGGCAGATAAAAAAATCGGCAGGGTGCACGACCTGGGCGGCCGAATGCGGCACGAGGAAGGTCGCTGACTTTCTTGCCGTAGGGTTGAATTGTTGCCCTGTGATGCTAGAAAGTGTGAGCACATACCCCTCAATCTCCCCGCGAGTGGCAGGGGAAATACCGTTTCGAAGAGGTATGCCTAGAACGTTCGCGAGCCTAATCGAAGGCCAGCCATGCGGATTGGTTTCCGACGATCCAAATAGGTCGAGAAAGATGCCCAGGGCTAGCTCGTCGAGGTGGGCGAGGGCTTCGCGGCGTTTGGCTCGCAGATCGTCCGCCCGATCCAACGCCTCCGCGATTCTCCGCTGCTCAGCCAGCGAAGGAAGCGGTACCGCCAGCCGCAACAGGGCGTCCCGCCCTACCGTCGCCTGGTTTACCCACTGGCGACACATGGCCTTGAAGGTCCCGCGATCGAATTGCAGTTGTAGCCAACGGGAGAGGTAGGCTGGCAGGAGTATCGAAGGATCAACGCGGAGTCGAAGGAAGTGATTGCTGAACACCGTCGGTCCGTCGATCGCATTGAACAACGCTGTCTTGCCAACCAAGTCAGGGCTGTTGGTCGCGTTGAAAAGGACATCACCCTCGCGTAGCAAAAAGTTGACCATCCCAGGCCGCTGCGAAGGGACCAGCCGACGCTTCGACAAGTCGAGCCGGCCATCCCGGGTAATGTTGTTCATCCGGATCTGGAAGATGCCGTCTTCGGCTTCCTCCCCGCAGGCGAAACCCGGCTTGGCCTCGAGTACAAGATCTCCCAGGCGCTTCGTAGAGAGGGCCATCATCCGAGCGTCGCTTTCAGATCGGCCATGCCCTGCTGAATCTCGGACTCCAGCCTCTCCAGGTCAGTCAAGATGTCGAGAGGCGACCGGTGCTCGACCTCCTCGTGGACGACCTCCTTGTAGCGGTTGAGGCTGAGGTCGTAGCCCTGCTCGACGATGTCGGCCTTGGGTACGCAGAAGCTCTGCTCGGTCCGCGCCCGCTGCAACTCGTCGCCGTCCCGGCGGAACCACCGTGCCAGCGCGTCCGGCAGGTTGTTCTTCGCGTGTTCTTCCTCGGTCAGCGCCACAGCCGGTGTCGGCCCACGCTTCTCGTCCGGCAGCAACGGAGTCCGTTTGTCGTCCAGGCTCCAGCCGTCGGCGGTCACCTCGTAGAACCAGACGTTGTCGGTTCCGCCGCTGTTGGTCTTGGTGAAGAGCAGGATTGCGGTGGAGACGCCCGAGTAGGGCTTGAAGGTGCCGCTGGGCAGCTTCACCACCCCGTCGAGCTTCTGTTCCTCGACCAGCATCCGGCGTAGCTCCTTGTGCGCCTTGCTCGATCCGAAGAGCACGCCGTCCGGCACGATCACGGCCGCCCGGCCGCCGGGCTTGAGCAGCCGGAGGAAGAGGGCGAGGAAGAGCAGTTCGGTCTTTTTGGTCTTGACGATCCGCTGGAGGTCCTTGGAGGTGCTCTCGTAGTCGAGGCTGCCGGCGAACGGTGGGTTGGCCAGGATCAGGGAGTACTTCTCTGTCTCACCGCTGACGGTCTCGGCCAGTGAGTCGCGGTAGTGGATGTCCGGGCGCTCCACCCCGTGCAGCAGCATGTTCATGCTGCCGATCCGCAGCATTGTGCCGTCGAAGTCGAAGCCGTGGAACATGCCCTCGTGGAAGTGCTCCCGGTGCTTTGCATCGAGCAGCGCTTCCGGGTGGGTGTGCCGGAGGTACTCGCCGGCTTCGACCAGGAAGCCGGCGGTGCCGCAGGCCGGGTCGCAGATCTTGTCGGTCGGCGTCGGTGCCGTCATCTCGACCATGAGCTGTATAACGTGCCGGGACGTACGGAACTGGCCGTTGTGTCCGGCTGTGGCGATCTTGCCGAGCATGTACTCGTAGAGATCGCCCTTGGTGTCCCGGTCCTCCATCGGGATCTGGTCGAGCATGTCGACCACGCGGCCGAGAAGCGCCGGGGTGGGGATGGTGAACCGGGCGTCCCGCATGTGGTGCGAGTAGGTCGACCCGTCGCTACCGAGCGTCTGGAGGTAGGGGAACACCTGATGGGCAACGATCTTGAACATCGTCTCCGGGTCCAGTCCCCTGAACTGGGACCAGCGGAGTTCCTGCTGGTCCGGCCCGAACCGGAGCGTGACCGGGGCGTTCGGGAAGCGCGCCTTTTTCGCCTCCTGCTGGGTCTCGATCTCGTCCAGCCGCTTGATGAAGAGCAGGTAGGTGATCTGCTCGATCACCTCCAGCGGGTTCGAGATGCCACCCGACCAGAAGGCGTCCCAGACGCGGTCGACCTTGCTCTTCAGTTCTCCGGTTATCACGTGCCCTCGTCCCCATGGCGTCATTCCTTAGATCCGTCCACAGGCTACAGTCCTGATCAAGAAATCAGTCTGGTGTGGATCAACGGGCCGCGCCCGGGGGTGGGCGCTCTGGAAGGCCGCCATCACCATGGTCGACCCAGGCGCCCCGCAACCGCGCCGTACGGAACAGGAGCGGGCGTTCGCGGCCGTACTCCACGACCTGTCCGCAGGCTGACCTGGCCCGCTGCTCCGGGGCGGCAGGTCAGCGGGTGGTACGCCGGGGAACGGGGGCAGGAGGAGTGAGCTTCCGGAGCCCGGCCACCTGGACGAAGACCGCCCGTTGGGCCACCGCGTCGCCGTCGTTGTCCAGTTCGTACCCATCGAGCCACACCCAACCGTGGTACGTCTCCCAGCCGAGCACCCGGATCAGGCGGAACCTGATCGGCCTGACGAACTGGACGCTGGCGGCCCGGGTGAGGTGGAGCAGATCCCCGGCCCTGAGCCCGGCCGCCGCTACCGGTACCGGAGCCATGCCCTGATCCGGGTTCGTGCGACGTGAACGATCAGACACCATCCGCTGGCCGTGCAGTGCGGGCAGCGGTGATGGCGGTGGTATTCGAGGACGTACCAGGCGTACCGGATCAGGTGGGGTGCCCGCCGCGTCGTCACGACCAGCGTCCGGCCCGGTGTTCGCCGGCGCGGGTCAGCAACGGCCGTTCCGCCAGGTAGGTCACCCGGGCCACGCCCACAGCCCGGTACGCTCCCGCCCGCTCCGGATAGCTCGTCGCCGGTCCGAGGCGGTCGAGTGGCCGCGTGGGGCGGCGCGTGAACGGCCAGAGCCGCCGCAGCAGACCGGGGCGGGTCGGAGTCTTCGCGTGCCGAGCCATAGATGCCTCCCGAACGTAGCGGTTTCCAATCACAGAGTGACAAGTCTCGACTGGGAAGTCTAGATTTCCATGGAAGATTTCCAGAGAAGCTAAATGCTCGCGGGGCGTTCCTTGAACTCGGAGGTGGAGGGGAGAACACTGGCGGTTCACGACGCTGGAGGTGGATGTGGCGAGGGCAAGCGGCCCGACGATCGCGCGCTGGCAGCTCGGCCGGGAGCTGCACCGGCTCCGCGAGGCTGCTGGCGTCTCCCACAAGGAGATCGCGGCCGAGCTGGGCTGCTCGGAGTCGAAGATCTACAAGATCGAATCAGGGGTGGTCGGTGTCAGCCGGGCCGACGTGATCGTGATGCTCACCCGCTACGGCGTCGGCGACGATCGGGTACGACAGACCGCCCTCGACCTCCAGCGTCAGGGCAAGGAACGCGGTTGGTGGGCGAAGTTCGGCCAACTCCCGAACACCTACGGCATGTACATCGGGTTGGAGTCCGCAGCGACGGCGGTACGAAACTTCGAGTTGGCCGTCGTGCCGGGGCTGCTCCAGACCGAGGCATACGCCTACGCGATCACCAGTGCCGCATGGCCGGGCCAGATCGAAGAAGTGCGCCGCCGGGTCGAGGTGCGCATGACCAGGCAGGCTTGCCTGACCGAAGAGCCGGCGCTCAAGTTCTGGGGAATCGTGGACGAGGGGGTGCTGCGTCGTCAGACCGGCGGCCCGGACGTCATGCGCGCCCAGCTCCATCACCTCATCGAGATGAGCGACCGGCCGAACATCGAGCTTCAGGTACTGCCGTTCAGTGAGGGTTGGCACCCCGGCACCGTGGGCTCCTTCTCGATCCTGGAGTTTCCCGAGGACATCCACAGCCCAGTCGTGTACGTGATCAGCCAGGCGGGAGACGCCTATCTTGAACGCGAGGATGACTTGCGACGCGTTACGCTTGCCTACACTCACCTGCACGCGGCAGCGCTCAGCGTCAACAAGTCCCGGGAGCTGATCGCCGCCATCGCCCAGGACATGACGTAGGGAGAGTCGCGCAATGGACCGGTCACCGGTGGTGTGGCGCAAGAGCAGCCGAAGCGACGCCAACAGCCAGTGCGTCGAGGTGGCGGACCTTCGTAACGGGGTCGCCGTCCGGGACAGCAAGGACAGGGGCGGTCCCGTGCTGGCCTTCGACGCCCAGGGCTGGCGTAGGTTCGTCGACTCCCTCAAGACCGACTAGCGCCACCTCCCGTACCCGATGAGGCAGTGACGTGCCCCGGCTCCCACCTGCGGAGCCGGGGCACGTTCCTTCTATCCGTGGCGCAGCTCCTCAACGGCCTCGTCCTAGCCGGCGCACGTTGGCGGGGCTGGCCATCAGGGCCCCTTCTTGACTCCCCATCGACGGGTGCGTCCCGCGGCGTTCGCGCAACATCCGGGAAAGAGCCCTGTCGGGTACGCCGACAGCGGGCAGTTTCCTGGAAGTAGCACGATCTTGGACGTACGGCGTTGCTCAGCGCAGCGAGGCGCGGGCCGAGAAGGCGATGCTGGCCAGCAGGAAGCCGCCGTTCACCACGGTGAACGCCACCACCACCCAGAACGTCAACGCCGGGGCGAACATCAGCACCAGCCCGGCCACGAAGATCACCGCGCCGTAGTCCCGGATCAGCTTGACCAGGCGTACCGGCAGCGAGGTCGAGGTGACCATGCTGGCCGCGTTCGGCCCGGCCTGCATCACCGACGTCACCAGGTTGACCATCCAGGTACCGGCGAACGCCGCCACCAGCCAGACCGGCGTCGACGGGCGCTGCGCCACGGCCACCGTGCCGAGCGCGGTCACCAGCGCGATCTGGGCCGCCACGTCACAGAGCACGTCGACCCGGGCGCCCGCCGGGCTGCCCTGCCCGGCCACCCGGGCAAGCTGACCGTCCGCACAGTCCAGGGCGTACGCCACCTGCCAACCGACCAGCGCGACCAGCCCGACCAGCCAGGCCGGTACCGTCCCGGCGGCCACCCGGTCGGCGAGCGCCACCACGGTCACCGAGGCGGTCAGCCCGAGTACCAGGTTGGCGATGGTCAGCGCGGTCGGCCGCAGCCCCAGCCGGTGCGCACCGGCGGCGAAGACCGCGCCCAGCCACTGGCTCAGGGACTCGCTGAACAGCCCCCCGCCCCGGTTTGTACGGTGGAAGTCGGCGACGGTGGGTCGGGACAGCTCAGTCGAGGTGGTTGCGGAGTGCACCGGCGTAGTCTGCCAGCCGCACCCGGACCTCGGAAGCCGACAGGGCGAGGTGTTCGAGGATGGTGTACCGGTCCGGCCGGGTCTGTGGGGCGAACTCCACCGCCTCGACGAACTGCTCGTCACTCAGCCCCAGCCCAGCGGGGGTGGTGGCGAGCCCGTGGCGGTGCAGGCAGCGGGCGAGCTGGCCGAACCGCTCCAGATCCCCGCGCAGCCAGGTGCAGAAGAGCGCACCCAGCCCGGCCTGCTCGCCGTGCGACCCGGTACCCGGAAAGAGGTGGTCGATGGCGTGCGAGATCTCGTGGTCGCCGCCGCTCGCCGGACGCGACGAGCCGCAGACCGCCATCGAGATGCCGCCCAGGATCAGCGCCTCGGCCAGCGTGGTGAGGAAGCCGTCGTCGGTGATCTTGCCGGGGTGGTTGACCAGCGCCTCCGCCCCGGTCCGGGCCAGGGTGACGGCCAGGCCGTCGATCGGCTCACCGCGTACCCGGTGGCCCAGCTCCCAGTCGGCCACCGAGTTGAGGTTGCTGACCGCGTCCCCGATCCCGGCCTGGGTCTGCCGGTCCGGTCCGTTCTCCACGAAGTCCAGGTCCACCACCACGGCGATCGGGATGTGCACGCCGTAGGAGCCCTTGCGCCCGTCGTGGGTCAGAGACGCCACCGGCGAGGCGATGCCGTCGTTGGCCAGGCTGGTCGCCACCGTCACCATCGGGATGCCGTACCGGGTGGCCGCGTACTTCGCGGTGTCGATGGTCCGGCCACCGCCGATGCCGACCACCGCGTCGTACGACCGGGTGTGCAGCCGGGTACCCAGGTCGAGCGCGGCATCCACCGAACCACCGGTGACCGTGAAGACGTCGGCCGAGCCGAGCGTCGGCCGGATCAACTCGACGATCTTCTCGCCCTGACCCGGCCCCACCACCACCGCCACGTCACCGCCGGCCGAGATCCGCCGGTCGGCCAGCAGCGGCCCGAGGTCCGCCACCGCACCCCGCCGCACCTCGATGGCGAGCGGGGTCATGACGGTACGGGCTAGTAGTGACACGCGATCTCCCGGGCCCGGGCCAGATCGTCGTGGTTGTCGACCTCGACCCACGGGATGTCGCCGATCGACGCGGCGCGGACCTCCCCGCCCCGCTCGGCGAACTCCTGGTAGCCGTCCTCGTAGTAGAGGTTCGGGTCCCGCCGCCAGGTGGCCTCCAGCGCGTCGGCCAGCCCGTCCGCCACGTGCGGCTCGATCAGCGTGGCACCGATGTACTCCCCGTACGCCTCGGCCGGGTCCATCAGCTTGGTGATCCGGGTGAGCTGGCCGTCCGCGTCGAAGACGGTCTTCATCTCCTCGTCGGCCAGCTTCTTGACCGTGTCCACGGCGAGCAGGATGCCCGGCCCGCGCTGCGCCAGCAGGGTCTGCTCGACGCTGACCGGGTGCACGGTGTCCCCGTTGACCAGCAGGACGCCCCGGGCGAAGTGCTCCCGGGCCAGCCAGAGGGAGTAGGCGTTGTTCCACTCCTCGGCCTTGTCGTTGTGCACCAGGGTCAGCCGTACCCCGTACCGCTGCTCAAGATCCGCCTGTCGGGCCACGACCGCGTCGGCGGCGTACCCGACGACCACGACGACCTCGGTGAGCCCGACGGCGGCCAGGTTGCGCAGCGAGATGTCCAGGATCGTCGTCCCACCGTCCACCGGCACGAGCGCCTTGGGCAGGGTGTCGGTGTACGGGCGCAGCCGGCGCCCCGCCCCGGCGGCAAGCACCATACCGATCATTCCGACATCCTCCCTCGCGGTCACCACTACCGCAGGGAGGATAGCGAGCCGCACCCGGTGGATCAGCCGGCGGGCAGCGCGGCCAGGTCCGCCAGCATGGTCAGCCGCTCCTCCGGGGTGAGTACGGCGTACGGCCCGGCTGCCCGCCGGTCGGTCTCCAACTCGATGGCCAGCCGCTCCGGACCGGTCGGCAGATCCACGATGCTCCGGGCGGTGTGCCCGGCCGCCGTCCATGCGGCGGCGTGCGCGTCGGCCCGGTGGTAGCGCAGCACGGTGAGCCGGTTCAGCAGCAGCACGCCCAACGGGGTGCCGTCCGGCTCGTACGGCGGGGCCATGGTCACGAAGGCGGCGGCCAGGCCCGGATCGTCCTCCTCGGCGGCGCTGGCCAGGGCTGCACCGAGCAACCGGCCCAGCGTCTCCACCAGCCGCCCGACCCGCTCGGTGTGCTCCACCCACAGTTCCCGGGTGGCCCGGGCATGCAACTGGTAGATGTCGGTCAGGAACGCCGACCCACGTTCGGTGGCCAGGAAACCGCCGTCGTCCCGACGGTGGATCATGCCGTGCGCGACCTGCTTGTCGAGGGCGCGCTGGCAGAGCGAGGTGTCCCGGTAGCGGGTCACCGCGGCAAAGCCGGGGCCGCTCACCGTACCGCCGGGCGCGGCCAGCCGGGTCCGGAACTCGACCAGGAAGCCGGTCGCGGCGGGCCCGCCGTAGCGCTGGCTGAGTTCCGCTCCGCCCCGTTCACGGACGGCTGCCAGGGCTCCGACGACGACCCGGTCGACAGCCGGCGCGACGAGCCCCGCGAACCGGTGGGGCGGAAGCTCCACCTCCTCGCTCACCGACCGGTGGCACGCAGGGCGGCGAAGCCGGCCTCGGCGATCCGGCGGATCATGCCGTCGTTCACGTCACGGTGCTCGTCGAGGACCGTGACATCCTCCTCGGCCAGCCACCGGAACTCGGTGTGCTTGCCCACCTCCAACCGGGGATGGTCCAGGTCGCCGTCCACCCGGACCAGGAAATCGGTCTCGATCCGGGGCAGCCCGTCGTTGCCCGTCCACCGGTACTCGCCGACCAAGCCGAGCACCTGCGACACCGTCCAGCCGGTCTCCTCGGTGACCTCCCGCCGGAGCGTCTCCTCGATCGCCTCACCCGGCCTGGCGTGACCACCCACCACGTCCCAGGTGTTCGGGAAGAGTCGTCGGTCAGGGGATCGGCGCTGGAAGAAGATCCGGCCCTCGTCGTCGACGATCAGGGCCCCGGCGCAGCGGAGAGGCTCGGTGGACACGCCACGACAGTAGCGACCGGTGACCGTCAGCGGGAGGTGCTGGGGTCCCGTCCCGGTGGCGGCGGGTCGTCGCTGTGGTCGACCCGACCAGCCAGCCGGGCAGCGGCGGAACGGCGCCGGGGCCGGTCCCCCTCGGGAGGGACCGGCCCCGGTTCGGTGGAGCGTGGTGGTTACGGGCCGACGAAGAGGGCCTTGGCCCGCCAGTCGACACCGTCCACGGCGGGACCGCTGCG
>NZ_JBAKHU010000005.1:0-185193 GCF_036906895.1 Micromonospora sp. CPCC 206060
AAGGACCAACTCGCCCTAGCCGCATGACCCGGACAACAACCTCACTCAAAAAGAAACGCACCCGCTGGTGGACGGACGACGCCATGTGCTCCCGTGTCCCTGACCATCTGTCGCGCGTTTCAGCGGTTGTCCGATCTGATTATTCCTGCTTCGCTGCACAACTGCCCGCGTCGCCCGTCCGAAGCCCTCCGAGCCCGTCCAAGGTCGTCCGAGCCCGTCCAAGCCGGGAGGGGTTCCGTCGGTTGCCGGACGGGTGCCGGGGGCCGGTCCGTCTGGCGTCCCCGGCGGTCGGGGAGCTGCCCGGCGGCGGTGGCGGCGAGGGCCACCGCGAATCCGGCCGTCTGCAGGGCGGTCAGGGTCTGTCCGAGTACCAGCCAGCCGAGTAGGGCGGCGGTCAACGGGCTGAGCGCGCCGAGCAGTGACACCTGCACCACCGGGAGCCGTTCCGCGCCCCGGAACCACAGCGCGTACGCGAGTGCGGTGCCGGCCAGGGCCAGCCACGCGTACCCGGCGAGGGCCGGGCCGGTCAGGGCCGGCGGCGGCCCCTCGACGGCCAGGGCCAGCGGGGCGAGCAGTACGCCGCCGGCAGTCAACTGCCAGCTGGTCACGGCGAGTACCCCGGCGCCGGGCGGGCGGCCCCAGAGCCGGGTCAGGACCAGCCCACCGGCCATCGATGCGCTCGCGGCGAGGCCGGCGGCCACGCCGACCGGGTCGAGACCGGCGCCGGGCTGGACGACGACCAGTGCGATTCCGGCAGGAGCGGCCAGCGCGGCACCGATCCGCCGGGTGCTCTGAGGCTGGTGCAGCAGCAGCGCGGTGAGGGCGGCGACCAGCAGCGGCTGGGCCGCGCCGAGGACGGCGGCCACCCCGCCCGGCAGCCGGTACGCGGAGAGGAACAGCAGCGGGAGGAACGCGCCGAAGTTGAGCAGTCCAAGCAGGGCGGACCGGCCCCACCAGCGACCCCGGGGACGGGTGCGGGTGACGGCGAGGAGCAGCAGGCCGGCCGGGAGGGCCCGCAGGGTGGCGGCGAGCAGGGGGCGCCCGGGCGGTAGCAGCTCGGTGGTGACCAGGTAGGTGCTGCCCCAGGCGATCGGGGCGGCGGCGGTCAGTGCGATATCGGCCGCCCGCCTCCCGCCGGGGAAGATGCGTAACGGGCTCATGGCCGCCTCCGATCAGGTTTTCTTGACGCTAATTAGCTTAGTGCTAAGCTAATTAGCGTCAAGAAGATCAGTGGTGATGCACAATACGGTGATGTCTCGCACCCAGGGCTCCGACGGCGATGCCGTGGACGTGATCGTCGAGCAGTGGCGCCGGGAACGCCCGGGGATGCACCCCGAACCGATGGCGGTCTTCGGCCGGATCTACCGGCTCGCCCGTCTGGTCGGCGACGCCCAGGAGCAGCTCTACCAGCGGTGGGGGATCGGCCGGGGCGAGTTCGACGTGCTGGCCACGCTGCGCCGCTCCGGCCCGCCGTACGCCCTGGCGCCGAAGGCGATGACCGGGGCGCTGATGCTCACCTCCGGAGGAATGACCGGCCGGCTGGACCGGCTGGAGCGGGCCGGACTGGTCCGCCGTGCCCCGGACCCGGACGACCGGCGCTCACTGCGGATCATCCTCACCGAGCAGGGCCGCCAGGTGGCGGAGGAGGCGGCCGACGCGGGTCTGACGGTCCAGCGGCAACTCCTCGACGCGCTCCCCGCCGCCGACCAGGCCCGGCTCGGCGACCTGCTCCGTACCCTGCTCGCCGCCGCCGAACCGCCCCACTGACCCGGCGTCCGCTGCCCGCCGAACCGCCTGCGGGCCCGGCGCCTGCGCCACGGCCCCCCGACCCGCGTAGACTGGCCGCCCGTGAGTCTCACCATCGGGATCGTCGGCCTGCCCAACGTCGGCAAGAGCACCCTCTTCAACGCCCTGACCAAGAACGACGTGCTCGCGGCGAACTACCCGTTCGCCACCATCGAGCCCAACGTCGGTGTGGTCGGGCTGCCGGACGAGCGGCTGGCCCAGCTCGCCGAGATCTTCGGCTCGCAGAAGGTCCTCCCCGCCCCGGTGTCGTTCGTCGACATCGCCGGGCTGGTCCGGGGCGCGTCCAAGGGGCAGGGCCGGGGCAACGCCTTCCTGGCCAACATCCGGGACGCCTCGGCGATCTGCCAGGTGGTCCGGGCCTTCTCCGACCCCAACGTCGTGCACGTCGACGGCAAGGTCTCCCCGGCCGACGACATCGAGACGATCAACACCGAGCTGATCCTCGCCGACCTGCAGACCCTGGAAAAGGCGCTGCCCCGGCTGGAGAAGGAGGCCAAGCTCCGCAAGGACCGGGCGGCTGCGGTCACCGCAGCCAAGAAGGCGGCCGAGCTGCTGGACAGCGGGACCACCCTCTACACGGGTGCGGCCAAGGCCGGCATCGAGCTGGCCGAGCTGCGTGAGCTGCACCTGCTCACCACCAAGCCCTTCCTCTACGTCTTCAACGTCGACGAGGCCGAGCTGAGCAATCCGGAGTTCCTCGACGAGCTGCGGCTGCTGGTCGCTCCCGCCGAGGCGGTCTTCATGGACGCCAAGGTCGAGTCCGAGCTGATCGAGCTGCCCGAGGAGGAGGCCCGCGAGCTGCTGGAGTCGATCGGGCAGCCGGAGCCGGGGCTCAACCAGCTCATCCGGGTCGGCTTCCGTACCCTCGGGCTCCAGACGTACCTGACCGCCGGGCCGAAGGAGACGCGGGCCTGGACCATCCCGGCCGGCGCGACCGCGCCGGAGGCCGCGGGGGTCATCCACTCCGACTTCCAGCGCGGCTTCATCAAGGCCGAGGTGGTCTCCTTCGACGACCTGGTCGCGGCCGGTTCGATGGCGGCGGCCAAGGCGGCGGGCAGGGTCCGCATCGAGGGCAAGGAGTACGTCATGCAGGACGGCGACGTGGTGGAGTTCCGCTTCAACGTGTAGTGACGTTCCGTTCAACCTCTGGCGGAGGCGGCGCTCCCGGCTCAGCTCCTGCGGCCGGGAAGCAGCCTGTCCAAGTCGAGTTTGATCGCGAACGGCGTGCTACTGCCCAGTTCGTGGCGGTGGATTCCGGTCGGTGCGTACGCCTGAGTCGGCCCGTCGAGCTCGTAGGCGTGAACGACAGGCGACCCGTCTTCGTCCTCGACCCGCCAGTAGTACGCGATACCAGCTTCCGCATACTTACGCAGCTTGACCGTCCGATCACGGTGCGCCGACTCCGGCGAGACCACCTCGACGACCAAAAGCACCTGGTCAGGCGTGTAAAACGTGCGGTCCGGATCATAAGGCGCCGTTGTGGCGAGAAGGTCTGGTTCGGGACGGTTCCGTTCGTCGAGCCGGATCGTCATCTCCCGCTCGACCTCGATGCCTGCCGGTGCCTGTTCCGTGAGGGAGAGCACCAACGCGGTGACGAGCCGAGCATGCCAGGATCGCTGGGGTGACATCATGAAGACGAGTGCTCCATCGATCAGCTCCGTGTGACGCGGCGCTTCGGGAAGGTGGTCGAGGTCGTCGGCGTACCACCCCTCAAGGCGGGGCGGGCGCATCCACTCGGGCACCGCGGTCATGCTGTCACCGTAGCATTCCGTAACGGCGGTCTGGCTTGCCGCGCTCAGCCGTCTGATGTTGCACGCTGGCGGAATCTGGTGGAGTTTCGCTTCAACGTCCGAAAAGCGATCCCGCAGCCCTGTCCTGGCAGGATCGGTTCATGCGTGGACGGATCGAGGGCGCGAATTCATCACGAAGGGCTCGGCGCGACTACTGGGGCGTGGTGCTGGACGCACCCGACGCTGCGGCTTTGGCACGCTTCTATACCGAGTTGCTCGGCTGGGAAACGACAAAAGAGGAGCCGGACTGGGTCACGGTCGCGCCACCCGATGGTGTCGCATATCTGGGATTCCAGCGTGCCGTTGGGTACGTACCGCCGGCCTGGCCGCCGGTCGAGGGCCGGCAGCAGATGATGGCGCATCTCGACTTCGAGGTCACCGACCTTGACGCAGCCGTGTGCCATGCCCTCGAACTCGGCGCGCGGGAAGCCGGACACCAGCCGCAGGACGATGTCCGGGTCATGCTGGATCCGGCCGGTCACCCCTTCTGCCTCTACCTGGGCGCCTGACCATGGGCTGACGACAGGCGCCGACCCGGGTGGTCAGCCAAAGCCGTTGCGTTCGAGCCAGAAGTGGAGCAGCGGTCGGTCACCGAGCACCTCCACGGTCGCCTCGTCGACCGGGCGTCGGCCGTAGACGACCAGCAGTAGTTCGGTGAGGGGACCGCGTACCGCCACGGCGGCCTTCTCGTGGGCCCGCCGCCAGGCGAGGCGGTCGCCGGTCAGGTCGACCAGCCACTCCGCCCCCGCGTCCGGCGCGGTATCGGTGGCGTGGAAATGCAGGGTACGCCCGGGACCGAGTAGTTCACGCCGCTCGGGATGGAAGTCGAACATCTGCGGTAGCGAGCCCAGCTCCATCCACTCGTCCAGCGCGTCCACGGCGACATCGGGCTCGACGGTGAATTCCGCGCCGAGCGCGAGGATCGCGTCGGCCCGGTGGATCAGCGTCTCGTGCGCGAAGCGGCGCGCCCAGAACGTCGACGTCCCGTCTGGTACCGGAGTCCATGCCGCGTCGGAACCCGGGCCGGCGGCGCGCAGCGTCCCCGCGAGCTGCCCGGCGCCCTCGACCAGCCAGGGTCCGAGCTTCACCGGATCCTCGGCGCAGTACCCGGACAGGTCGCGGAAGTCGTCGTCGGGGAGCGGGCCGGTGGCCCGGGTGCGGACGATCTCCTCGACCCAGCGGTGGCCGCCACCGAGGTGCCGGACCAGTTGACCCACGTTCCACCCCGGACAGGAGGCCACGGCGGTGGTCAGATCCGCGTCCCGGATGCCGGCGGCCAGCAGGTCGCTCTGATTGCCGATCTCCGCGCAGTACCGTTCGTAACTCAGTTCTGTCATGGCGTCACGCTAGACTGCCCCACCGACAGGAGAAGGTAGGCGGCCGGGTGCGCCGTTCCTAGAACACCCGGGTGACCTGCTCAGCGACGATCCGGGACTCGACCGCTCCGGGGTCGAGGTTGGCGCAGAGCACCACCGAGGCACCGACGGAGAGCGGCGCCAGCAGCCACTTGACCGGATGCTCGTGCTCGGCCGCGTCGACCAGTACCCGGTCGCCCGCCCGCAGGTCGCGCTGCGCGGCGATCTCCTCCGCCAGGCTGCCCCACTGCTGGTAACTGGTGCCGTCCGGGGTCGCCGGATCCGTGGGCCGGACCAACGCGTACGCCGGCAGGTCGGCCGGATACTGCCGTACCTCGGTCAGCCAGTCCCGGTAACCGGCCGGTACCTCGGCCAGCGGCGCGGCGGCCGGAGCCAGGCCGAGCACGAAGCGGTGCCGTGCCGCAGGTACGTCTTCGAGCCAGTCGTCCAGCCGTTCGGGCGTGACGAAGGTGGCGTCGAACGGTTCGTCGGCGCCCGGCCCGACCTCGGCCAGGCCGGCGGTCGCCGTGAGGCGGAAGGAGACCGCCACCCCGGCCGACCAGGCACCCAGCAGCACGGCGGCGGTCTGCCAGTGCGGCGGCAACAGCACGGCCGCCCGACTACCGACACCCAGCCCACAACCGTCACGCAGCAACCCGGCGGCGCGCGCCGCCCACCGGCCCAGTTCGGTCGCGGTCAGTTCGGTCCGCTCACCGGTCGCGTCGTCGTAGTAGGTGAGCAGCGGCCGTTCGGCCTCCGTGACCCCACCACCGACATTCCCGGGTACCCCGACAACAGCACTTTCGTTCATCCGGCACTCCCCAACTTTCGTCGTTTGAACGCCGAGAATGATGTGACTCTCACTTGGCGCCTTGGTCCGCTGCCTCGATGGCGGCCTCGACCCTGTCGAGATAATTGAACCACCACTCACCTTGTTTGTTGGGATGAGAAGCGAGGAGGTTCCCCGCGATTATGAAGGCGAGGATGAAGATACTGTCGCCGGGAAGGCGGTCGGCCAAGGGTTGGCCAGCGAACACTGCTTCGATGAACGCCGCCACCTCGGATGACTGCACCGACGACCATTCTTCCAGGTCTGCTACCTCGTCAGCTAGCACCTTTATCTCGTCACTTGATGGCCGGTAGCCGAAGGCATCAACGACTGTGTAAGTGATTACTGCGATGAGAAGTTCAAGAGCTGCCAGTCGCGCGGTATCCTCAGGAAAGGTGGCGAAAGTCCTGTCCAGTTCGTTGGGGTTGCGCTTGACCACCCAGTGCAGCGCATCTCTGACACGCTGCTCAACTTCGTCGTCGATTATCATCCTGAGCTCTCCGATCCCTTTTCTTTTCTTTCCAAGCCTTGAATGCGCCGACTGTAGCGACCCCGGCCAGAAGCACTCCAGCGATGGTCTTGGGTAGTGCCGGGAGGAACTCGGCGACGCTTGCCCAGGCTGTTGCTGCGGCCGAACCTCCGACCGCGATCGCCTCCGGGCTGATCCGATCTCGCCGGCTGGGTGCCGGGGATTCTTCGTCCTGCTCGTTCCGGGCGTTTCGGCGGGAAGTCGAGCCGGGCATCGTCGGTCGAGTTCCTGTGGGCGACGCGTGGATTTCACCGCCGCCGGGCTGTCGTGGGACCGCTGGCCGGAGCGTAACGGGTGGTCGGCGGGTTGCGCTGCCACCACCCGCGCCTAGTTTCCCAGGGCTTGGACCTTGGCGATCGTCTCCTGTATTCCATGCTGGGCCGGAGCCACCGACCCGGCAGCCTGGGTCATGCTGGCGCGGACGCTGTCGAGCACGCCGACCAGTTGGCCGGAGGCGCCCTCCAGGGCGCCGGCCACGAGGGTCCGCGCCTCGTTGGCGTCCTGGGCCGCCGCTGCCGCCTTTGCCTGCGCTTCGGTCAGCTTCTGCCCGGCCGCAGCCAGCCGGGCGATCATCTCAGCCGCGCTCGCCATCGTCTCCCCAAGTGTGAATGGCTGTCGTGGCCTGGCGCTGCAACGCCGGGCCACAGTGGAGACTACGAGACGCACACCACGTTCCGCGACCATGCTGCTACGCGGGGACGGGTGGTGTCGGGTTCCCATCACCTTTGTTGCCAGGGCCTGGAGAGCGATCGGCGCCAGGGCGGCGGACGCCCTCATCTGCCCTTGATCGTTTGCAGCTCAGCTGTCCTTTGATCGGCGTGTCACCCCGCTCAACGACAAACGATCAAGAACGTCCCGGTCACGGCTGATGCCGCGATCCAGAGCTGCCCTGGTCAGCGATCTGCCACGAAGACACCGAGCCCGTGAACGCCCTGGACCCATCCCTGGGTCTGAAGCACCAGGATCGCCTGCCGGACCACGGTGGTGGAGACGCCGTGCTGCTGTTTGAGCTGCACGGTGGAGGGGAGCTTGTCGCCGGGCGACAGCTCTCCTGACTCGATCTGTGCGCGGATGTGGTCCGCGAGCTGTTCCCACTTGGGTTTGACGGGCATGTGGCTGCTCCCAGGTCTGCAGCCCTATTCGATCACAACCACGCTCTACACGACAAGCAATGACTAGTCGTGCTTGCTTTCTGCGACTAGTCGTGTAAAGCTCCCGGTTGCCAGCTCCCAGGTCTGCAAACCCGGAGCCGGTTGTCCCACCCGCACCATGCCCGGCCGACCAGCCTCCCCCTGGTCGGCCGGGCGCTCCGGTCGATGTGGCCGCCAGCGCGTACCCGCCCGACCGGAGCCACGAACCGGAGGAAGAAGACCGACAGACGGAGGCACCCCGTGAACCGGACCCCCGACCGGACCCCCGACTTTCCGTCCCGCCAGGACCTGGACGACGCCGACGACATCCTCTTCGCCCACCCGCCACGCCAGGTGACCCGCTGGGTCTGCGACTGCGGCGAGGACTACCCGTGCAACGAGGTGCGCTTCGCTCTCCTGATCAAGAAGGCCGCCGCATGACCGGCCTACCGGCAACCGACTATCACGAACTCGCCGGCCGACGGGTCGCCGAGGCACGCGGGACGCTCGCCGAGCACGTCGTCTCGACGTACACCGGGTTGTGTCTGGGTTGTGGGCGGCCCGGTCCCTGCGACGACCTGCGCGCGGCGCTCGACGATCTCGCCCGCTACGGCCCGCCGGCCGCCGGCGAGGAGCCGAATCCGACCACCGTCGCGCTCGCCGCCGTCCGGGACGGTCTGGACGAGCTTCGCACCACCTGCGCGAGCATCGTCACCGCCACCGACCGGGCCGGCTCAGTGCTGCACGGCACCAACCAAGCCGGCAACCAGCCGGCCAGCTTCCCGCGGGCCATCGTCGACGCCTGGGCCGCGCTGGGTGCGGTGTACGCCGGGCTGGACGCCGCCCGCCAGCTCCCCGAAGCACCGTCGGGGAACATCGGGATGATGCTGGCCGGGCTGCGGGCCGCCCGGGACGACGCAGACCGGGCCGCCGCGCTGGCCACCGGCGTCCGGCTCCGGCTCACCGTCGCGGTCGACCGGCTGACGCGTACCGGATCGCCGGCCGGACTGGTCGCGGCCCGGCGGCTCGGCGCGGCGATCGCCCGGTTGGACCTGGTCACCGCGCGGCTGGCGGTCGGCGGTCGCGCGCTGGACCGGTACGCCGCCGTGCTCGGGCATGCCGGCAGCCCAGGGTGCCCGGCGCTACCGACGCCGTTGCCGCCGGTCGGGTCGACCACCGACATCAGGGCCGGGGCGTTCGCGGCGGGCCGGCTGGTCGCCGCCGCGCGGCGCCGTCGGCAGTTTGACTTCTGGTCCCGGGTACGACACCAGCTGTGCATGGAGGCACGCCGATGAAACAGCCCAGCGTGGCGCTGACCGACCTGCTCACCGGACAGTTGCGCGCCCACCACCGGCGGCTGCGGGCCTTCGGTGACCAGGACTGGCAACGTTACGGCGACCTGCTCCACGGGGTTTTCCTGCTGGCCGTCCAGCGCCGGTTCACCGCTGGGGTGGACCGGGCGGCCATCATCCGGTTCGTGGCCAGTGTCCGGGAGCGGTACGACCGGAGCGGGTACGACATCGAGCCGGGGCTGGCCGAGGAACTCGTCCGGGCTGCGCTGGACGACCGGGAGCCGGTGCCGGTCACCGCGTCCGCTGTCGCCGCCCGCACCCTGCTCGTCGTGGGTCTGCTCGAAGACGAGGGGATGCCCGAGGCGGAGCTGGTCGAGTTCCTGGACGCGGCGACCGCCGCCACCGGCCGGTCGACCGGTACGGCGGCGGGGCCGCCCGGTACGGCGGCGGGGCCGCCCGGTACGGCGGCCGGACCGGCCGGGGACCCGGCGGGTGAGGGTTGACCGCCGGTCAGGGCAGCGGGCGACCCAGTGTGGTCAGCTCCTCGTCGAGCAGCCGGGTGACCAGGTCGTACCTCGGCCGGTCCGCCTCCCCGGTCATCCCACGGCTGGGCATCTCGACCGTCATCAGCAGGTACAGGTGCATCCGGTAGAGCGCCAGCCGGCGGCGGGCCGCCGCGTCCAGCCACGGCGGCAGGTCGGCCCCGCCGGTGTAACCGGTCAGGAACGGGTGCTGCGGATCGTCCTCGATCCGGCCGAACAGGGCCGGCGAGACCAGGTCGAACAGGGGATCACCGAACAGGTACCGCTCGCCGTCGACCAGGCCGGTCAGCCGCACCGTACCGTCGGCCTCGGGGCGGGCCAGCACGTTGCCGTCCCAGAGGTCGAAGTGCACCAGCGCGGGCCGGGTGACCAGGTCCAGGATGCCGGCGTGCCGCTGGACCAGTTCCCTGATCCGCTCCGTTGACGCGGGCAGCTCGACAGTCCACCGGACCCCGTCGTCGAGCAACTCGTCGACCATCGCGGTGAACGCCTGCGTCCAGCCTGAACCGTGCGCCCGCAGTCCGGGGTAGCCGAACCGGGGGCCGGTGACGGTGTGCAGCCGGGCGACGAGCGCGCCGAGCTGCCGGCGTACCGGTGCGTCGTCGAGGGCCGGGTGCCTCCGGTGCCACTCCGCCAGCGGGGTACCGGGCAGGAAGGCGGTGAAGAGCCAGTCCCCGTCCAGGACGCTGCGGTCGGTGCCGTGGTGCAGCACGGTCGGGACCGGTACTCCGGGCAACCGGGTCGCGACCAGCCGGTAGTACGCCGCCTCGGCGGCGATCAGGTCCCGCTCGTACGCCAACAGTGGCACGTCGGGCGGTGGGGAGACCTTGAGGACGGTCTGCCGACCGTCGGCGAGGCGTACCCGCCAGACGGCGGCGAAACCGCCACCGGGCAGCTCGGCGCACTCGATCACGGTGGTGGACGGGCCGAACGAGGCCCGGGCGAGCCGGATGACGTCAGCCGGGCCGAGCCGGCGGGTGGTGGGACTCGACACCGGGCGGCTCAGGAGATGTGGTGGAGGATCACGTTGTGCACGTGGTGGCTCTTGTGGTCGCCCCGGAACTCCACCTCGTAGGTGTGCGTACCGACGTGGATGGCGATCGCCCCGGTGGAGAAGAACGAACCGCCCCAGGACTTGTTGCTCACCACGCTGACACTGCTGATCTTCGAGTACGGGATGCTGGTGATCGCGAACTTCTTCCCGACGAAGGACCGGTCCTGGATGATCACCCGCCGGTCGGTCAGCCCGATGAACCCGGTACCGGTGCCGATGGCGTCGTAGACGGCGATGATCTGCTCGCCGGGGAGCAGGCCGCTCTGGATCTGCTGGAACTGTTCCCGGCGGTCGTACGTCGCGTTGGCCATGCCCCCACGCTAGGCAGGCCGCGCCAATCCGCCCGGCGTCACGCGGACGGGTCGGTGACCACCCGGTACGCGTCCTCGATGCGCGCCGCGAGGAGCACCTCACCCTCGCTGAGCGCCTCGCCGTCCCGGCGCCCCACCTTGATCTGGGTGTGCCCGGCGAGCCGTCGGACCTCGGGCCGCAGTCGGAGCGCGTCAGCCACCACCTGGATCCGCTCGGTCAGGGCGGCGTGCTGCGCATCGTCCAACTGGAGGGTGCGTCGGATCTGCTGGCCGTCCCGGATCCACCCGGTGAGCAGCGTGAGCGCGTCGGTAAGGTAGTCGCCCTTCGGGCGACCGCTCCACAGCGCTCGTATCACCGTGCCTCCCAGGCGTCGTCGCCGGCTTGTGGCCAAATCGTCGCCATCCCGTGTCTTGATCGGTGCTTCCAGTCTCTAGTCATACGGCCGGTGTGTCCACGGCCACATTTCCCAGTCTTGTTGTCCTAGCGGACGACTCCGGTACCCGAACCGCCGATTGATCTGGCACGCTGGACGCCCGTGCGGGCCGGACAGCTTGACGGGAGCGGGTGATCACGGTGACCGAGGGTGTCGGACAGCGTACGCGGAAGGTGATCGTGGGGGCGGCCATCATCTCCGCCGGCCGGGTGCTCGCCTGTGCCCGCTCCGCTCCGCCAGAGGTGGCCGGGATGTGGGAGTTCCCCGGTGGCAAGGTCGAGCCGGGTGAGACCGAGCAGGCCGCACTGGTCCGCGAGTGCGCCGAGGAACTGGCCGTACGCGTCGAGATCGGCGCCCGGGTCGGCCGGGACGTCCGGATGGCCCACGGTCGCTCGGTGCTGCGGGTGTACACCGCCCGGCTCCTCGGCACCGACCGGCCGCAGCCGTTGGAGCACGCGGAACTGCGGTGGCTCACCGCCGAGGAACTGGACACGGTCATCTGGTTACCCGCCGACACGCCGATCGTCACCGCCCTGCGCCCGTTGCTCGCCACCGGAACGGTCTGACCCACCGGAACGGTCTGACCCACCGGAGCGGGCCGACCCTGCGGCAGGGACCGCAGAGCCGGGCCGAAACGGCACGGGGGCCGCCGGCAACTGCCGCGGCCCCCGTGCTGACTGTCCGGTTCAGTGCTTCGTCTCGTCCTGCTCCGGGTGGGCGTAGTTGAGATGCTCCGCCGGCATCGGGAACGTCACGTCGTCACCGAACGGCGACGGCGCGGCCGGCCGGTCGAAGGTGAGCTCGGTCAGCGGCAGCCTGCCGTGCTCGTCCACCGGCGGGGCGGTCGGCTTCGGTACCTGACGGTGCCAGTTCACCCCGTGCTGCGCCTCGACCTCCGCGTGCGGATCATGCGACCCACCCGCGTGCGAGTGCACCCCGCCCTTGGCCTGCGCGTGCACGGCACCGAGGACGCTGGTCTCACCGTGCCCAACGGTCTCGGTGAGAGGCCGTCGGAAGATCTTGCTACCCAACCACACCAGGGGATCGTACCTGCGGTCGACGACGCGTTCCTTCATCGGGATGATCGCGTTGTCGGTGATCTTGATGTGCTCGGGGCAGACCTCGGTGCAGCACTTGGTGATGTTGCAGAATCCGAGGCCCTGTTCCGACTGCGCGTACTCCTTGCGGTCGGTCTTGGCGTCCAGCGGGTGCATGTCCAGTTCGGCGGCCCGGATGAAGTACCGCGGCCCGGCGAAGGCGTGCTTGTTCTCCTCGTGGTCACGCACCACGTGGCAGGTGTTCTGGCACAGGAAGCACTCGATGCACTTGCGGAACTCCTGCGAGCGCTCCACGTCGACCTGCTGCATCCGGTACTCGCCCGGGGCCAGGTCGGCCGGCGGCGCGAACGCCGGGGTCTCCCGGGCCTTCTCGTAGTTGAACGAGACGTCGGTGACCAGGTCCCGGATGATCGGGAAGGTCCGCAGCGGGGTGACCGTGACCGTCTCGTTCTCCTCGAACGTCGACATCCGGGTCATACAGCCCAGCTTGGGCATCCCGTTGATCTCCATCGAGCAGGAACCGCACTTGCCGGCCTTGCAGTTCCACCGGCAGGCCAGGTCCGGCGCGTCGGTGGCCTGGAGCCGGTGGATCACGTCGAGGACCACCTCGCCCTCGTTGACCTCGACCTGGTAGTCCTGCAGCTCACCGCCGGACTCGTCGCCCCGCCAGACGCGGAAGTGGCGCTTGCCTCCCATTACTTACCCGCCTCCTCAGCGTCCGCGGCGAGGGCGTCGAAGTCGGCGAGCTCCTCGTCGGTCAGGTACTTGGCCAGCTCCGTCCGGTCGAAGAGCCGGATCAGCTCCGCGCGCATCTTCGGTAGCGGCTTGTGGGTCAGCTTCACCTGGTCGCCGTCGAGGGCGCAGACCAGGTTGACCTGGCGCCACTTCGACGACATCGTCGGGAAGTCCTCCCGGGTGTGCCCACCCCGGGACTCCGCCCGCTCCAGGGCGGCCTTGGCGGTGCACTCCGAGACCACCAGCATGTTGCGCAGGTCGAGCGCGAGGTGCCAGCCCGGGTTGTACCGGCGGCCACCCGAGGCACTGACCTTGGTCACCCGCTCGCGCAGCTCGGCGAGGCGGACCAGGGCGCTCTCCAGCTCCTCCCGGCGCCGGATGATGCCGACCAGGTCGCCCATCACGGCCTGGAGATCCTGCTGGAGGGTGTACGGGCTCTCCCCGGTGTCCCGCTGCAACGGGGCGAGCGCGGCGTCCACCGCAGCCTCCACGTCGGTGGTGGACACCTTCGGCCGGGTGGTCAGCTGCTCGGCGTACGTGGCCGCGTGGCCACCCGCCCGCCTGCCGAAGACCAGCAGGTCGGAGAGGGAGTTGCCGCCGAGCCGGTTGGAGCCGTGCATGCCACCGGAGACCTCACCGGCGGCGAAGAGCCCTTGCACGGTGCCGTACGCGGCCCCGCTGTCCGGGTCGACCTCGACGCCACCCATCACGTAGTGGCAGGTCGGCCCGACCTCCATCGGCTCCTTGGTGATGTCGACGTCGGCCAGTTCCTTGAACTGGTGGTACATCGACGGCAGGCGGCGACGGATCTCCTCGGCGGGCAGCCGGCTGGCGATGTCGAGGTAGACACCGCCGGCCTTGGTACCCCGGCCGGCCTTGACCTCGCTGTTGATCGCCCGGGCGACCTCGTCGCGGGGAAGCAGCTCCGGTGGACGCCGGTTGTTGTCCGGGTCCTTGTACCAGCGGTCCGCCTCCTCCTCGGTCTCCGCGTACTGCTTGCGGAAGACGTCGGGGACGTAGTCGAACATGAACCGCTTGCCCTCGGAGTTCTTCAGGATGCCACCGTCACCCCGGACACTCTCGGTGACCAGGATGCCCTTGACCGACGGCGGCCAGACCATGCCGGTCGGGTGGAACTGGAGGAACTCCATGTTGATCAGCGTCGCGCCGGCCCGCAGCGCGAGCGCGTGGCCGTCCCCGGTGTACTCCCAGGAGTTCGAGGTGACCTTGTAGGAACGGCCGACCCCACCGGTGGCCAGTACCACGGCCGGCGCCTCGAAGAGGACGAACTCGCCGGACTCCCGGTAGTAGCCGAACGCACCGGCGACCCGGTCCCCGTCGAGCAGCAGCTCGGTGATGGTGGTCTCGGCGAAGACCTTGATCCGCGCGTCGTACGAGCCGAACTCCTGCTTGTCCTCCTGCTGGAGGGAGACGATCTTCTGCTGGAGGGTGCGGATCAGCTCCAGGCCGGTCCGGTCGCCGACGTGCGCCAGGCGCGGGTACTCGTGGCCACCGAAGTTGCGCTGCGAGATCTTCCCGTCCTTGGTGCGGTCGAAGAGCGCCCCGTAGGTCTCCAGCTCCCAGATCCGCTGCGGCGACTCCTTCGCGTGCAGCTCGGCCATCCGGAAGTTGTTGAGGAACTTTCCGCCGCGCATGGTGTCCCGGAAGTGGACCTGCCAGTTGTCCCGGCTGTTCACGTTCCCCATGGCGGCTGCTGCGCCGCCCTCGGCCATCACGGTGTGTGCCTTGCCGAAGAGCGACTTCGAGATGATCGCGGTCTTCTTGCCGGCCAGCCGGGCCTCGATCGCCGCCCGCAGGCCGGCACCGCCGGCCCCGATGACGACGACGTCGTAGTGGTGTCGTTCGATTCGCGTAGTCATGTCCAGGGGGCCCTTTAGTTGATGAACCGCAGGTCGGGGATCCACTCGGCGGCGACCGCCATGACGTAGAAGTCGGTCAGCGCGAGGGTGCCGAGGGTGATCCAGGCCAGCTGCATGTGCCGGACGTTCAGCACGGAGATGAAGGTCCAGGCCCGGTACCGCACCGGGTGCTTGGAGAAGTGCTTCAGCCGGCCGCCGATGATGTGCCGGCAGGAGTGGCAGGAGATGGTGTACGCCCAGAGCATGACCACGTTGCCGAGCAGGATGATGTTGCCCAGCCCGAAGCCGAAGCCCTTGGGGCTGTGGAAGGCGAGGATCGCGTCCCAGGTGTTGATCAGCGAGATGATGGCGGCGGCGTAGAAGAAGTAGCGGTGCAGGTTCTGGCCGAGCAGCGGGAAGCGGGTCTCACCGCTGTAGGTCTGGTGCCCGTCCGGCACGGCACAGGCCGGCGGCGACAGCCAGAACGACCGGTAGTACGCCTTGCGGTAGTAGTAGCAGGTGAGCCGGAACAGCAGCAGGAACGGCAGGGTCAGCGCGGCGTCCGGGATGATCCACCAGCCGGGCAGGAACCGCCCGAAGTGGGAGGCCTCCTCGACGCAGCGGTCCGTGACACAGGGGGAGTAGAACGGGGTCAGGTAGTGATACGCGTCGACCCAGTACCACTTGTGCATGAAGACCCGGACGGTGGCGTACGCGACCCAGGCACCGAGCCCGACCACCGTGATCAGTGGAGCGAGCCACCAGCGGTCGGTACGCAACGTCTTCGCCGCGATGGCGGCGCGCGGTCGCGCCTGCCCCGGCTTGAGGGTCGGCGTCGTGGCCGACTTAGTAGTCATTCCAATGTCTCCCTGACGGGGCCCGGTCTGGCTGACGGGCACGGATGGTGGTCCGGCCGGGCGCGCGGCCGGAAACGGACCCGCAGCCGCGTCCCCTGCGCGCTCCGATACCGCGCCGGAGCCTTCCGGCGCAGTTCGCGGTGCACACGTTACGCCGCACGTCGAGGGCGTTACGCGCAAGGGAGTGTCGCGTGTGTCCCGCCGGCTAGGAAAGTGTCGGCACCGGATCAGTGCCGGGATGTTAAGAACTTCACTTTGCTGACCGGTGTCCGGGCAGCTCCGGCCCGTTTCTGCACGCGTCATGTCGACTGGGCGGGCAGGTTGTCACGCTGCGTGATATCGGCTGGTTGTCACGCTCCGTGTCCCTGGGTGCGCGGCTGCTGGGCGCCCCTTCTCTCCTTTGCTCTGCTTCAACGACGGCTACACCGGCAGTGACCAGCGGTTATCAGTGGAAACGTGAACGGCGGGCGTCAGGGCCTGTGACGCTGAGTGCCTGTTTCCTTGATTGAAGCAGAGCAAAGCGGCGCGTGTAGGCGGGCGGCCTGCCAACCGTCATGACAATCCGTCACCCGTCACCCGTCACCCCGTCGGTCCTGGATGCCCGGGTGGGGAGGGTGGCCCGTCCGGTCAGCCCGAGGCGCCGCCGGTGAAGTTCCAGGCGGCGAGGTGCAGCGCGGGAGCCGACCACCGCACGGTGTCCCACCGGGCGGGCTGGCGTACCGCACGACGACCGGTGCCGAGGACCGCACCGGGGGCGAGTGCCCTCGGGTACGACTGGGTGAACCGGAGATCCCGGACCGCCCGGGTCACCACACCGTCCTCGACCAGCCACACTCCGTTGCGGGTCAGCCCGGTGATCACCAGACTCTTCGGGTCCAGCACCCGGGTGTACCAGAGGTCGGTCACCAGCAGCCCCCGCTCCATCCCGGCCACCAGGGCCGCGGTGTCCGGATCGGTGGGCGCCGCCGGACCGGGGGTCGGCTCCACGGCAGCCGCGTCCGGCGGTCCGGCCGGGAGAAGACAGAGGTGGTGCGGCACCGGGCCGGAGGTGGCCGAGTCCCCGGTGGCGTGCCCGGTGGACTCCGCTTTTGCGGTCGACGCGGTACGCCGGTCATGGGTCACCGCCCGGGTCACGCCCTCGTCGACCAGGACGAGCCGGCGGCGCGCGGTGCCCTCGGTGTCGAACGGCCACTCCGGCCCGGCCAGCGGATCGTCGACCAGGGTCACCTTCGGGTCGAACTGGGCGGCACCCAGCGCCGCGAAGGATCGCCGCTCGATGTACGACCTGCCGTTGAAACCCCAGGTGGAGAAGTTCTGGAGCAGGTCGGCGACCGCTTCCGGCTCCAGCACCACCTGGTACGCCGCTGGCGGCAGCTCGACCGGGTCGGTGCCGGCACGGGCCTTCGCCGCGGCGCGCGCACCGAGCGTCGCGCCGTCCAGGTCGGCGAGCCGGTCGGCGGCCAACCGGGCCATCCCGTCCACCCCGCCCGCCCGGGCGATCCCGTCCATCGCGGCCTCGGCCGCCCGTCCGGTCGCCGTCTGGCCCGCCGTGTTGGCGAACGCCCCGACCCGGTGGGTGGTACGGCAGAAGCCCGCCGCCTCCAGCCCGCCGGCCGCGTGCACGAAGGCACGTACCCGTGCCGCCCGCTCGTCCGGGCCCGCGTGCGCGGTGGCGGCGTCCCAGTCGGCTGCGTCCGGAATGCTCGTCGGTGCGGTCAGGCCTGGCCAGGCCGGGTCCGGTGGGCAGAGTCGGCTGGCGGCGATGGTGCGCTCGACCAGCGCCCGCAGGCCGTCCCCGGTAACCACGGTGCTGCCCCCGGCGGCGGTACGCCCCTCCCGGTGCAGCCGTAGCCGGACGGCGGTGGTCACCGAGCTGACGTTCTGGTGGATGGCCGAGTTGGCGAAGCGGGTGAGGGCCAGTTCGCCGCGTTCGGCCACCACCTCCGCCTCGGTGCCCGGTCCGGCTAGCCGGCGGACCAGTTCGACCACCTGCCCGGCGAGGTCCAGTTCGGTGCTCACCCGTGCCGCCTTTCGTTCGCGGCTGCGGGGCTCACTCGCTGCGCTCGTGCACTCCTCGCGCTCACCCGTGTACCCCCACCCGTACTCCTTGAAAGCGGGCCGGCGCGGCCGGATGGCCGGTGTGGCCGATCTGCCCCGGCTGGCCCTTGCCGCAGTTCGGGGTACCCCAGGAGACCGTCTCCGAGGAGAGCATGTCCATCGAGCGCCAGAAGAGCGGACCGATCCCGGTGTAGGTGGGGTTCCGCAGCATCCGTCCGCGTCGGCCGTTGCGCACCTCCCAGCCGATCTCGCAGCCGAACTGGAAGTTCAGCCGTTTGTCGTCGATCGACCAGGACCGGTTGACGTCCATCAGTACCCCGTCGTCGGTGGCCGCGATGATCTCGTCCAGGGTGTGCGGCCCCGGTTCCAGGCCGACGTTGGTCATCCGGACCATCGGCAGCCGGGACCAGCCGTCGGCGCGTACGCTGCCGGCGTAGTCCAGGCCGGCCACGGCGGCCGAGTCCCGGCCGGCCAGTACCCCGACCCAGCGTCCCTCGCGCACCGCGTCCCGTTTCGCCGCCGGGGTGCCCTCGTCGTCGAAGCCGAAGCTGCCCAGGGCGCCCGGGATGGTCGGGTCGATGGTGACGTTCATCAGCTCGGAGCCGTACCGCAGCGAGCCGAGCTGGGTCAGGTCCAGCCAGGACGTGCCGGCGAAGGCGGCCTCCCAGCCGAGGATGCGGTCCAGCTCGATGGCGTGCCCGACCGACTCGTGGATCTGCAGGGCGAGCTGCTCGCTGCCGAGGATGAGAGTGGTCTCGCCGGCCGGGCAGAGCGGCGCGGTGAGCAGGGCCCGGGCCTCGTCGGCCATCCGGGCGGCGTGTGCGGCCAGGTCGAGCGAGTCGACCAGTTCCCAGCCGGAGGTGCCGTACTGCCCCCGGTAGCTCGGCCAGGACCGGCGCTGGGTCTCCCCGTCGCCGATCGCGGTGGCGGAGATGCCGGCACCGCACTCCCGGATCCGCTGGTCGATCCGGTGCCCCTCGCTGGAGACGAACCACTTGGCGGTGTCCCAGATCTGGTAGAGCCCCTCGGCCAGGTCCGCCCCGTGCGCGACCATCGTTCGGGTCGCGTCGACCAGCAGGTCACCCTTGTCGCTCAACGGGACGGCGAGCGGGTCGACGGCACACTCCGAGGCCCAGGACGCGGTCACCGCGTGCGCCGGGACCAGGTCGACGTCGGGGCCGGCCACCCGGGCGCTGGCCCGGGCGGTCTCGGTGGCCCGCCGACCGGCCGCGCGGGCGGCGGCGTCGGAGAGATCGGGTACGGCGTGGAAGCCCCAGCTCGACCCGACCAGTGCCCGGACCCCCAGCCCCAGGGTCTCGTCCTGGGCCAGTTCCTCGATCTCGCCGTTGCGGGCGGACATCGACTCGTACCGGCGGTGCATCACCCGCGCGTCGGCGTACCGCGCCCCGGCGTCGAGGGCGGCCTGCACGGCTGCGGTCGCCGCGTCGAACTCGGTCATGGGGCGACCCTATGCGAGCCGTCCCGCTCCGGGGAGGGGGAAATTGATCAGGGGAGCAGGTCCTCGGGGCGGATCGCGACCGACACCGGCTCGGTGAGCTCCAGGACCCCGCCCACCTCCGTCTTCGAGTGCAGCCGGTAGTTCGCGCCGGAGCGGCGGTGCAGATGCAGGTTGCCGGTGTCCTGCTCGACCAGGAGATACCAGTCGATGCCGGCGGCGGCGTAGTAGTGCATCTTGAGCACCTTGTCGGTGGCCGCGTTGCCGGGGGAGATGATCTCGCAGACCAGCCGGACCGAGGCCGCCTCGACGATCGGCTCGTCGAAGTCGATCTCCCCGACGACCACCAGGTCGGGGATGGGGATCCGCCCCGGAAAGAGCCGGACGTTCACCGCTTCGAGCAGTTCCAGGCCGGACTGCACCGCCGCGGCTTCCAGAAGGTTGCCGAGCCGGCGCGAGATCCGCTGGTGGCGGGGGGTGGGGGCAGGGGTCATGTGGAGGCTCCCGTCGAAGAGTTCGACGCGTTGCCGCGTCTCGTCGAGCGCGAGGTACTCCTCTTCCGTCCACGGTCCGTCGTGGCCGAACACCGCCACGGTCATCGTCACCTCCGCGTCGTCCTGCCGGGCTCAACGGGCAGCCGTTGCCTCATCGTCGCACGTACGGTGCGTCGACCGGGGCGTTGCCGTGCGATGCGGAGGCAGGCTTGAATGTGTCGGGGTGCGGGTCGGGTCGGGCGATACCGACTCGTTACGCCACCGGCCGCTGACAGACCCCGTTTGTGTAGCTTATTTTCACCCTCTGAGTTCTGCTGTAGGTTCCTTTCGTCGCATCCCGCCCCGGCGGGTCCGGTGTGACCAGGGGACCTCCGGGTGGGGCGGACACGAGGGAGGCGGTCGTGGGCAAGCCGGAACCGGCGTCAACCGGGGCACCGGACGACCGGCAGCCGACGGCGGCGGCCAGCGGTGCCGGTCCGTACCTGCGGGTGACGGACCTGCGGGTGCGCTTCGACACCACCGACGGCGTGGTGCGTGCGGTCGACGGAGTCTCGTTCAGCGTCGACCGGGGCCGCACCCTGGGCATCGTCGGTGAGTCCGGTTCGGGCAAGAGCGTGACCAGCCTCGCCGTACTCGGGCTGCACGATGCCCGGCGGACCACCATCACCGGCAGCATCTCGCTCGGCGGCCGGGAACTGGTCGGGCTGGGCGACGAGGAGATCCGCCGGCTGCGTGGCCGGGACCTGGCGATGATCTTCCAGGACCCGCTCTCCGCGCTGCACCCCTACTACACGGTGGGCCGGCAGATCGCCGAGGCGTACCGGATCCACCACCCCCGGGCGTCCCGGCGGGTGGCCCGGCAGCGCGCGGTGGACATGCTCGGCCGGGTCGGCATCCCACAGCCGGCGAAGCGGTTCGACCAGTACCCGCACGAGTTCTCCGGTGGCATGCGGCAGCGCGCGATGATCGCGATGGCCCTGGTCAACGACCCGGCCCTGCTGATCGCCGACGAGCCGACCACCGCGCTGGACGTGACCGTGCAGGCGCAGATCCTCGACCTGCTGGCCGACCTCCAGGCCGAGTTCCACTCCGCGATCATCCTGATCACCCACGACCTCGGCGTGGTCGGCCAGGTCGCCGACGACGTGCTGGTGATGTACGGCGGCCGGGGCGTCGAGCACGGCACGGTCGAGCAGGTGCTGCGCCGGCCGCAGCATCCGTACACCTGGGGCCTGCTCTCCAGCGTGCCCTCCCTGCACGGCCCGGCCGACGCGGACCTGGTCCCGATCCGGGGAAACCCGCCCAGCCTGATCGACCTGCCGAGCGGCTGCGCGTTCCACCCGAGATGCGGGTACGCCGGTCGTACCGGCGGCCGGTCGACCAGCGAGGTACCCGAGTTGCGGCCCACCGACGAGCCGGGTCACCTGGTCGCCTGCCACCTGCCCGCCGTCGACCGGGTCCGGATCCGCACCGAGGAGACCGCCCACGTGGGAGCCGAGCTATGAGTGCCCCTGTCGAGCCGTTGTTGCAGGTGAAGGGGCTGACGAAGCACTTCCCGGTCCGGGGCGGGTTCCGGACCACCGGCCTGGTCCGTGCCGTCGACGGTCTGGATTTCGAGGTACGCCCCGGCGAGACGCTCGGCCTGGTGGGGGAGTCCGGCTGCGGCAAGACCACCACCGGCCGGATGCTGGTCCGGCTGCTGGAGCCGACCGGCGGGACGATCACCTTCGAGGGCCGGGACATCACCCACGCCCGACGGGGTGCACTGCGCCCGCTCCGCCAGGACCTCCAGATCATCTTCCAGGACCCGTACGCCTCACTGAACCCCCGGCACACGGTGGGCCGGATCGTGGCGATGCCGTTGCAGGTCAACGGGGTCCGGCCGCCGGGCGGGGTGAAGGCCCGGGTACAGGAGCTGCTGGAGCTGGTCGGCCTCAACCCGGAGCACTACAACCGGTACCCGCACGAGTTCTCCGGCGGTCAACGGCAGCGCATCGGCATCGCCCGGGCCCTGGCCCTGCGCCCCAAGCTGATCGTGGCCGACGAGCCGGTCTCCGCCCTGGACGTGTCGATCCAGGCGCAGGTGATCAACCTGCTCCGCGACCTGCAACGCGAACTCGGCCTGGCGTTCGTCTTCATCGCCCACGACCTGGCCGTGGTCCGGCACTTCTGCCAGCGGGTCGCGGTGATGTACCTCGGCCGGATCGTCGAGATCGGTGACCGGGCGGACATCTACGAGCGCCCGCAGCACCCGTACACCCGGGCCCTGCTCTCGGCGGTTCCGGACCTGACCCGGCTCGGTCCGGCCGGCCGGATCCGGCTGACCGGGGACGTGCCGACCCCGCTGGACCCGCCCTCGGGGTGCCGGTTCCGGACCCGCTGCTGGAAGGCCCAGGACCGGTGCGCCACCGAGGAACCCGCCCTGGTGCCGCGCGGTGGCGGACAGGAGACGGCCTGCCACTTCCCGGAGGAGGGGCCGGTGGACGGGCCGGTCGCCGACGTGCTGGAGGTGGCCGAGTGAGCCGGTCCGGAGCGGAGCGGGCGGCCCGAGTGAGCCGGTCCGGAGTGGGGAAGGTGGCGGAGTGAGCCGGTCCGGAGTGGAGAAGGTGGTGCCGGACGGGGCCGGGCCGGTCGGTGAGCCGGGCGTCATGTCGGAGGAGCGGAAGGCGTTCGTCGGCCGTTCCCCGGGACAACTCGCCTGGGCCCGGCTGCGCCGGGACCGGACGGCCATGGTCAGCGGTGGCGTCCTGGTGGTCCTGATGGTGCTCGCGCTGGCCGCGCCACTGATCTCGAAGCTGTACGGGGTCGGGCCGAACGAGCAGTTCCAGGAGCTGCTGGACGGCAACGGCATGCCGCTGGGCTACGTCGGCGGGATCACCGGGGACCACTGGTTCGGGCTGGAACCCGGGCTGGGTCGGGACATCTTCATCCGCATGATCTACGGGATGCGGACGTCGCTGTTCATCGCGTTCGCCGCCGCCCTGGTCACCACCACGATCGGGGTGGTCGCCGGCATCGTCGCCGGGTTCCTGGGCGGGATCGTCGACACGGTGATCAGCTGGATCACCGACGTCGCGCTGGCGCTGCCCTTCCTGATCTTCGCGTTGGCCGTGGTGCCGACCGTGGCGCTGCGGTTCTACGGTCCGCGCGAGGAGGTGCCGGCCTGGTTCCAGGTGGCAGTATTGATCGGGATCTTCGCCGCGTTCGGCTGGACGAGTACCGCCCGGCTGGTCCGGGGACAGGTGATCTCGTTGCGGGAGCGGGAGTTCGTCGAGGCGGCCCGGGCCAGCGGGGCGGGGCTGGGGCACATGCTCTTCCGGCAACTGCTGCCGAACCTCTGGGCGCCGATCCTGGTCGCCTTCTCGCTGGCGGTGCCGCAGTACATCACCGGGGAGGCGGCGCTGTCCTTCCTCGGTATCGGGATCCTCGAACCGACCGCCGACTTCGGTCGGATGATCTTCCAGAGCATCCCGTACCTGCAGACCGACCCGGCGTACGTCTTCTTCCCCGGCATCACCATCTTCGCGCTGGTGCTGGCCTTCAACCTGTTCGGTGACGCGCTGCGCGACGCGCTCGACCCGAAGTCTTCCCGGTAGGGGGTCCGGACGATGACGCGATTCCTGGTCCGGCGGCTGCTCACCGCCGTGCTCACCCTGTTCGCGGTGAGCGTGCTGAGTTTCCTGATGTTCTTCGGACTGCCCCGTGACCCGGTCAGTGGCATGTGCCCGAAGAACTGCAACGCCGAACGGCTGGAGCGGGTCCGCGAGGAGCTGGGGCTGCGCGACCCGCTGGTCGAGCAGTACGCCAACTACATGAAGGGCATCGTGGTCGGCCGGGACCTGGGCAGCTCCCAGGGCGGCCGGTGTGAGGCCCCGTGCCTGGGCTACTCGTACGTCAACAGCGAGGCGGTCACCGACACCCTCGCCCGGGTACTCCCGGTGACGCTGAGCATCGTGATCCCGGCGGCGATCCTCTGGCTGCTGCTCGGGGTCGGGCTGGGCATGGTCTCCGCGCTGCGCCGGGGCACCCTGCTGGACCGGCTGGCCATCGGCTTCTCGCTCACCGGCGCCTCGTTGCAGCTCTACTTCGTCGGTGCGGTGCTGCTGCTGATCTTCACCTACCACCTGCGGATCACCCCGGTGCCGAACTACACCTCCATCTTCGACAATCCGGTGAAGTGGGCCAGCGGCCTGGTGCTGGCCTGGGTGGCGTTGGCGTTCCTGTTCTCCGCGATCTACGCCCGGCTGTCCCGGGCACAGATGCTGGAGACGCTGTCGGAGGACTTCGTGCGGACGGCCCGGGCCAAGGGGCTGGCCAAACGGAAGGTCTACGGCCGGCACGCGCTGCGGGCCGCGATCACCCCGGTGGTCACCATCGCCGGGCTGGACGTGGGCAGCGCGCTGGGCGGGACGGTGATCACCGAGACCACCTTCGGTATCCAGGGGCTGGGGCGTACCGCAGTGGACGCGGTCCGGGCGGGTGACCTGCCGACCATCATGGCGACCGTACTGATCTCGGCGGTCTTCATCGTGGTCGCCAACATCGTGGTGGACATCCTGTACGCCACCATCGATCCCCGGGTGCGGTTGCGATAGAGCATCGGCTGGCCCGTGAGCATGGAAACTTCCGCCGGACTCTGCTAGACAAACCGTAGCTTTTCTACAGATTCTGCCACGCTGAACAGGGTTAATCAGGGAGGAGGCGCGAGATGCGCCTAAAGAGGGCAGCCGCCGCCGGCGGAGCGCTCGCACTGCTCGCGGTCATGGGCGCGTGCAGCGAGAACAAGGGCACCGACACCTCGGACGACACCACCCGGGTGTCCAGCGGATCGATCGCCGCCGACCCGAAGGACTCGATGGGTCCGGCCGCCGAGGTGCCCGGAGCCGCCAAGGGGGGCACCTTCCGGATCATCCGGGAAACCAAGATCTCGCACATGGACCCGCAGCGGGTCTACTCGTTCGCCGGCCTGATGAACGCCCCGCTCTACAGCCGCTTCCTGACCACCTTCAAGGACGACGGTTCCGGCAAGGTGACCCTCGTCGGTGACCTGGCCGAGACGCCCGGCAAGGACGTCAACGGCGACTGCAAGGTCTGGGAATTCACCATCAAGGACGGCGTGAAGTTCGAGGACGGCCGGCCGATCACCAGCAAGGAGATCGCGTACGGCATCGCCCGCTCGTTCGACCCGGACCTGACCGGTGGCCCCACCTACCTCCAGGAGTGGCTCGCCGACACCCCGCAGTACGACACCAAGTGGAACTTCAAGGCCAACAAGACCGCGCTGCCGCCCGGCCTGAGCACGCCGGACGCGAAGACGCTGAAGTTCGAGTTCGCCAAGCCGCACTGCGACCTGCCGTTCGCCGCGTCCCTGCCGTACACCGCGCCGCTGCCGGCGGACAAGGACACCGGGGTCAACCTGGACAACGCCCCGTTCTCCTCCGGGCCCTACAAGGTCACCAAGAACCAGGCCGGCGTCGAGACCGTGCTGGAGCGCAACGAGCACTGGGACGCCAAGACCGACCCGGTGCGGCACGCGTACCCGGACAAGATCGTGTGGACCTTCGGCCCGGACAGCGAAGCGGGCGCCAACCGGGTGATCGCCGACAACGGCGACGACCAGACCGCGCTGGCCTGGAACGGTGTCCCCTCCGCGCTGGTCGCCCGGGTCACCGGGGACGCCGCGCTGAAGCCGCGCTCGGTGCAGGGCCCCACGCCCAGCCTCTGGCGGCTGACCATCAACACCGAGCGGGTCACCGACCTGGCGGTACGCCAGGCGCTCAACTACGCCATCGACCGCTCCGGCTTCATCAAGGCGTACGGCGGTGAGGCCTCCGCCCGCGCGGTCACCACGCTGCTGCCGCCGTCGACCATCGGTTACGAGCAGTACGACGCGTACCCGGCCGGCCCGACCGGCGACGTGGAGAAGGCCAAGGAGTTGCTCGCCGGCAAGACCCCCGAGCTGGTGCTCGGCATCTCCGACGACTCCACCGAGCTGGCCACCCAGCTCAAGGGCAACCTGGAGAAGGCCGGCTTCAAGATCACGGTGAAGACCATCCCGACCGACGCCAAGCTCGACGAGGTGGGCAAGAAGGGCAACCCGTGGGACATCTACACCGACCAGTGGGCGGCTGACTGGCCCAGCGGCGCGGCGATCCTGCCGGTGCTCTTCGACGGTCGCACCATCAAGGCGGAGAACAACAGCAACACGGCGTACGTCAACAACGACGCGATCAACGCCGAGTTCGACCGGATCCTCGCCCTCCCCGTGACCGAGCAGGGCAAGGAGTGGGCGAAGCTCGACCAGCGGATCATGAAGGAACTCGCCCCGGCGGTGCCGCTCTTCGTCGAGAACGGCTACTACCTGCACGGGTCGAAGGTCGGGGGGATCTTCATCTCCAGCATCTTCGGCTACCCGGCCCTGGTGAACGTCCACGTCAAGCAGTAGTCGCCCGACTGCGCTGAGGTGTAAGGAAGGGCCCCTTTTTAACACGTGAGTGTTAAAAAGGGGCCCTTCCTCTACCGAAAGCGTTAATAGGGGGCCCTTCCTTACACCCCAGCCCTCAGTTCAGGTGGGTGCGGAGGAAGTCCAGCTCCAGGGCGAGCAGGCGTTCGGCGGTGCCGCCGGCCGCCATGTGGGTCGCGCCGGTCAGCGGGATCACCGCGTGCGGCCGGCCGGTGGCCAGCAGCGCGGCGGAGAGGCGCAGCGTGTGCGCGGCCACCACGTTGTCGTCGGCCAGCCCGTGCACCAGCAGCATCGGCCGGGCGTCGTCCGGGCGGATCACCGGCTCGGCGGCCAGCTCGACCAGCGAGTGGTGCGCGTACACCTCGACACCCTCGGCCGGCAGCCCCAGGTAGCGCTCCGTGTAGGCGGTGTCGTAGAGCGCCCAGTCGGTGACCGGGGCGCCGACGATGGCGCAGCGGAACAGCTCCGGCTGGCGCAGCACCGCCAGCCCGGCCAGCCAGCCACCGAACGACCAGCCCCGGACCGCCACCCGCCCGAGGTCCAGGTCCGGGTGTTTCCCGGCGAGTGCGGTCAGCGCGTCGACCTGGTCGAGCAGCACCACGTCGGCGACCCGCCGGTGGATCACCTTCTCGAACGACGGTGCGACGCCGGGGGTACCCCGGTTGTCCACGGTGACCACCGCGAAACCGCGGTCGGCCCACCACTGCCGCTCCAGCCACGCGGACCGGGCGGCCACCACCTCCTGGTGACCGGGTCCGCCGTACACGTCGAGCAGAACCGGCAGCCGGCGCCCGGACACATGGTCGCGGGGGTAGAGCACCGCGGTCGGCAGCCGCCGGTCGGTGACCCGTTCCAGCACCGGGCGCGGGGCGTACGGCGGGGTTGCCGCGAACGACCGCAGGGTGGCCAGCTCGGTGTCGCCCCGCCACACCGTCCACCGGGTACCCGGGTGGTCGAGTGAGGCACTGCCCACCACCAGTACGTCGCCGCCGACCGCAGCGGTGTGCCAGCCCGGATCGGTGGTCAGCCGGCGGGCCTCCACCCCGGCCCCGATCGTCGTGCGGACCCGGAACAGGTGCCGCTGGCTCGGCTCGCCGTCACTCGCCTCGACCAGCAGATCGGCCGGCCCGTCGCCGGTGGCGAGCCGCCCCACCACCCGGCGGACGTAGAGCGAGGGCGGGGTGAGCAGCGTCCCGTCGGCGAACAGGCAGCGGGCGTCGTACCCGTCGTGCGCCAGCTCCCCGCCGACGAGTACCCGGCCGTCCGGCAGGTGCGCCGGGGTGCCCGGGATCGGCTCCACCCAGCGCGGGTCGGCCAGTTCCGCGTGCACCTGGGTCTCGCCGGTACGCGGGTCGATCGCGAGCACCAGGCCGTGCTGCTGCAACCGGCGCAGCACCGTGATCAACGGTCCGCTCTCAGCCCAGTGCACCGACACCAGGTACGGGTAGGTCTCCCGGTCCCAGTGCACGTCGACCCAGCCGCCGTCCAGGTCGAGCAGGTGTAGGCTCACCTCGGCGTTCGGCCCGCCGGCCGCCGGGTAGGCGGCGCTGGTCGGCTCGCTGTCCGGGGCGGCGGGGTCGTGGGTGTACCAGCGGGGCAGGCGGCTCTCGTCGACGCGGGCGGCGAGGACGGACCGGCCGTCCGGCGCCCACCAGTAGCCCCGGTACCGGCCGAACTCCTCCGCCGCGATGTGCTCGGCCACCCCCCAGGAGACCCCGGAGTCCTCCCCGGCGAGCAGGTTGTCGGTGCCGTCGGGCTCGATCACCCGGAGCTGACCGGTCCCCTCGGCCTGGGTGACGTAGGCCAGCCGCTGACCGGTCGGATCGGGTTGGGGGTCGATCACCGGCCCGACGGTCGTGACCTCGACCACGTCCCGGTGCACCAGGTCGGCCCGGAACAGGCGGCCGGCGACCGTGAAGACGGCCACCCGGGCCGCCGGGTCGGTGGCGTACGAACCGATGCCGGCGGCGGAGAGTCGCAACCGTTCCCGCAGGGTCCGTTCCGCCGGGGGCAGGGCGGCCAGGTCGGCGTCCGCGCCGAGCAGCGCCGCCGGGTCGGCGACCAGGCGTTCCCCGCCGGTCGCCACATCCAGCAGCCAGAGGGCGTCGGCCGGGTCCTCAGGGCCGCCGGACCGCAGGAAGATCACCCGCGACCCGTCGTCGGCGACTGTGACGGCGCGGGGGGTGCCCCGGGTGAAGCGGCGGGTACGGGCGGCCAGCTCCGGATACTCCACACCGAGATCGTAGAGGGGTACCCGCGGTGATGTGGCCTACCTGCGTGGACGCGTCAACGTCGGTGCGCCCGACCAGGGCACTAGAGTGGCGGTCGTGACTGACCTGCCCGACCGCCGGCTCCTGCTGGTCCACGCGCATCCCGACGACGAGGCGATCGGCACCGGCGCGACGATGGCGTACTACGCCGCCGCCGGTGCCCACGTCACCCTGGTCACCTGCACCCTCGGCGAGGAGGGGGAGATCCACGTACCGGAGCTGGCGCAGCTCGCGGCTGCCGAGGCGGACCAGCTCGGCGGGTACCGGATCGCCGAACTGGCGGCGTCCTGCGCGGCGCTCGGGGTGACCGACCACCGGTTCCTCGGCGGCGCCGGCCGGTACCGGGACTCCGGGATGATGGGCATGCCGACCAACGACCACCCCCGGGCGTTCTGGCGGGCCGACCTGGAGACCGCCGCCGGTCAGCTCCTGGCGGTGATCCGCGAGGTCCGTCCACAGGTCATGATCACGTACGACGACAACGGCTTCTACGGTCATCCCGACCACATCCAGGCGCACCGGGTGGCGATGCGCGCCGCCGAGCTGGCCGCCGCAGAAGGCATCGGACCAGCCAAGATCTACTGGACGGCGCTGCCGAAGAGCGTGCTCGCCGCCGGGATGAGTGCCTTCGCCGAGTCGTCGGACAACCCGTTCGCCGGGGTCGACCAGCTCGACGAGCTGCCCTTCGGTACCGACGACGAACAGATCGCCGCCCGGATCGACGCCACCGACCAGCACGCCGCCAAGGAGGCGGCGATGCGGGCGCACGCCACCCAGATCCCGGAGAACTCCTGGCTCTACTCCATCGCCGGGAACTTCGGGGCGGAGTTCATGGGGGTGGAGTACTACACCCTCGCCGCAGGTGTCCGTGGCCCGGGCGCCGGGCCGTACGGCTGGGAGGACGACCTCTTCGCCGGGCTGCCGCTGGACGGCCCGGACCCGGCCGGGTCGGCGGGCGGCCCGGACCCGGCCGGACCGGCGGTGCGGACCCCGGCGGAACCGGGTGCGCCGGAAGCGGCCGGCGTCCGGTGACCCTGCCGAGCCCGCCGATGTCCGCCGCCGTACCCGAGCAGGCTCCACCGGCCGACCCGGCCCCGCCGGAGTCCTGGCGGCGTACCGCGGACCTGGTGCTACGGGCGGTGGCCGGCGTGCTCGCGGTCTCCGGTGCGGTGCTGACCGGGCTGGTGGAGCTGATGCTGGCCGGGGTCCGCGCCGGTGGTCACCTGATCGGCGTCGCGGTACCCGTGGTGGTGGTGGCCAACCTGGTGCTGAGCTGGTTCGCCCACCGGGCGGTGGGTGCCGGCTGGGCGGTCGCCCTGCCGGCGGTGCCGTGGTTCGCGGTGATGGTCGTCGCGGCGGTCCGCACCGACGAGGGGGACCTGCTGCTCGCCGGGGACAACTGGGTCGGTCTCGCCATGATCGTCGCCGGTGCGATGACCTTCGCGGTGATGGCGTTCCGCCTCGTCCTCGCCCCGGCGGCGGCCCGTTCCAGGTGATGACGTCCACAGCTCCGGGTGGTACATATTCCTGCCAGGAGACCCCGGTAAGAGCGGGGTGATACAGCGGGAGGCGTGGATGAGGGAGCGTTGGCTGCCGGTCGGGGTGCTCGCCGGTGTGCTGTTCGTGGTCAATGTGGTGGCCCGGTTGGTGACCCGGTTCGGGTTCGACGGCGACTCCGAGGCGGCTGACCGGATCTCGCTCGGCATGTTCGCGGTGATCGGGCTGATCCTGGCGGTGGTCGCGTTCGTGCAGGGCCGGCGGCTGCCGGTCGCCCGGTGGGGTGCGGATTTGGCCGCGGCGGTGCTGGTGGCCATGGCGCTGACCGTCCTGGTCGGGCCGTTCCTCAGCGGCAGCCAGCCGTTCGCCGACGGGGCGGGCGGGTTCTTCGCCCAGATCGGGCTCTACGCGGCCTTCGCCGCCGGTGGGGCGCTGCTCGGTTACCTGGTACTCACCGCGCTGGGCTGGGACCACCGCTCGGAGTCGCTGCGCCGGTACGCCGAACTCAAGCAGTCCAAGCCGCGTCGGGTGGTACGCCGCTGAGCGTCCGGGCCGCCTGTCCGCTGAGCGTCTGGGCTCGCGCTGCCCGGGGTGTTAAGAAGGGGCCCTTCCTCTACCGGAAGCGTTAATAGGGGGCCCTTCCTTACACCTATCCACCGTGTGCTTCGCGGCGGGTGAGGTAGGTGTGGTGGGTGCGGAAACCGAGCCCCTGGTAGAGCGTCACCGCTGCGGTGTTGCGCTGTTCCACCTGGAGGAAGGCGGCGGTGGCGCCGGTCTCCCGGCCCCAGGCGGCCAGGGCGGCGATCACGTGCCGGCCGAGACCGCGTCGCCGGGCGTTCTCGGCTACCTCGACCAGGCTCAGCCCGAGCCAGCGGTCCGGTCCGGTCACCGTGCCCCGGGCGATGGCGACCAGTTCGCCGCCGTCGTACACCTCGGCGAAGCGGAGCTGGTCGACGGCGGTCAGCACGTGCCGGGCCGCCGGTGGGAAGCCACCCTTGCGGCCGGCGGCCAGCCCGATCCAGTCGTCTGACGGGGCCTCGGCCAGCCGGACCGGGGGCAGGCCGGTGGCCGGCGGTGCCGCGTCGATGACGGTGTCCAGCGGGGCGGTCTGCACCAGGACCAGCGGGCTGGCCGTCCAGCCCCGGGCGTCCAGTTCGGCGCCGACCGGACTGGCCAGCGGCAGCGGGGTGTTGATCTGGGCAGGCTGCTCCCGGTCGGCGTACCAGGCCTGCACCGCGTCCACGGCGGCCGGCAGCGGCCGGTCCGGGTCACCGACCGGCAGGGCCGAGTTCGCCCGCCCGGTCCAGCCGTCGGCGCTGCGCAGCAGCCAGTCGCCGAGGCGGTGCTGGTCGGGTGCGGGCCATGCCTCGTTGGCGGCACGTTCCAGGGCGGCCATCGCGGTGGCGGTCGGCCGTCGGGCCGGTGGCACCCGTTTGGCCCGGTGTACCTCCGAGTGGGGTACCCGCAGCCGGCCCTGGGCGGTGGCCAGAGTGAGATGGGTCTCGCTCAGCTCCACCAGCTCGCCCAGCGCGTCGGAGAAGAGCGTCCGCCCGTCGCAAATCCCCACAATCCGCCGGACTACGATCCGGTGTCCCACATCCTGCCGTCGGAGCATGGTCGACCCCCTCCCCGGCGAGATACTAGGCTCTAACCGTCGCGGGTGATCGCGGCGTAGCTTGCGGAGGAGAAGACCGGTGACCTACATCATCGCCGAGCCCTGCGTGGACGTGCTCGACAAGGCATGCATCGAGGAGTGCCCGGTCGACTGCATCTACGAGGGCAACCGGATGCTCTACATCCACCCCGACGAGTGCGTCGACTGCGGTGCCTGTGAGCCGGTCTGCCCGGTCGAGGCGATCTTCTACGAGGACGACGTGCCGGAGCAGTGGAAGGACTACACCTCGGCGAACTACGAGTTCTTCGAGGACCTCGGTTCGCCGGGCGGCGCTTCCAAGATCGGCAAGGTGGAGAAGGACGCCACGTTCGTGGCCGCCCAGCCGCCGCGCGGAGAGGGCCACTGAACCGCCCAGCGGCCGTCTCGGCCCGGCTACCCGAGTTCACCTGGGACGCCCTGGACGCCGCGGCCGTACGGGCTGCGGCACACCCGGGCGGGCTGATCAACCTCTCCATGGGTACGCCGGTCGACCCGGTGCCGCCGGTCATCCAGGCGGCGCTGGCCGGGGCGGCCGACAGCCCCGGGTACCCGCTGACCGCGGGCACTCCGGCGCTGCGTGCGGCGATCACCGCCTGGGTGCGCCGGGCCTGCGGGGCGGCGGAGGGGTTCGGCGTGCTGCCGACGATCGGCTCCAAGGAACTGGTCGGTTGGCTGCCCACCCTGCTCGGCATCGGTCCCGGCGACACCGTGGTGGTCCCGCGCATCTGCTACCCGACCTACTCGGACGGGGCGCGGCTGGCCGGTGCCGACGTGCTGCGTACCGACTCGCTGACCGCAGCCGGTCCGACTCCCCGGGTCCGGCTCGTCTGGGTCAACTCGCCCGGTAACCCGACCGGTCAGGTGCTGCCCACCGCGCACCTGCGCAAGGTGGTCGACTGGGCCCGGGAGCGGGGCGCGGTGGTCGCCAGCGACGAGTGCTACCTGCCGTTGGGCTGGGAGGCCGAGCCGGTCTCGGTGCTCTCGCCGGAGGTCTGCGGGGGCTCGTACGACGGGGTGCTGGCGGTGCACTCGCTGTCCAAGCGTTCCAACCTGGCCGGGTACCGGGCCGGCTTCGTGGCCGGTGACCCGGCCCTGGTCGCCGAGCTGCTCAAGGTCCGCAAGCACGCGGGGATGATCGTGCCGGCGCCGGTGCAGGCCGCCATGGTGGCCGCCCTCGGCGACGAGGAGCACGCCACCGCGCAGCGGGACCGGTACGCGGCCCGGCGGGTCCGGCTGGCCGAGGCGTTCACCGCAGCCGGGTTCACCATCGAGCACTCCGAGGCCGGGCTCTACCTCTGGGTCACCCGGGGCGAGGAGTGCTGGCGCAGCGTCGAGTGGCTGGCCGAGCGGGGCATCCTCGCCGCGCCCGGCGTCTTCTACGGTCCCGGCGGGGAGCGGCACGTACGGGTGGCGTTGACCGAGTCGGACGAGCGGATCGCCGCCGTACCCGACCGGCTGCGGCACTGATCCGCCCGGTACCTGATCGAGACGTCGAGGTACCTGCTGATGGTGGAGACAGGCGGTTCGCCGGTCCGGGTGGCGGTGGTCGGTACCGGCCTGATCGGTGGTTCCATCCTGCTCCGGCTGCACCAGGCCGGTCTGCCGGTGACCGGGTGGGACCCGGATCCGGCGACCCGGGCCGAGGGGCGGCGGCAGGGGTTGGCCTTTCCCGACGAGCTGGTCGACGCGGTCCGGGACCGGGACGTGGTGTTCCTCGGTGCCCCGCTCGCCACCCTGCCGGAGATGCTGGGCCGGATCGGCGGATGGACCGGTGAGGGGTGCCTCCTCACCGACGTGGGCAGCACCAAGTCGGCCGTCGCGGCAGCCGCGACGGCGTACGGGCTGGCCCACCGCTTCGTACCGGGACACCCGATGGCCGGTGCCGAGCGGGCCGGGCTGACCTCGGCCGCGCCGGACCTCTTCACCGGGGCCGCCTGGGTGCTCTGCCCGACCGCCGAGACGCTGCCCGACCGGTTCCGGATGCTGGCCACCCTGATCCTGGACGTGTTCGGGGCGCGGATCGTGCCGATGTCCCCGACGGTCCACGACTCGGTGGTCGCCCTCGCCTCGCACGTGCCGCACCTGCTCGCCGGCAGTCTCGCCGGGGCCACCGCCGGCTCACCGGTCCGCGAGGCGGTGCTCGGCCTCGCCGCCGGGAGCTTCCGGGACGGTACCCGGGTCGCCGGTACGCCGGCGAAGCGGACGGTGGACATGCTGATGAGCAACCGCGCGGAGATCCTCGCGCAGTTGGCCGGGGTGACCGCGTTCCTGGACGGGCTCGCGGCGGCCCTGCGGTCCGGAGACGATGAACAGCTACTCGCGCACTACCTGCGGGCACAGGCGTTACGTGCCGCCCTCCCCGACCGCGGGCTGTCCCGGTCCCGGCGCTCCTTCCCGGTTACCGGTCCGGTCGACGAGGAATTGCGGTTCCTGCTGGAGCTGGGTGCCGCCGGGGGGCACCTGACCGGCTGCGACGTACGGGACGGGACGGTGACGTACCTCGTGCACCGTCCGGACCACGACGAACCCGGCGGGGACGGCGCCGCGCCGCTAGGGTGAAGCCATGGTCGATGCCCCGGTCGTCGCGGTACGCGGCGAGGCGTTCCGTGAGGTCCCCCCGGAGATCGCCCGGTTCACCGTCACGGTGGTGGCGCGGGACCGGGACCGCCAGGCGACCCTGACCCGGCTGGCCGAGCGGGCTGCCGCGATCCGGGTGCTGATCGAGGAGTACGGTCCGGCCGTCGATCGGCGGGAGACCGGTGACCTGCGGGTCCGACCCGAGTTCAAGCGCTCCGGGGAGCGGGTGGTCGCCTATCACGGCAGTGTGGCCACGACCGTGACGATGACCGACTTCGCGGTGCTCGGTGAGCTGATGCTGCGGCTGGCCGAGCAGGACCAGGTCGAGGTGGCCGGCCCCTGGTGGTCGCTGCGCCCGGACAGTCCGGTGCACCGGGAGGCCCGGCACGCGGCGATCCGGGACGCGGTGCAGCGGGCCCGGGAGTACGCGGAGGCGCTCGGCGCCCGGGTGACCGCCCTGCTGGAGCTGACCGACACCGGGATGACCAATCAGCCGATGCTGACGCGGGCGGCGTTCGGGTTCGGTGGCGGGGCCGAGTCGGCCCCGGAACTGGACCTGGATCCGCAGGTGCAGACCGTGCAGGCCGGCGTGGAGGCGCGGTTCGCGATCAGCGAGCCGGTCCTGGACCGGTGAGCGCCACCCCGCCCGCACCGCGCGGGTGCACCTTCGACCAGCTCGCGGACCGGGCCCGGGTACTGGCCGACGCCGGGCCGCGTCAACTCCTCGGCATCGCCGGTGCGCCGGGTGCCGGGAAGTCGAGCCTGGCCGAGCGGATCGTCGCCGCCGTCGGACCGGCTGCCCGGCTGGTGCCGATGGACGGTTTCCACCTGGCCCAGGTCGAGCTGCGCCGACTCGGCCGGATCGAACGCAAGGGTGCGGTGGACACCTTCGACGCCAACGGGTACGTCTCCCTGTTGCGCCGACTGCACCGGCTGGAGCCGACGACGGTGTACGCGCCGGAGTTCCGCCGTGATCTGGAGGAGCCGGTCGCCGGGGCGATCCCCATCCCGCCGTCGGTACGCCTGGTGGTGACCGAAGGGAACTACCTGCTGCTGCCCATCGATCCGTGGGACGAGGTGCGATCGCTGCTGCACGAGGCGTGGTTCCTCGATCTGGATGCGGGGGATCGGTTGCGCCGGCTGACCGAACGGCACGTCGCGTACGGCCGGTCCCTGGCCGAGGCGGAGGCGTGGGCGCGGGGGAGCGACGAGGCCAACGCCACCCTGGTGGCCGGCACGGCCCGGCGCGCCGACCTGGTGGTCCGGCTGGCACCGGCCTGACAACCCGTCCGCCCGGTCATCGGCCTGGCGGTGCCATCGGCGCCTGCGCTGAGCCAGAATCCCAGCTCGTCGTCGGTGTTTCCGTGATTGAAGCAGAGCAAAGCGGCCGGGGCGGGGGTGGCCTTCGCCCGGGTCAGCCGGTTCCGGCCCGGGGCGCGGGTATCGCGCCGCTGAGCAGGGTGGCCACCCGGGCCCGCTCACGGCGGTACTCGGGCGCCTCCGGGTAGCCGCTGTGGTTGCGGATCGGCGGATCGGTCACCTCACCGCCGCTCGGGTGCAGGGCGGCCGGGTCCCGGACGACCACCTCCCGCTCGCCGGCGGTGACCTGCCAACCGAGCGGGTCGGTGTCCCGCCAGAAGTTCGTCCAGCCCGGCTCGGCATGACCACCCGGGCGGTCGGTGCCGCCGCCCCCGTCCGGATCCGCACCGTCGTCGTGGCTCAGGGCGGCGGTCAGGGTACGCAGCCGGTCCGGCCCGAAGAAGGCGGGGAAGACCCGGCCGTAGAGGCGGGTGAACTGGCAGCCGTAGGAGAAGAACCAGATCCGGCGCCGCCACTGGGCCGGCATCTGGAGGATGACCGCTGCGGAGATCACCGCACCCTGGCTGTGCCCGGAGAGGATGATGGCGTCCGCCTTGTACGAGTGTGTTGCGGGCAGGGCCAGCAGCCCGGCGGTGCGCGTCTGCAACTGGGGCACCGCCCGTTCGGCGTAGCTCGGCGGTGCGAGCGGGTGGGCGGCCCGGGGCCAGAACGTGCCGACGTCCCAGAGGACCCCCACCGAGCGGCGGACCGTGTCGTTGCGGTAGACCAGCAGGCCGACCCCGGAGATGGCGACCGGTAGCCAACCGAGCAACGAGTCGCCGATGTCCACGGCGGTCTTCAGGACGACCTCCCAGCCGGTGGGCTGGGCGGGTACCGGACGGGTGTGGGCCAGTCCACCGGCGAGGCCGGCGACAGCGAGCGGAACGGTACCGGCCGCGAACCAGCCGGACAGGCGCAACGCGTGCCCGCCGACCAGCCGGTGCAGCGCCTGGAAGGCGGCCACGTCCCGGCACCGTCGCAGGTCGTGTCCGGACAGCGGGGCCGCCGGACGGGTGAGCGCGGCGAGCCGTCGGCGGCGCAGCCCGACGAAGAGGCACCAGGCCCGCAGCCCGGTCAACGCCAGTCCGACCAGGGCGACCAGGAAGGCCAGCCCGGCCCACATCACCGGCAGCGGCGGGGTGATGGCGGAGAGACCACTGGGGGTGGCGCCGTTGTTGAGCCAGTCGGTGGCCCAGTACAGCCCGCCCGCGCTGTAGGCGATGCCGAGCAGCCAGCCGAATCCGGCGAGCACCGCCGGGCCGCAACCGCCCCAGGCGACCCCGTCCTGGCGATGCGGCGGGGATCCTCCGGAGGCGGACGGCGTACGCGGAAGCAGCAGGCCGAGGGCGGCCAGGGCGACCGCCGGGGCGGCCACCAGGGGAGTGCTCAGCCAGTCCGGCGCCGGGGGCGCGCCGGGCAGCCAGCCACCGAGCCAGCCGCAACCGAGGACGATCAGCACCACCCCGGTGGCCGGTACCAGCAGTGCCCGACGACCGGACCGGGAGACCGCCCCGATGGCGAGCAGCAGGATTGCCTGACCGGTGCCGTACCAGGCGATGATCCAGTCGAACCCGGGCAACGAGCGGTCCTCCCGGCATCCGGGGACACCGCCGTCGAGGGTGCAGCCGTCGGGTGGGCGCTGGTCGGCCAGCGGGATGCCGGCCGGTCCGTCCGGCAGCAGCAGCAGGGCCACCGTGCCGACCAGCCCGGCGAGGGTGAGGACGGCGATCAGGGCACTCCACGGCCCGAGCGGGGTGTCCCCGGCCCGCCGGCTCAGGTACGGCTGACCGAGCGCGACCAGGGTGATCACCAGCGGAACGGCGAGCAGGGACACGGTGGACCAGGCGAGGATCGCCCGACCGCCGGTGGGCGGGTCCATCACCAGTACGGCGCCGAGTGGCACCGCTGAGGCGATCACCACACCGGTGCAGAGGTGCAGTACCGCCGCACGGCGTACCTGGCCCTCCCCGCACCAGAAGGTGGGATCCTGGAGGGGGTTCGTCAGCGGACCGGGGTCCGGTGCCCCGGTACCGGCCGGCATGGCCGCCTCGTACTGGTAGGTGCGCCAGGTGAGCAGCCCGATCACGGTGAGCAGGCCGAGCGGGACGAGCAGCCCGATGGCGAGGGAGTGGGCGCCGGTACCCCACCAGCCGGATCCGAGGAACTCCCACGGGCCGGGTATCCGACGCAGACAGTGGTTGTCCACGCACTGCCAGCCGATCAGGTCGACCCCGATGCCGGTGGCGGCGAGCACCAGGGTGCCGGTGAGGCTGAGGCAGAAGAGCCGGATCAGCCAGGCGGCGACACCGGGCCGGTCCCGCCACCGTTCGGTCTCCGGGTCGGCCGGGATGTCCGGTCTGGCGTGCAGTGCGACGTTGGCCAGGGTGAACGGGAGCAGTGCGGTCCACAGCGCCCGTTCCACATCCTTCGCGGTACGCGCACCCGACGTGAGCTGACCCCAGCTGTACGCCTCGACGGCGACCGGTTCGGCCGGGTCGGGTGCGGTCGACCGGTAGAAACCGGTCATGGCGTCGCCCGCGACCAGCCACGGGGTCGGGCCGTCGTTGCCGGGTTCCGGGGTCAGGCACAGAATGTCCGCCGGTGGGGTGTTCGATACCCCGTGTACGCGTAGCTCCACAACCCGAGCAGCCATCGCGTCCTCCCCTGGGAGTGATGACCTCACTACCCAGAGTGCTCCTCCCGGGTGCTGCGCGGCTAGTTGATTCACCCGTACGTGAATAGTTGTTTTCGCAGCTCATGCCGGGCGAAGGTCGACCGTCGCGCCCGGCGGGGGGCGATCATGTCGCTTCTGTCGACGAAGTCGCCTTCTTTGCATATTTAGTAATATTTCTGACTCCATGATGGATACCGAGTATGTAAGTCTGGTTGTGGTCAATGTAGACCATCCGTCTGTAACAACGCCCCACGAGGAGGTTCGCGTTGCGGCGAACACGGAAACTCACCGGTGCCGGGCTCGTGCTCGGCCTGGTACTCGGTGCCCCTGCGGCCGGCTGGGCCGCGCCACCCGACCGTCCCGGTTCCGCAGTGGCCGGTGCCGGAGCGGTCCCCGCCGGTGCCGGGCGGGGACCGGGCGTCCCGGCCACCGTCACCCTGCTGACCGGTGACCGGGTCACGCTGACCGCCGGTGGGGCGGTGAGCGTGCGACCGGGGGCCGGCCGGGAGCACCTCCGCTTCCTGGTCACCCGGGCCGACGGGCACGTCCGGGTGGTACCGCAGGACGTCGTGGCGCTGCTGCGCACCGGCCGGGTCGACCAGCGGCTCTTCGACGTCACGGAGCTGGTGGAGTCCGGGTACGACGACGCGCGGCGGGACGCCCTCCCACTGCTGTTGACGTACCGTCCGGGCGCTGACCGGCGGACCGCCACCGCGACCGCCGGGATCCGGATCACCCGGGACCTGCCGGCGATCGGGGGCGTGGCGGCCACCGCGGCGAAGGACCGGGCCGCGACGGTCTGGGCCGGGCTCACCACGGCACGCTCCGGTGCCCGCGTCGACACGGCGGGGGGCGTCGACAGGATCTGGCTCGACGGCCGGCGCCGGATCAACCTCGACCACAGTGTGGCGCAGATCGGCGCGCCCGCCGCGCACGCCGCCGGTCTGACCGGGCGTGGCGTGACCGTCGCGGTACTCGACACCGGGGTGGACACCGCGCACCCGGACCTGGCCGGGCGGGTCGCCGAGGCGCGCAACTTCAGCGAGGCGCCGGACGAGGGTGACACCGTCGGGCACGGTACGCACGTCGCCTCCACCATCGTCGGCACCGGCGCCGCCTCCGGCGGGAAGTACCGGGGCGTCGCCCCGGACGCCACCGTGGTCTCCGGCAAGGTCTGCGAGTCCTTCGGTTGCACCGAGTCGGCCATCCTGGCCGGCATGCACTGGGCGGCCAGCGAGAAGCGGGCCATGGTGATCAACCTGAGCCTCGGTGGCCGGGACACCCCGGAGACCGACCCGCTGGAGGAGGCGGTCGAGACCCTGACCGCGCAGACCGGTGCGCTCTTCGTCATCGCCGCCGGCAACGACGGCTCGGACGGGTCGGTCGGCTCACCGAGTACCGCGGACTCCGCGCTGTCCGTCGGCGCGGTGGACCGCTCCGACCGGCTCGCCGAGTTCTCCAGCCGGGGCCCCCGGGTCGGTGACGACGCGATCAAGCCCGACCTCACCGCGCCCGGGGTGGACATCGTGGCGGCCCGGGGTGCCGGGACCGAACTCGGTGACCCGGTCGGCGAGCAGTACGTGACCCTCTCCGGCACGTCGATGGCGACCCCGCACGTCGCGGGTGCGGCGGCGCTGCTCGCCCAGCAGCATCCCGACTGGCGTGCCGGGCAGCTCAAGGCCACCCTGATGGCCTCGGCGAAGCCCCACCCCGGCCAGACGGCCTACCAGCAGGGCGCTGGCCGGGTGGACGTGGCCCGGGCCATCACCCAGACGGTGACCAGCGAGCCGACCTCGGTCTCGTTCGGCCGGGCGCTCTGGCCGCACGACGACGACACCCCGGTCACCCGGACGGTCGGCTACACCAACCCGGGTGGTACGGCGGTCACGCTGGACCTCTCCCTCGTCGCGGCCGGCCCCGGCGGTGCCCCGGCGCCGGCCGGCATGTTCCGGCTCGGTGCCGAGCGGCTGACCGTACCGGCCGGGGGCCGGGCGGAGGTGACGGTGACCGCCGACACCCGGGTCGCCGCCCCGGACGGGCACTTCACCGGTCAGCTCGTTGCCCGCTCCGGCACCGGACTGGTGACCACGCCGCTCGCGGTGCACCGGGAGGTGGAGAGCTACACCCTCACCCTGGACCACCGGGACCGCTCGGGCCGGAAGACCACCAACTACGACACCCTGCTGGTGGGGCTGGACGGGTTCCGGTTCGACAGTGTGTACGACCCGGACGGCGTGGCCGAGCTGCGGGTGCCCAAGGGCCGGTACGGGTTGACCAGCTACCTCTGGACCACGGACGCGGACGGCAACTGGACCAGCTTCACCATGCTCGCCCAGCCGGAGCTGGTGGTCGGCGGGGACCTGCGGATCGCGGTGGACGCCCGGCGGGCCAAGCCGGTGAAGACCACCGTGCCGGACCGGTCGGCCACGCCGGCGCTGATCGACCTGACCGCCAACTTCCTGGCCGACGAGGGCTCCTACAGCATCGGGCTCTGGGCGGACAGCTTCAGTGGGCTGTCCAGTGGGCAGCTCGGCCGTACGGTCAGCGGTGAGCAGTTCGTGGCCACGGTCAGCAGCCAGTGGGCCGACCTGAGGGCGCCGAGCAGCCCCTACCTGTATGCGATGGCCGAGGCATTCCCCGGCCGGATGCCGACCGGGTTCCTCAAGCACTACCGCAGCCGGGACCTGGCCACGGTCACCCACCGGTTCCGGGGCGGCGACCCGGAGCTGCTCACCGAACGGATCGTCATCCCGGAGCTGGTCGGGCACAACACCGGAGCCTCCGCGATCATCCTGCCCACTGCGGTGCCCGGTCAGCGGACCGAGTACTACAACGTCAGAGGTACCCGGTGGGAGACCGAACTCGACTTCGGGATCCGCAACGAGGACGGCTGGCTGGACGTGAAGTCGGTCCTGGTCTCCCCGCCCACCGCCTACTCCGGTGGCCGGCGCTACGCCGAGGTCTGGAACACCGCCCCGTACGGGCCGGTCTTCCCGCCGGTGCGCTGGGGCGACGAGGGGATCACCCGGCGGGGTGACGTGATCGGTGTCCTCCTGCCGGTACACGCCGACAGCGCCGGGCACCTGGGTGGTTCGCTCAACGACAGCGCCCGGACGGCGCTCTACCGCAACGGGACGTTGGTCGGGGAGACGACCGACGCGGGATGGGGTGAGTTCGAGGTACCGGCCGAGGCGGCCGACTACCGGGTGGAGACGGTCGCCCGGCGGAGCTTCACCGACCTTGCCACCGAGGTCGGGGTGAGCTGGACCTTCCGCTCCCAGCACGCCAACGGGGACGAGCCGGTGTCGCTGCCGGCGATGACGGTGCGGTTCGCACCGAAGCTGGACGTCACGAACAGTGCACCGGCCGGGAAGGCGTTCGAGATCCCGGTCACCGTGGACCGGCAGGCGGGTGCCCCGGCCGCCGGTGTGCGGACGCTGACCGTCGACGTCTCGTACGACGGCGGGCGGACCTGGGTCGCGGCGGGGATCCGGGCCACCGCGCACGGCTGGGTGGCGCGGGTCGTCCACCCGGCCGGCACCGGCCACGCGTCGCTGCGGGCCACCGCAACCGACACCGCCGGTAACACGGTCAGCCAGCACGTCATCGGGGCGTACCGGCTGACGTGACCGGAACCCGTCCGGACCCCGACCACCCGGCCGGGGTCCGGACGGCGTCCGGGTCAGTCGTTGGCGTGCAGCGCGGCGTTCAGTTCGATGCCCCGGCCGGTACGCGGCCGGGCCTCCAACGCACCGGTCTGCGAGTTGCGCCAGAAGAGCAGGCCGGCCACCCCGGACAGTTCCCGGGCCTTGACCACCCGCCCGTCCGGCAGGGCGATCTTCGAGGCGGCGGTGATGTAGCAGCCGGCCTCGACCACGCAGTCGTCGCCGAGCGAGATGCCGACACCCGCGTTCGCGCCGATCAGGCTGCGCTGCCCGATGCTGATCTTCTCGGTGCCGCCGCCGGAGAGGGTGCCCATGATCGAGGCGCCACCGCCGATGTCCGAGCCGTCGCCGACCACCACGCCCTGCACGATCCGGCCCTCCACCATCGAGGTGCCGAGGGTGCCGGCGTTGAAGTTGCAGAAGCCCTCGTGCATGACCGTGGTGCCGGGGGCCAGGTGGGCGCCGAGCCGGACCCGGTCCGCGTCGGCGATGCGCACCCCGGACGGGGTCACGTAGTCGGTCATCCGGGGGAACTTGTCCACCCCGTACACGGCCAGGTGCCGGCCGGTGGCCCGCTCGATCACCCGCAACTCGTCGACCCGCTCCGGCGGGCACGGCCCGGCCGAGGTCCAGGCCACGTTCGGCAGGGCGCCGAAGATCCCGTCGAGGTTCAGCTCGTTGGGCCGGACCAGCCGGTGGGAGAGCAGGTGCAACCGCAGGTACGCGTCCGGGGTGTCCTTGATCGGGTCGGCCAGCGAGCCGATCTCGGTGACCACCACGACCGTCCGCAGCCCGGGCAGGGCGCGTTCACCGATCGCGGTCGGCGGCAGGTCGAGAACGTCCCCCTGGTCCTCACCGGGCACCAGCGGCAGTTCGCCCAGACCGAGCTTTCCGGTCGGGTACCAGGTGTCGAGTACCTGCTCGTCGGCGGTGACGGTGGCCAGGCCGATGCCCCACGCGGGCTGTGCGGATGTCACTCTTCCACCTTTCGTTCGCGGCTGCGGGGCTCGCAAGATCACTGCTCGTGCGCACCGGTTTTGACGGTACCGTGCCCAACATGAGGAACCCGTTGACCCCCGATGTACTGGCCGATCCGGTCGCGTTGACCCGGGTGCTGGTCGACATAGAGTCCGTTTCGCTCAACGAGAAGGCGATCGCCGACTGCGTTGAGGAGGTGCTGCGCGGCGTTCCGCACCTGACCACCCAGCGGTACGGCAACACGGTGATGGCCCGTACCGACCTGGGGCGGTCCCAGCGGGTCGTGCTCGCCGGTCACCTGGACACCGTGCCGCACAACAACAACTTCCCGTCCAGCATGCGCGGCGACCTGATGTACGGCTGCGGCACCTCGGACATGAAGTCCGGTGTGGCGTACGCGCTGCACCTGGCGGTCACCCTGCCCGAGCCGCGGTACGACGTGACGTACTTCTTCTACGAGGCGGAGGAGATCGAGTCGAGGTACAACGGCCTGTTCCTGGTCGCCGGGGCGCACCCGGAGTGGCTGACGGCCGACTTCGCGGTCCTGCTCGAACCGACGTACGGGGTGGTCGAGGCGGGCTGCCAGGGGACCATGCGGGCGATGGTCGCCACCACCGGGGTACGGGCCCACTCGGCGCGCTCCTGGCACGGCGTGAACGCCATCCACGGCGCTGGTGAGGTGCTCCGGCGGCTGAACGAGTACCAGGCACGCCGGGTCGTCATCGACGGGTGCGAGTACCGGGAGGGGCTGAACGCGGTACGCATCCACGGCGGGGTGGCCGGGAACGTGGTCCCGGACCGGTGCGAGATCGAGGTCAACTACCGGTTCGCGCCGGACCGGACGGAGGAGGAGGCGCACGCGCACGTACGCGAGGTGTTCGCCGGCTTCGAGGTCACGGTGACCGACTCGGCGGCCGGGGCCGCACCGGGGCTGGACGCACCGCCGGCCCGGGAGTTCCTGGCCGCGGTCGGCGCGGCGCCGATCGGCAAGCTGGGCTGGACGGACGTGGCCCGGTTCGCCGCGATGGGCGTGCCGGCGCTGAACTTCGGACCGGGTGACCCGAACCTGGCCCACCACCCGGACGAGCACGTCGAGATCAACAAGATCCGGGACGGGGCGGCGACGCTGCACCGCTGGCTGGCGTGAGTACCCCGCCCAGGACCGGCGGTCCGGTCCCGGGCGGGCACCACCCCCTGGCGGTCAGCCGGTCGTGCCGCAGGCACCTGCCGGACACGCCTCGGCCGCCGCAGCGACCTCGTCCGCGGCCTCGGCGACCGGCTGCTCCAGCCGGGCCCGCCGCCGCTCGGCCACCACGTCGCGGATCCGACGCTGCATCTGCCGCCGGATCCGGATCATCTCGCTGTTGCTGATCACGGTTGCTCCTCCCCCGAGAGACGCGGCACTGCGCACCCACGGCGGCCCTGGTCTGTCCGCCGCGTCTGCCAGGCATACCCGGTATGTGAATGGTAAGACGCACCTGCGACCGAATTAGTTGCCTGCGAACCTCATCCTTCCTGTCATCTTTCGGTCGTCCGGTCCGACGCCTTCCGCGCTGCGGCCAGGTCACTCCACTACCGTTTCCCCCATGAACCACAAACACGCCGCCGAACAGCCCGGAGTCGTCGGCCGGGAACGGCACCGGGGCGCGGTCACCCTGCGCCGCAGCGCCATCCCGACCAGCACGGCGGACCAGCGGCTGCTCGACTCGCGGGGGCGCGAGGACTGGAAGACCAAGGACGCGTGGCGGGCCCTGCGCATCCTCTCGGAGTTCGTCGAGGGCTTCGACACCCTCGCCGACCTGCCCCCGGCGGTCAGCGTCTTCGGCTCCGCCCGCAGCAAGCCGGAGAGCCCGGAGTGGCGGATGGCCGAGGAACTGGGCGGGGCGCTGGCCCGCGCCGGTTACGCGGTGATCACCGGTGGCGGGCCGGGGGTGATGGAGGCGGCCAACCGGGGCGCCACCGAGGCCGGTGGGCTCTCCGTCGGGTTGGGCATCGAACTCCCCTTCGAGCAGGGCATCAACGAGTGGGTCGACCTGGCCATCGACTTCCGGTACTTCTTCGCCCGCAAGACCATGTTCGTCAAGTACGCCCAGGCCTTCGTCGTCCTGCCCGGCGGGTTCGGCACGATGGACGAGCTGTTCGAGGCGCTGACCCTGGTGCAGACCGGCAAGGTGACCCGCTTCCCGGTGGTGCTGATGGGTACCGACTACTGGCGGGGTCTGCTCGACTGGCTGCGGGACACCATGGCCGCCGACGGCAAGATCGGGCCCGCGGACCTGGACCTGATCTGCCTGACCGACGACGTGGCCGCCGCGGTCCGGCACATCGTGGACGCCGACGCGGCGCTCACCGCCGAGCAGGAGGCGCTCCATGAGACGGCCGAGGCGCAGACCGAGGCGGCCCGTCGGGGTGCGGCCGACGCCGGGCGGAGGTTCTGAGCGATGGCCGCCATCTGCGTCTTCTGTGCCTCCTCACGCACCCTCGACCAGCGTTACCTGGACCTGGCCACGTTCACCGGTGAGGAGATCGGCCGGCGGGGGCACACCCTGGTCTCCGGCGGCGGTTGCGTCGGGATGATGGGGGCGGTGGCCGACGGGGCACGCGCCGCCGGTGCCCCCACCATCGGGGTGATCCCGCAGGCGCTGGTCGACCTTGAAGTCGCCGACGTGGCCTCCGACGAACTGGTGGTGACCGACGGGATGGCCAGCCGCAAGACCGCGATGATCGACAAGTCGGACGCGTTCCTGACCCTGCCCGGCGGGCTGGGCACCCTCGACGAGCTTTTCGAGGTCTGGACCACCGCCACCCTGGCGATGCACCGCAAGCCGATGGTGCTGGTGGACACCGATGGGTTCTACCGGCCGCTGACCGAATGGTTGGCCCGGCTCACCGGGGAGGGTTTCATCCGTCCGGCCGGGCTCGACCTGCTCACCGTGGTCGACTCGGTGCCGGCGGCGCTCGACGCGATCGAGTCCCGCCTCGCCTGACGCCCCGGTCCCGGGTCACCCGGCCGGGCAGCGGGTCGGTGGACCGGAACGGGTCGGTGCTCCGGGTGCGTGCGGAACGGTGGGATGTCCGGTTCGCCGGGTGTCGCACGGGCATGGTGAGATGGGCGCCATGCAGGCGTACCGGCTGGTCCGCCGGCCGGCGGAGGCCGCGCCGGCCCGCCACGACGACCCCCGGCAGCGGGAGGTGGTCGCGCACACCCAGGGCCCGCTGCTGGTCCTCGGTGGTCCCGGTACCGGCAAGACGGAGACCCTGGTCGAGGCGGTCGCCGCCCGGGTCGACGAGGGCGTCGATCCGGAGCGGATCCTGGTGCTCACCTTCGGTCGGCGGCAGGCCACCGCGCTGCGCCACCGGATCGAGGCGCGGATCGCCGGGGGCGGGCGCCGGGTGGTGCACGAGCCGCTCGTGCGCACCTTCCCAGGGTACGCCTTCGGCCTGCTCCGCCGTTCGGCGGCCGAGCGGGGTGAGCCGTCGCCCCGGCTGCTCACCGGGCCCGAGCAGGATCTGATCATCCGCGAGCTGCTGGACATGGTCGACGGGGTGACCGCCCCGGACCCGGAGCGCCCCGATCCGGCGGAAGGCGACGACCCGGTCGGCTGGCCGGAGGAGCTGCGCCCCGCGCTGCGTACCCGGGCCTTCGCCGGCCAACTACGGGACCTGCTGCAACGGGCCACCGAGCGGGGCATCGGCCCGGTCGAGCTGGCCCGGCTGGGCGAGCGGCTGGGCCGGGCCGACTGGCCGGCTGCGGCCCGCTTCCTCCGGGAGTACGTCGCCGTCCTCGCCCTCCGGGACGTCAGCAACCGGGGTTCCGTCGCGTACGACCCGGCGGAGCTGGTCCGGGCGGCCACCGGCCTGCTCGCCGACGACCCCGAACTGCTCGACGCCGAGCGGCACCGGCTGGCGTACGTCTACGTCGACGAGCTGGCCGACACCGATCCGGCCCAGGTGGACCTGCTGGCGATGGTGGCCGGCGGGGGGCGGTCGCTGATCGCCTTCGCCGATCCGGACTCGTCGACGTACGCCTTCCGGGGTGCGGATCCGGCCGTGGTGGGTGCCTTCGCCCACCGGTTCCGTACCGCCTCCGGGGTACCCGCCCGGACGGTGGTGCTGGACACCTCCTACCGCGCGGGTACCGGTCTGCTCGCCGCGACCGGGCGGCTGGCCCGGCGGTTGCGCGGTCCGGGCGGCCACCGCCGGCTGTCTCCCCGTCCCGACGCCGAACCGGGCACCGTCGAGGTACGCGTGTTCCGCTCGGCGACCAGCGAGGCGGCCTACCTGGCGCACGCACTCCGCTCGGCGCACCTGCTCGACGGGGTGCCCTGGTCCCGGATGGCCGTGCTGGTCCGGTCGACCGCACTGCAACTGCCGTCGGTGCAGCGGGCCCTGCACACCGCCGGGGTACCCACCGTGGTGCACGCCGAGGACCTGCCGCTGCACCAGCAGCCGGCGGTGGCCCCGCTGCTGCTCCTGCTCCGTTGCGCGCTGGAGCCGGCCCGGCTGGACGAGGAGGCCGCCGTCGCGCTGCTCCACTCGCCGCTGGGCGGGGCGGATCCGTTGGCCGAGCGGCGGCTGCGGCAGGGGCTGCGGGCGCTCGCCCTGGCCGCCGGTGACCGGCGGCCCTCCGGGGACCTGGTCGTCGAGGCGCTGCGTGACCCGGCGGTACTGGCCGGTGTCGACCGGCGCTGGGCCGAGCCGGCGCAGGTGGTGGCCGGCCTGCTCGCCACCGCCCGGGAGGCTGCGGTGGCGCCCGGCGCGACGGCGGAGACCGTGCTCTGGGCGGTCTGGCGGGCCAGCGGACTGGCCGAGCGCTGGGCCGCCGGGAGCCGGGGCGGGCCGGCGGCGGGGGAGGGGGAGGCGGCCTCCCGCTGGCGGGCGGCGGCGGCCGACCGGGACCTGGACGCGGTGATGGTGCTCTTCGACGCGGCGGCCCGGTTCGTCGACCGGCTGCCCGGTGCGCGTACCGAGGTCTTCCTCGACCACGTGCTGGGCCAGCAGCTCCCCGCGGACACGCTCGCCCCGACCGCCGACCGAGGTGAGGCGGTCCGGCTGCTCACCGCCCACGCGGCCAAGGGCCTGGAGTGGGACGTGGTGGCGGTCGCCGGGGTGCAGGAGGGGATCTGGCCGGACCTGCGGCTGCGGGGCAGCCTGCTCGGCTCGGAACGGCTGGTCGACGTGCTCGCCGGGCGGGCCGACGGTACCGGCACCGTGGCCGGTCTGGTCGGGCAGACTTCCGCGCTGCTCGACGAGGAACGCCGGCTCTTCTACGTGGCGGTCACCCGGGCGCGGCGCCGGCTGCTGGTCAGCGCGGTCGACTCGGCGGCGGTGGGCGGCACCGACCACGAGGAACAGCCCAGCCGGTTCCTCCACGAGTTGGGCCCGACCGTGCCGGCAGCGGCGTCGGGCGAGGACGGTCCGGTCGAGCTGCCGGTCGGCCGGCCGCCCCGGGCCCTCACCCTCGCCGCGCTCGTCGCCGAGCTGCGTACCACGGCCACCGACCCGGCCGCGCCGCTCACCCGGCGGCACGCGGCGGCGGCCGAGCTGGCCCGGTTGGCCGCCGCCGGGGTGCCCGGCGCGCATCCGGACGAGTGGTGGGGGCTGCGCGGTCTTTCCGACGATCGGCCGCTGGTCGACGAGGGCGAGCCGGTCCGGGTCACCCCGTCGAGCATGGAGAGCGCACTCCGGTGCAGCCTGCGCTGGTTGCTGGAACGGCACGGCGGCACGGGGCCGCCCAGCGCCGCGCAGGGCGTCGGCAACCTGGTGCACGCGGCGGCGATGCTGGCCGAGGACGCCAGCGCCGACCGGGGCAAGCTGCTGGAGTACGTCGCCGGGCGGTTCGACGCGATCGAGTTGGCCGCCCGGTGGATGACCGGGGCGGAGCAGTCCCGCGCCGAGGCGATGGTCGACAAGCTGCTCCGCTGGCTGGCCGGTAACCCGCGCCGGCTGCTCGCCATCGAGCAGGAGTTCGCCGTCCGGCTCGACGATCCGGCCCGCCCGGTCGAGCTGGTCGGTCGGGTGGACCGGCTGGAGGTCGACGCCGACGGCCGGCTCGTGGTGGTCGACCTGAAGACCGGCCGGACCACCGCCGCCACCGGCGCCGAGTTGGCCGAGCATCCGCAGCTCGGCGCCTACCAGGTGGCGGTGGAGTCCGGGGGGTTCGCCGAGTTCGGCACGGAGTCGGGCGGGGCCGCCCTGGTGCAGCTCGGCACCACGGGCCGGGACGCCCGGGAGCAGACCCAGGCTCCGGTCGACGAGGCGGCCGAGGCGGGCTGGGCCAGGGCGATGGTCCGGCGGACCGCCGATACGATGGCCGCCGCCACCTTTGCCGCCGTCGCCAACAGCAAATGCCGGGTCTGCCCGGTGCGTACGAGTTGCCCGGTGTCCGGGCAGGGGCGCCAGGTGGTCGAGCCGCCGACCATCCGCCCTGAGAGTTCACCGTGAGTGCGAGGAGTGAGCTTGCGAGCCCCGCAGTCGCGAATCAGGGCGATACCGTGAGCGCGAGGAGTGAGCTTGCGAGCCCCGCAGTCGCGAACTAGGGCGATACCGTGACCCAGCCCTCGCTGTTCCGCGCACCGACCCAGACGCAGCGGACCGCCGACGCCGGTCCCCGCTACACCCCGGTCGAGCTGGCGCGACTGCTGCGGCTGCCGGCACCCACCCGCGAGCAGGCGGCCATCATCGCCGCCCCGGTCGAACCGTTGCTGGTGGTCGCCGGGGCCGGCTCCGGCAAGACCGAGACCATGGCGGCGCGGGTGGTCTGGCTGGTCGCCAACTCGTACGTCCGGCCCGAGCAGATCCTCGGGCTCACCTTCACCCGCAAGGCCGCCGGTGAACTCGGCCACCGCATCCGGACCCGGCTCGACCAGCTGGTCCGCCGGCTCGGTCGGCAGGACCGCGACCCGGCCGGGGACCTGCTCGGTGGCGAACCGGCGGTGGCCACCTACCACTCCTACGCGGCCCGGATCGTCACCGAGCACGGGCTTCGGTCCGGGTACGAGCCGGCCACCCGGCTGCTCACCGAGGCGTCCCGGTGGCAACTGGTCGAGCTGCTGGTCCGCAACTACGACGGGGACATGTCGGAGGTGGACCGGGCCCCCGGCACCATCACCGACGCGGTGCTGGCCCTCGCCGGTGAGCTGGCCGAGCACCTGGTCACCCCGGACGAGCTGGCGGCCTGGACCGGCCGGTTCTTCGCCGACGTGCAGTCCCGACCCGGGCGGCTCTACGCCGACGTCCGGCGGGCGCTGGCCGTGCAGCAGACCCGGCTGAAGCTGCTGCCCCTGGTGCGGGCGTACCAGCAGCGCAAGGACGACTTCGAGGCGATGGACTTCGGTGACCAGCTCTCCCGGGCGGCTCGGGTCGCCCGGGACCACCCGGAGGTCGGTGCGATCGAACGGGACCGGTACCGGGTGGTGCTGCTCGACGAGTACCAGGACACCAGCCACGCCCAGGTGGTGCTGCTGAACTCGCTCTTCGGCGGCGGTCACCCGGTCACCGCCGTGGGTGACCCCTGCCAGTCCATCTACGGCTGGCGCGGTGCCAGCGCCGGCACCCTGGACCGGTTCCCGGCCGAGTTCACCGTCACCTCCGGTCGACCCGCCGGGACGCTCTCGCTCACCACCAGCTGGCGCAACCGGCCGGAGATCCTCCGGGTCGCCAACGCCCTCGCCGCCCCGTTGCGGGCCGCCGGGGCCCGGGTACCGGAACTGCACCCGGCGCTGACCGTCGCCGAACCGGTGCCGGGGCGTACCGGCCGGGGTGCCCCCGGCGGCACCGTGCACTGCGCCCTGCTGCCCAGCTACGCCGACGAGGCGGAGTGGATCGCGGACAGCCTGCTCGCCGCCTGGCGTGGTGCCGCCCGGATGCCCGGCGCGCTGCCCGAGCAGATTCCGCTGGACCGCCGGCCGACGGCTGCCGTGCTGGTCCGGCTGCGCAGCCAGCTGCCGGCCATCGAGACCGCGTTGCGGCAGCGGGGCCTGCCGGTCGAGGTGGTGGGGCTCGGTGGTCTGCTGGACACCCCGGAGGTCCGGGACGTGGTCTGCACCCTCCGGGTGCTGGCCGACCCGACCGACGGCGCCGCGCTGCTGCGGCTGCTCACCGGTCCCCGCTGGCGGATCGGCCCCCGGGACCTGGTGGCGCTGCACCGCCGGGCGAAGTCACTCGCCTCGGCCCGGCGGTCCGGTCCCGGCCGGCCGACGGCGGAGGACGAGATAGTCACCGACCGGCTCGACGAGGCGACCCTGGTGGAGGCGCTGGCCGATCTCGGCCCGGCGCAGGCGTACTCGGTCCAGGGGTATTCCCGGCTGCGCGCGTACGCCGACGAGCTGGCCCGGCTGCGCTACCGGTTGGACCAGCCGTTGCCGGACCTGGTCGCCGACGTGGAACGGACCATGGGGCTGGACGTGGAGGTCGCGGTCCGGGCCGGGCGGGGTGGTGCCGGTGGGGACGCCGGGCTGGCCCGTGGTCATCTGGACGCCCTGGGTGACGTGGCCGCCCGGTTCGCCGGGGAGTCCGCCGGGGCGCCGCTGTCGGCCTTCCTCGCCTTCCTGGCTGCCGCCGAGGACTCCGAGCGGGGCCTGGCCCCCGGCGAGGTGGAGGTGGTGGAGGGGGCGGTGCAGCTACTCACCGCGCACGCGGCCAAGGGGTTGGAATGGGACGTGGTGGCGGTCGCCGGGCTGACCCGGGGGGTCTGGCCCGGGCCGGTCCGTAACTCCGACCACTATCTGGGCGGGCTCGGGGTGCTGCCGTTCCCGTTGCGCGGCGACGCGGACGGGCTGCCGGCGCTGGAGCTGGCCGGCGCCGAGGACCAGCGCGGGGTGGCGGGCGCGCTGGCGGCCTTCACCGACCGGTGGCGGGCGCACGACGAGCGGGAGGAGCGCCGGCTGGCGTACGTCGCGGTCACCCGACCGCGCCGCCTGCTGCTCTGCTCCGGCTACTGGTGGGGTGAGGGGACGAAGCGTCCGCGTGGTCCGTCGGTGCTGCTGACCGAGATCCACGACGCCTGCCTGGACGGCCGGGACGGGTACGTGGTGGACGCCTGGGCGCCGGAGCCGGCGGGGGATGCCGTCAACCCGACCACCGAGGTGGTACTCCGGGCCGAGTGGCCGGCCGACCCGCTCGGCGCCCGACGGCCGGTGATGGCGGAGGGTGCGGCCCTGGTCCGCCGGTTCCTGGCCGACCCGCCGCCCGATGCCGGTGACCCGGACCGGACGGATCTGGACCCGGCTGACCCAGGCCGGACGGCACCCGAGCTGCCGGAGCCGGACGAGGTGGTCCGGGGGTGGCACCGGGAGGTGGATCTGCTGCTGGCCGAGCGGGCCGCCCTGGTCGGGCGGGACGGGCCGGTGGAGGTCGCCCTGCCCGGGCAGCTCTCGGTCTCCCAGCTGGTGGCCCTGCGCCGCGATCCGCAGGCCCTGGCCGGGGTGCTGCGCCGGCCGATGCCGGCCCGCCCCGACCCGTACGCCCGTCGGGGTACCGCCTTCCACGCCTGGCTGGAGGAGCGGTTCGGGGCACCGCGACTGCTGGACGTCGACGAACTGCCGGGTGCGGCGGACTCCGACGCCGCGCCGGACGGGGAGCTGGTCGAGTTGCAGGAGCGCTTCCTGGCCAGCGAGTGGGCCGACCGGGTACCGCTGGAAGTGGAAGTGCCGTTCGCCACAGTGATCGCCGGGGTGGTGGTCCGTGGCCGGATGGACGCGGTCTTCACCGCCCCCGGTGACCGGTACGACGTGGTCGACTGGAAGACCGGCCGACAGCCGGACGGGCCGGCCGCCGAGGCGGCTGCCGTGCAGTTGGCGGCGTACCGGTTGGCCTGGGCGGAGCTGGCCGGGGTCCCGGTGGACCGGGTCCGGGCGGCCTTTCACTACGTTCGGGCCGGGGTGACGGTCCGGCCGGCGGACCTGCTGGACGCAGAAGGGCTGGCCGCGTTGATTGTCGGCATCCCCGAGCGCCCCCGCTGACGGGCGTGCTATGTTTGTCGGGTTGCAGTTTTGGTTCCCAGAGACTTCCGCAGTTCAGTCTCAAAGACGTGGCGTGCGCCTGGCGGGATTGTGGCCCCAGGCGCCGTTTGTTATGTCCGGAGTTCTCCGGATGGGGCGACCAGAATCGACAGTCGATCCACGCCTGCCGGCGTGGACGATCCTCTTCGGCCCCACAACAGGTGTGGGTCCGATCGTTCCGTCAAGGAGACGAAACACATGGCAATTGGCACCGTCAAGTGGTTCAACGCTGACAAGGGCTTCGGCTTCATCACCCCGGACGGCGGCGGCGCCGACGTCTTCGCCCACTTCTCGGCGATCCAGTCCTCCGGCTACCGGAGCCTGGACGAGAACCAGCGGGTCGAGTTCGAGGTGACCCAGGGCCAGAAGGGCCCGCAGGCGGAGAACATCCGCCCGCTCTGAGCTTCCGCCCGACCACCGTCGCCACCCGCGGCCCGGTGACGCCACCTGCCGGTTCGGCAGGTTGACGCGTCCCGCCGCCGGGGGTACCACGCTCCGGTGGTCTGTTCCACCACCGTGCCGCTGCCGGCCCGGTGGACTGTTCCACCATCGTGCCGACCCGGCACGGTGACGCGATCCGGCCCGCGTTCCGCACGGGACGCGGGCCGGATCCGCGTACCACCCAGGTTCGTGCTTGCGACCACCGGGCAGCGCCCGGTGACAGCGCCCCGACCGGTCGACCGGTCCCGGCGCCTTCCTCGACACGTGCCGCCTGCGAGGAAGGTCCTGACATGACCCGCACCATCGTTTCCTTTACTGATGCCGCGCTCGCTCCCGCCCTGCACCGGGAGCTGACCGCGCAGGGCATCACCGATCCGTTCCCGATCCAGGCGGCCACGCTGCCGGACTCGCTCGCCGGCCGGGACGTGCTCGGCCGTGGGCGTACCGGCTCCGGCAAGACCCTGGCTTTCGGGCTGCCGCTGCTGTCCCGTACGGCCGGCCGACGGGCCCGGCCCGGTCGCCCGCTCGCCCTGGTCCTGGTACCGACCCGGGAACTGGCCCAGCAGGTGACCACCGCACTGGCGCCGTACGCCACGGCGGTCGGCCTGCGTTGTGCCACCGTCGTCGGCGGGCTGTCGCTGCAGCGCCAGGCCGACGCGCTGCGGGCCGGTGCCGAGGTGGTGGTGGCCACCCCGGGTCGGCTGCACGACCTGATCAACCGGGGTGACTGCCGGCTGGACCAGGTGGCCGTCACGGTCCTCGACGAGGCCGACCAGATGGCCGACATGGGCTTCCTGCCGCAGGTGACGAAGCTCCTGGAGCAGGTGGCGCCGGACGGGCAGCGGATGCTCTTCTCCGCCACCCTGGACTCCGGTGTGGACCGGCTGGTCCGTCGGTTCCTCACCGACCCGGTGTCGCACTCGGTGGACCCGGGTACCGCGACGGTCAGCGCGATGACCCACCACCTGCTGCACGTGGACCCGCTCGACAAGGCCGCCGCGGTGACCCAGATCGCCGCCCGGGACGGCCGCACGATCCTCTTCATGGGTACGAAGCACCGTGCCGACCGGCTGGCCCGCCAACTGCTGGCCAGCGGGGTACGCGCCGCCGCACTGCACGGCGGCAAGTCCCAGCCGCAGCGGACCCGGGTCCTGGAGCAGTTCCGCACCGGCCAGGTGACCGCGCTGGTCGCGACGGACGTGGCGGCGCGGGGCATCCACGTCGACGGCCTCGATCTGGTGGTCAACGTGGACCCGCCGACCGAGGCGAAGGACTACCTGCACCGGGGCGGCCGGACCGCCCGGGCGGGGGAGACCGGCACCGTGGTGACCCTGGTCCTGCCGGAGCAGCGCCGGGACATCGCCCGGATGATGAACACCGCCGGGATCCGCCCGAAGTCGGTCACCGTACGCCCCGGCGACGAGGCGCTGACCCAGGTCACCGGTGCCCAGGTACCGTCCGGGGTGCCGGTCACCATCGCCGTCCCCACGCCGCCCGCACCGGCGGGCCGGGGCACTCCGGGCCGCCCGGCGCACCGTGGCTCGGGTCGGCCGCGTCGATCCCGCCGGCCCGCTGCGTCCCGGCCGGTCTGACCGTCAGCTCAGTCCGTGCCGAGGCGGATCAGGCGGAGCAGCGCCTCGCCGTACGCCTCGGCCGGACCGGGCCGGCTGATCTCCACCGGGCCGCCGCCCGGCAGGCCGAGCCGGACGGTCCAGGCGTCCGTGTCCCGGCGCAGTCCGCGGAACGTACCGCCCAGCAGTTCCCGGAGCTGGTCCCCGCCGAGCCAGTTCAACGGGGATCACCGGGCCATTGTGGCGCGGTACCTAGGTATCCGTGCGGATGGCGGATTGGGTCCGATCGCTGACTGTTTCGGCGCCCCGGATGGGCGATCCTGGGCGCGGAGGCGTACGGGTCGCGGTGACCCGTACCGGGAGGGGTAGGCGATGGCGGTCCGCGCCGGTACGGCGGCGGTACGCGCAGCAGCCGTACGCGAGATTCTGTTCGTCCTGTTACTGGGGGCCGGCGGGTTGCTGCTGGCCCTGCTGGCGGCCTTCGCGCCCTGGTATCCGGCCCCGACGGGCCGGCGTCCGGCGGCGGTGGTCGATCTGAACAGCCCGGCCGAGCCGGTGTCCAGCAACGGCCTCACCGCAGCCGACATGGTGGGTGGGCCGTCCCGGGTGCCGGGGGTGGCAAGCTGAGCGGGCCGGTGGTGGCGTGACCACCCCCGGCCTGTTGCCGCTTTCTTTCCTGCGTGGTGTTCACTTTCTGTCATGAGTCTCAATCCGTTGCCGCCCGGTCCGCAGTGGCGGTCCGGGCCGGTCACCCGGCGGTACTCCGCTCCGGTCGGGACCCCGACGGTGCCGACGGGTCCGGTGGTCCCGCCGTCGTCCGGGGCCACCCGGCGGCTGTGGTGGTTCGCCGGTGCGGCGGGTGCGGTCCTGGTGATCGGCCTGGTCGTGGTGCTCGGCGTGACTCTCTCCGGCAACCCGCAGCCGTTCCGTGGACGTCCTGCGGCCCCGGCCGATGTCCGGCCCCCGCTGGCCCGGCTCTGCCCGTCGCCGGCCGTGACCGGACCGTCCGGTGCGGCGCCGGACGCGCCGACCGTGCCCGATCCCGGCCCCCCGCCATCCGGGTCGGTGCAGACCGGTCAGCGTACGGTCGACGAGGCGGCCGGCATCTCCTACCGGCGGTACGGGGCGCCCTGGTTGCCCTGGGCCGAGGTGTGGAACGCGGGCACCCTGGAGGTGCCGTACCGGGTCGGGCAGCACTTCGTCACCGAGGAGAAGTACGACGGGGGCAGTGACTACCACGCCTCGATCCTCTCGGCGGCGGTGCCGGCGGCGGAGAACGACGCGTTGACCTTCGACCTGGCCTGCGTCGGCCGGCAGGTCGCCGCCGACGTCCGCGCCGAGTACTACCCGCAGCCGACCCGGATGGAGTTGCTGGCCGACGGGCGGACCACCATCGGTGGCCGTCCGGCCTGGGTGACGAAGTTCCGGCTGCACTTCAAGCGGGCCGGGTTGCGGGCCACCAACGAACTGGCCGCTGTGGCCTGCATCGACGTCGGCCGGTCCACCGCGGCGGTCTTCTACGTCTCGATCCCGGGTACCCACCGGCACCTGGACTGGGTGGTGGACGACGCGCTGGCCTCGGTCCGGCCGCTCTGAGTCCGGCTCTGCCGGGTACCGGCCACCGGCCGGGGCCGACCCCGGCCGGTGGCCGGGCTCACCGGCCCGGGTCGGCCCCGGCCGGGACCTGCCCGCCGACCTGCCCGCCGAGCAGGTCGGCCAGGCTGGCGGCGTCGACCACGTCCTCGATGGCGTGGTGCACCGCCAGCCACACCGCCCGGAGTCCGATGGCGTTGCCGTGGTAAGTGGCCCGGCCGGCGGGCTGGCCACGGACCGTGGTCAGGGAGCCGTTGACCGCGCGCAGGATGTCGCCGACGGTGATCTCGGCTGCCGGCCGGGCCAGGGCGTATCCGCCGTCGGTGCCCCGGTGGCTGATCAGGAGGCCGCCCCGGCGTAGGTCGAGCAGGATGCCCTGGAGGAAGCTGAGTGGGATGTCCTGGCTGGTGGCGAGCGTGGCGGCCTTGACCAGTTGCCCGTCGCGTCCGGCGGCGACGGCGAGCATGGCCCGGAGTGCGTACTCACTGCGTGCGGAGACGTGCATGTCCGGTCCCCTAGCTACCGGCCTGGTCGAGTACGCCCCACCGGCGCCGGATGGCCTTGTCCGCCGCCCCGAAGGCCGAGTCCACCAGCAGACCGATCACCAGGATCACGATCATGATGGCGATCAGCCGGGGCGCCTCGGACAGTTCCCGGGCGTAGGTGAGCTGGGCGCCGATCGAGGTCTTGGTGGCGATCACCACCAGCAGTTCACCGGCCATCAGGCTGCGCCAGGCGAACGCCCAGCCCTGCTTCAGCCCGGCCACGATGGCCGGTAGGGCGGCCGGCGCGATGACGTACCGGTAGAGGTTGAGCCCCCGGGCGCCGATGTTGCGACCGGCCCGGATCAGGATCGGTGGTACGTAGTCCACGCCGTGGATCACCCCGTTGGCGATGGACGGCGCGGCACCGAGTACCACCACGAAGAAGATCGCCTGCTCACTGAGCTGGAAGAGCAGGATCGCCAGCGGGAACCAGGCGATCGACGGCATGGTCTGCAACGCGGTGATCATGGAGCCGAGCGCGGCCCGCAGGACCCGGACCCGGGCCACCGCCAGACCGGTCAGCAACCCGACGACCAGTGCGGCGACGAATCCGACCGCAGCCCGTCGGGCGGTGGTGGCCAGTCCGTCCCAGAGCGCGGAGGTGAGCAGGTAGCTGCCGAGGTCGGACAGGACGGTGACCGGCCCGGGCAGCGCCCAGGGTTCCTTCCAGCCGGTCCAGACGACGACCTGCCAGATGCCGAGCGCCAGGGCCAGGGCGGCGATCTTCGGCCAGGTGGCCGACCAGAGCCGGCCCAGCCGGGACGCGCCCTTCTCCTGGGTGGCCAGGTCGAGTGCGTCCAGTCCGGACAGGGTGCCGGAGCCGGTCCGGGCGAGGGTGTCACTGGCCATGCCGGCCCACCTCCGTACGCAGCCGGTCGGTGACCTCGGCGGCGATCGCGGCGATCTCGGCGGAGTCGATGCGACGCGGCCGGGGGATGTCGACCCGGGTGGAGTAGATGATCCGCCCGGGGCGGCTGGAGAGCAGGATGATCCGGTCGGCCAACCGGGCCGCCTCCCGGACGTTGTGGGTCACGAAGAGCACGCTGAGCTGACGCTCGGACCAGATCCGTTCCAGCTCGTCGTGCAGGATGTCCCGGGTCATCGCGTCGAGTGCGCCGAACGGTTCGTCCATCAGCAGCACCGGCGTGTCCAGCGCCAGGGTGCGGGCCAGGGCGACCCGTTGCCGCATCCCACCGGAGAGTTCGTGTGGCCGTTTGCCACCGAACTCGGCGAGGTGGACGGTGCGCAGCAGATCGGCGACCCGTTCCTTCCGCTCGGCGCGGGGTACGCCGCGCAGCCGGAGCGGCAGCTCCACGTTGGCCGCCACGGTCAGCCACGGGAAGAGGGCCGGCTCCTGGAACATCAGGCCGGCCGACTTCTCGGGGCCGGTCACCTGGACCTGCCCGCCGCTGGGCCGGTCGAGCCCGGCGACCAGGTTGAGCAGCGTGCTCTTGCCGCACCCGGAGGCGCCGACCAGGCAGACGAACTCGCCGGGCGCGACGTCGAGGGAGACCCCGTCGAGGGCGAGGACGGCGTTCTCGCCCCGCCCGTACACTTTGGTCACGCCGTCGAGCGTGACCGCGGGGGTCACGCTCGACGGGGCCGTCGTGGTCGACGTCATGGCTGCGGGACCTCGGGCTTGCCCTGGGCCTTGAGCACCTCGTTGAGGAAGCTCAGGTCGTAGAGACCGTTGAGGTCGACCGGCTGGGTGAGCTGTACGGCGACCGCGTGGTCCAGCCCGGCCTTGAGCGAGGAGGCGATCGGGTCGTTGAGGAACTCCAGGGTCGGCCATGCCTGCTTGATCAGCTTCAGGTCCAGCGGCTTGCCGGTGATCTTGCCGATGTGGTCGGAGATCGCCTGCTGTGCCTCGTCCGGCTTGGTGTTGACGAATTCGTTCGCCGCGACCTGCCCCTCGACCAGCTTCTTCACCACGTCCGGGTGGGCCTTGAGGAACTTGGTGCTGACGATCAGGTTGGTGATGACGAACTTCTTGTCCGGCCAGAGGTCGCGCTCGTCCACCAGGACCTTGCCGCCCGCGTTCACCAGCCGGGAGACGAACGGCTCGGGTACCCAGGCGCCGTCGATCGCGCCGCTGCCGAAGGTCTCGATGGTCTGGGCGTTCTCCTGCGGGACGATCTTGACGTCACCGCCGCCCTCCTTGGTGGTGGTGAGTCCCTTCTCCTTGAGCCAGTAGCGGATCGCCACGTCCTGGGTGTTGCCGAGCTGCGGGGTGGCGATCTTCTTGCCGCGCAGGTCCTCGACCGAGGTGATGTTGGGCTTGACCACCAGCGCGACCCCACCGGAGGCGGCGCCGGAGACGACCCGGACGGCCTCGCCCTTGGACTTGGAGAAGGCGTTCACCGTCGGGTTCGGGCCGATGTAGGTGGCGTCCAGGGCGCCGGAGAAGATCGCCTCGATCGCGGCCGGGCCGGCGTTGAAGGTCTTGGTATCCAGCTTCACGTTGCTGCCGAGCTTCTCGGCGAAGATGCCCTTCTCGACGCCCACCACGGCGGGAGCGTGGGTGATGTTGGGGAAGTAGCCGAGTCGGAGGGTCACCGGTCCGGAGTCGCCGCCTGCGGTCGCGGCGCTCTCCCCGTCACCGCAGCCGGCGGTGGCCAGGGCGGCGACGGCCGTGACGGTGAGGGCGGCCAGTGCGGTCAGCCGACGGGAGGGGAGCCGTCTCATCGTTGTCCAATCCACATAATTCCTACTTGCTTGATAGGGACAGTGGATTATCCGACCCTCTCCCGTCAAGACCCATCCACATCTCGGGAAGGGGCTGTTCCGGCGTGCCGGGATTTTCCTACTATTCCGATAGGCGATCGGGAGGGGTGGCGAGCAGATGACGTTCCACTGGTTCCTGCCGACCTCGGGGGACGGCCACCAGGTCGGCGCCGCGACGGTCACCGCCGGAGCCGCCCGGCACGACCGGGCGGCCACCGTGGACTACCTGGCCCGGGTCGGTCGCGCCGCCGAGGAGAGCGGCTTCACCGGCGCGCTCACCCCGGTCGGCTCGGGATGCCCGGACCCGTGGATCATCTGCACGGCGGTCGCCCGGCACACCAGCCGGCTGCGGTTCCTGGTCGCGGTACGGGCCGGCTTCGCGCTGCCCACCCTGATCGCCCAGCAGGCCGAGGCGTTCCAGTGGGCCACCGGTGGCCCACTGGCCCTCAACATCGTCACCGGCGGGGACCCGGCCGAGCAGCGGGCGTACGGCGACTTCCTCGACCACGACGCGCGCTACGCCCGGACCGGGGAGTTCATCGAGGTGCTCCGGCAGGCCTGGCGGGGCGCCCCGTTCGACCACGCCGGGGAGCACTACCGGATCGAGCGGGGCGGGCTGGTCCAGCCACTGGCCGAGACCCCGCCGGTCTACTTCGGCGGGGCGTCCCCGGCCGCCGAGGCGGTGGCCGCCCGGCTGGCCGACGTGTACCTGATGTGGGGCGAGCCGCCGGCCGCGATCGCCGAGCGGGTCAACCGGATCCGCCGGCTCGCCGCCGGGCACGACCGCGAACTGCGCACCGGACTGCGGCTGCACGTCATCGCCCGGCCGACCGCCACCGAGGCGTGGGCCGAGGCGGACCGGCTGCTCGCCGGGATGGACCCGGACCGGATCGCCGCCGCCCAGGCCCGGTTCGCCCGGATGGACTCCGTCGGTCAGGCGCGGATGACGGCGCTCAATGCCGGCACGACCGGTGAGCTCACCATCGCGCCGAACCTCTGGGCCGGGATCGGTCTGGTCCGCGAGGGCGCCGGCACCGCGCTGGTCGGCAGCTACGCCGAGGTTGCGGCCCGGATCGACGAGTACGCCGGGCTCGGTGTCGACGAGTTCGTGCTCTCCGGTTGGCCGCACCTGGAGGAGGCGTACCGGGTCGGCGCGGAGGTGCTGCCCCGCACCGGCCACGCCCGGGGCGTACCGGTCGGTGCCGCGCCCGACCGGGCCGTGCCGCCCACCGACGCCGGCCCGGCGCCGTCCGCACCGGTACCCGCCGGGAGGTAGCCGCATCCGCGGGTGCCGACACGCTAGGGTCGAGCCGTGGCGGCGCGGAGATCGAGAATTCCAGCGACGAAGTACCCGGTCGAGCGGTTCACCCTCGACAACGGCCTGCGGGTGGTGCTCACCCCGGACCGTAGTGCCCCGGTGATCGGGGTGGCCGTCGTCTACGACGTCGGCATCCGGTCCGAGCCGGAGGGGCGTACCGGCTTCGCCCACCTCTTCGAACACCTGATGTTCCAGGGGTCGGAGAGCCTGGAGAAGCTGGCCCACTTCCGGCACGTGCAGGGCGCCGGTGGCACCTTCAACGGCTCCACCCACCTGGACTACACCGACTACTTCGAGACCCTGCCGAGCAACGCGCTGGAGCGGGCGCTGTTCCTGGAGGCCGACCGGATGCGCGGCCCCCGGCTGACCGAGGAGAACCTGCGCAACCAGGTCGACGTGGTCAAGGAGGAGATCCGGGTCAACGTGCTCAACCGGCCGTACGGCGGGTTCCCGTGGCTGAAGCTGCCACCGGTCATGTTCGACACGTTCGCCAACGCGCACGACGGCTACGGCTCCTTCGTCGACCTGGAGAGCGCCACGACCGACGAGGCGGCCGACTTTTTCCGGCGCTACTACGCCTGCGGCAACGCGGTGCTCGCGGTCAGCGGGGACATCGACGTCGCCGAGGCGACCGAGCTGATCAACCGGCACTTCGGCGACGTCGAGGCCCGTCCGGCGCCGGTCCGGCCGAGTTTCGCCGAGCCTGATCTGACCGCCGAGCGCCGCGAGTCGTACGTCGACCCGCTGGTGCCGCTGCCCGCGGTGGCCAGCGCCTGGCGGGTACCGGACCCGGTCACCGACTTCGCCAACTACCTGCCGTACGTGGTACTCGCCGAGGTGCTCACCGACGGCGACGCGTCCCGGCTGGTCGAGCGGCTGGCGCACCGGGACCGGACGGTCACCAGCATCGGCGGCTACCTCGGATTCATGGGCGACCCGTTCGACGTCCGCGACCCCACCGCGCTGCTGCTCCAGGCCCACCTGCCGCCCGGCGGGGACGTCGACAAGGTGCTGCGCACCATCGACGAGGAGCTGGACCGGTTGGCCACCGACGGTCCGGGCGAGGGCGAGCTGGCCCGGACCCAGGCCCGGATGGCCACCCACCTGCTCCGGGACACCGACGCGGTACTCGGCCGGGCACTCAACATGGCCGTGCTGGAGCAGCAGCGCGGCGAGCCGGGCCTGCTCAACGAGCTACCCCGGCTGGTCGGCGAGGTCACCGAGGAGCAGATCCGCAGCGCCGCTGCCACCCTGCGGCCGGAGCGCCGCGCGTCCGTCCAGGTGATGCCCGGAGGTGCCCGATGACGGCGACGACCACCCCCGCTCCGCGGACCCTGCCGCCGCTCGGACCCACCCGTCGCCTCAAGCTGCCGCCGCAGGCCGAACGGACGTTGACCAACGGCCTGACCGTCATCGCGGTACGCCGACCGGCCGTCCCGCTGGTGGAGGTACGGCTCTGGGTGCCGTTCGGCGGTGCCCACCTGGCCCGGGGCGCGGTGCTGTCGCAGACCCTGCTCTCCGGCACCGCCACCCGGTCCACCATCGAGATCGCCGCCGAGTTGCAGAAGGTCGGCGGCGGGCTCTCCGCCGGGCTCGACCCGGACCGGCTGATGGTCTCCGGCGCCGGCCTGGTCACCGGGCTGGACCGGATCCTGGAGCTGCTGGCCGAGGTGCTGACCGGGGCGGCGTACCCGGTCGACGAGGTGGCCACCGAGCGGGACCGGCTGATCGACCACATCCAGGTCGCGCAGAGCCAGCCGGCGCACCTGGCCCGGGCGGCGCTGCTGAAGCGGATGTACGGCAAGCACCCGTACGCGGTGCAGACCCCCGAGCCGGAGCAGATCCGGGCGGTACGGCCGGCGGCGCTGCGCCGGCTGCACGCCGAGCGGGTACACCCGGCCGGTGCGGTGCTGGTGCTGGTCGGCGACATCCGGCCGGAGAAGGCGCTGGACTCGGCCGAGCAGGCGTTGGGTGGCTGGAACGGGGCCGGACGTGCGGTCACGCTGCCGCCGGAGCCGCCGCTGGAGCCGGGGCCGCTGCTGCTGGTCGACCGGCCCGGCTCGGTGCAGTCCTCGCTGCGGATCGCGTTGCCGGCGGTACCGAGAACCCATCCCGACCACGCCGCGTTGCAACTGGCCAACCTGGTTTTCGGCGGCTACTTCTCGTCCCGCTGGGTGGAGAACATCCGGGAGGACAAGGGCTACACCTACGGCCCGCACTCGATGATCGAGCACTCGGTGGCCGGGTCGAAGCTGGTGGTGGCGGCCGAGGTGGCCACCGAGGTGACCGGTCCGGCCCTGCTGGAGACGTACTACGAACTGGGCCGGCTGGCCTCGCTGCCGCCGGAGGAGGAGGAACTGGAGCAGGCCCGGCAGTACGCCCTGGGCACCCTCCAGCTCGGAATGTCCACCCAGGCGGGGTTGGCGGCGCTGACCACCGCGTACGCCGGCAACGGGCTGCGGCTGGACTTCCTCGCCGAGCACGCCGCCCGGTTGGCGCGGGCCACCCGGGACGAGGTGGCGGCAGCGGCGGCCCGGTACCTCGCCCCGGCCCGGGGGGTAACCGTGGTGCTGGGTGACGCCGATCGGGTCGCCGACCCGCTCTCCGTGCTGGCCGAGGTCCGGTCGGAGCCGGTGTCCGGGTGACCGACGCCGCTCCGCCCCTCGCCCGGTCCACCCTGGACCGGGCGGCGCACCGCCGGACCGACCCGGCCTGGCTGGCCGGGGCGTGGTCGCGGGGGCGGACGCTGGTGGTGGACGTGGCGGCCGGTGGCCGGGCGCTGGTACGCGACGGTGACCGGCCGGCGCTGGTCCTGCTGCCGGCGGCGGAGGCACCTCCGGTCCCGGAGGCAGCGCGGCTGTTCCTGGGTGTCGAGCCGGACGGCGGGCCGGTCTTCGCCGTGGTGGCGGAGTTGCCGGCGGTCACCGGTGCCCGTCCGGCGGGCCTGCGGGAGGTCGGTCACCTGCTGACCGATCGGGACGCCGGGCTGCTCACCACGGCGGTCGCGTTGGCGAACTGGCATGCCGGGCACGGCTACTCCCCGGTCACCGGCCGGCCGACCACCGTCGACGAGGGCGGCTGGTCGCGGGTGGACGACACCGGTCACCGGATATGGCCGCGGACCGATCCGGCGATGATCGTGCTGGTACACGACGGGGTCGGTGGCCCGGATGGCCGGTGTCTGCTGGGCAGCAACGCGGCCTGGTCGGGCCAGCCGGGCGGGCGCCGGTTCTCCTGCCTGGCCGGCTACGTCGAGCCGGGCGAGTCGGCCGAGGCGGCGGTGGTCCGCGAGGTCGCCGAGGAGGTGGGCGTACCGGTCGACCGGGTCGAGTACGTCGCCAGCCAGTCCTGGCCGTTTCCCGGCTCGCTGATGCTGGGCTTCCGCGCGGTGGCCGATCCCGCCGGGCCGGTACGCGTCGATCCGGCTGAGATATCCCACGCGCTCTGGTTCTCCCGGCGGGAGATCAGCCGGGCCCTGGCCGGTGAGCCGGTCCCGGTGGACGACGGGATCGTGCTGGTGCTGCCACCACCGCTGTCGATCGCGTTCCATTTGATCCGGCACTGGCTGGAGTGGGACGACTGAAGGCCCGTCCGGGGTGTGTCGTCGGCTCCGGTACGACCGGGGTATGTCGTCGATCCTGGACGGTCTTGGTCCGTGACCGTCGTTGCCGCGGCGGTCACGGACCAAGAACCCTGTCCGTCGTGGCCGGTTGAGGCGTGGTGCACGGCGGGGGAGCCGCACCGGTCCACGACGGGCGTCTTGTCAGCGACCCGGTGGGTCGTTGATCGGCAGCACCTTGACCCGTTGCCGGCCGGAGCGGACGGCACCGACCGCGGCGAGGGCCCGGGCCAGGGTCAGCGCCGCCTCCCGGTCCTCCGCGTGCAGGGTCTGCCGGCGTGGCTCGGGGGTGGTCTGTTCGTCGCGGAGCCGTCCCCCGCCCGCGAACGCGGCGGCAAGGTCGGCATCGGCGGCGGCGCGGATGTCGGTTCGTACGATCAGGAACCGCATGGGTGTCTCCGGTGACCGTGGCGGTGACTGGCACGGTGACGTGTCTGCCCTGGTAGGGGGCTTCCGTGGAAGTTCCACGTCAGCTATCTCGTCATGTTACGCAGTGAGACTGTCTCGGCAAGTGGAACGGCCAACCGGATTTCCGACTCCACCGATCGGACGATCGGATCCTGCCTGCCCGGCGTACCCGAGACGTCAACGGGACCGCCGGCCCGCCCGGGTGGGCGGACCGGCGGCCCCGGTCGGGGTACGGGTCAGGCCAGGTCGAACTGACCGTTCTTGGTGCCGGCGATGAAGTCGAGCCACCCGGCGCGGTCGAAGAGCAGCACCGGGCCGCTCCGGTCCTTGCTGTCCCGCAGGGCCACCGCTGCGGCATCGCCGCCGAGCGGCGCCACCTCCACGCAGTTCGATGTCTGGCTGCGTGTGCTGGTACGCCACGGGGCATCCGCCAACTGCTCGGCAAGGAGGGCGTACGGCAGGGTGCTTCGGGTCTTGTTCATGGATGTGCTCCTGGTCGGATAACTCCAGTGGGATGAGTGCTCCGCGCGGGCCGACCGGAACGTGACCCCCCGTAGGTCAGTGCTCCGTCAGGTGTCCACTGTGCCGGCTGCGTTGGGTTGGCGCCGTTGCCAACCCGTGCGCCATCAGGGACGGTGTCGGCCCGTCACCCGCTCGACCCGCCGCCCGGGACAGCCAGTCCAGCGAGTCCGCGGCGGAGAGTGCCGCCGCGCAGAGCCACTCGAAGACCAGTTTATACCTATTGAGGTGTTCTCGCTCGTAAACCATGAAGTTGAGAAATTCGCCCTCGATCGCGAGGGTTTCTGGATCGAGGGGATCCGCGAACCGGTAGAGCGAGAACGCGGTCGGCGGCAGGTACCAGTCGGCGACCGGGACGTCCCGGGGCAGGATCCGCAGGGTCACGTTGGGCAGCATGGCCAGGTCGCAGAGCTGGTTGAGCTGCTCGCGCAGCATCTCGGCAGGCCCGACCCGCCGGCCCAGGGCGGCCTCGTCCAGCACCGCCGTGTACTGCGGCGCATCGCCGGCCCGGTCCAGCAGGGACTGCCGGGCCAGCCGGGCGGCCACCTCGGTGTCCACGTCCTCGGACTCGACCGTCCCGTCCGGATCCCCGGCCGGGTTCAGCGGCCGGGTGGACATGATCCGTACCCGGGCGTACGCGGCGGTCTGGAGCAGACCGGGTACCAGCGCCGGGCTGTACTCGCGGATCTCCGCGCAGCCCGCCTCCAACTCGGCGTAACTGCGCTGGCGCTGGGTCATCACCGGGTACGACCGCAGCCAGCCGCGCATGTCGCCGGCCTCCCGGGTGATCGCGGCCAGCTCCTCGCGGACCTGGTCGTCCACCTGGTAGAGGGTGAGCAGGTCCAGCACGTCCCGCAGGTCCGGCCGGCTGCGCCCGTTCTCCAGCCGGGACAGTTTGGACGCGGACGCCCAGCCGACCCGGTCGATGACCTGGTCACCGGTGAGTCCGGCGGCTTCCCGCAGCCGGCGCAGCTCGGTGCCCAGTCGACGCCGGCGCAGGATCGGGCTCGGTACGGCAGGAGGCACGGGAGTCCCCTTCTCGGTGACGACGCCCCGGTTTTCGAACCGGGGCGGTGACTCTATGGAATTCGCCCCCCACGGTCAGTATGGACGTCATGCTCGCCGCCCGTTGTCCCCGTCCGGGCGTGTCTCGCCACAAAAATTGCCGCCCGTACCGCCCGGGGCTGCGGAAACACGCCGACGGGCGGCACCGGGCCGGCCCCACCCATCGACCGGAAGGGACCCCTCGCCCATGCGCACGATCCTGCGCCATCCCGACTTCCGACTACTCTTCAGCGGCCTCCTCGCCAGCATGGTCGCCGAGTCGATCCTGCTACTGGCCCTCGCGATCTGGGTCAAGGACCTGACCGGGTCGGACGGGATGGCGGGAGCGGCCATCTTCGCCACGGTCGCCCCGATGGCCGCCGCGCCGCTGGTCGGCTGGGTGGTGGACCGCTTCCCCCGGCGGCCGTTCTTCGTCACCGCCAACCTGGTGACCGCCGTGCTGCTCACCCCGCTGCTCGCGGTCCGGGACGCCGGGGACGTCTGGATCATCTACGCGGTCGGTGCGCTCTACGGGCTCTCGTACATCGCGCTCACCGCCAGCCTCAACGCGCTGGTCCGGGAGATCGTCCCCGGCGACCTGCTGGCCGAGGCGAACGGGGTACTCCAGACCGTCAAGCAGGGGTTGCGGCTGGGCGGCCCACTGGCCGGAGCCGGCCTCTACGCCGGGGTGGGCGGCTGGGCCCTGGTCGCGCTCGGCGCCACCGGCTTCGTCACCGCAGCCGTCGTGGTCCGGGCGGTCCGGGTACGGGAGGTCATGCCCGTCCGGGACCAGGTGAGCTGGTTGACCGAGCTGGGCGCCGGGCTGCGCCACCTGCTCGGCGTGGCTCCGCTGCGCCGGGCGGTGACCGGCACCGGCCTGGCCGTCCTGGTGATGGGGCTGAGCGAGGCGCTCATCTTCGCGTACGTCGATCAGGGGCTCGGCCGGGAGCCCGCCTTCGTCGGCGTCCTGGTGACCGTGCAGGGCATCGGCGGTCTGCTGGGTGGGCTGATCTCCGCAGCGGTGGTCCGGCGGGTCGGGGAACTCGGCGCCCTCGCGATCGGTAACGCCGCCTTCGCCCCCGCCATGCTGGCCCTGGTGTACCCGGAACTCTGGTTGGGTTTCCTGGCACTGATCCTCGCCGGGGTCGCCCTGCCGCTGACCTTCGTCGGGCTCACCACGCTCATCCAGCGGCGTACCCCGGCACCGCTGCTCGGCCGGGTCACCACGGCGTCGGAGGCACTGGTCAACGGCCCGCAGTCGCTCTCCATCGGGTTCGGCGCGCTGCTCGTCGGCGTGGTCGACTACCGCCTGCTGTTCCTGCTGATGGCGCTGGCGGTGCTCGGCGCCGCAACCTACCTCTGGACCGGCCGGCGGCTCTCGGCGCCCGGGTCGGTGCCGGTCATCCCCGGGCCAGTCGTCCCCGCGCCGCGTCGACCGGTCGCCTCCGAGGTGGGCGTACCCGCCGGGGGCCGGACCGGGTGAGCCCCTGTTGAGTCGGGCGCTGGCGTTAGGAAGGGCCCCTTTACCTACCGAAAGCGTTAAGCGGGGGCCCTTCCTCACACCGTTCCCGGTCAGGCCCCGGCGATCGCCGCGAGCTGCTGCTTGACCTGGTTGATCGTCGGGTTGGTCAGGGCCGAACCGTCGGCGAACCGCAGGGTCGGTACGGTCTGGTTACCACCGTTGACGCTCATCACGAACTCGGCGGCGGCCGGGTCCTGCTCGATGTCGATGACCTCGTACCCGATGCCCTCCCGGTCGAGTTGCGACTTCAACCGGTGGCAGTAGCCGCACCAGGGGGTGGAATACATCGTCAACATGCTCAGGTCCTCCACGACGTCGATCCGGCCGGTCTGCCGGGCGGCCCGCATACTCCGCCGACCAGCCAGGCTAACCGCTGCAACGCTTCGGGCGGCTGACATGATTCCTAGCTGTGGTGGTTGACTCAGGGATCCGGCAGGTACTCGGCGGGCTGGACCCGGAGCAGTTGGCGGCGGTGACCGCACCGGCCGGGCCGGTCTGCGTGCTCGCCGGGGCCGGCACCGGCAAGACCAGGGCGATCACCTCGCGGATCGCCCACCGGGTACTCGCCGGGGAGATCTCCACCCGGCACGTGCTGGCGGTGACCTTCACCGCCCGGGCCGCCGCCGAGATGCGGGCCCGGCTCACCGCGCTCGGGGTGGGCGGGGTGCAGGCCCGGACCTTCCACGCCGCCGCCCTGCGCCAGGTCCGCTACTTCGCCCCCCGACTGCTCGGCGGCCGGGAGATGCCGGAGTTGCTGGACAGCAAGGTCCGGCTGGTCACCCTGGCGGCGGCCCGGGCCGGGGTACGCACCGACCGGGCCGCGGCCCGGGACCTGGCCAGCGAGATCGAGTGGGCCAAGTCGTCCCTGGTCGAGCCGGGGGAGTACGTCGTGGCGGCGGCCAAGGCCCAGCGGGAGACCTCGCAGGAGGCGGCCAAGGTGGCCGAGGTCTTCGCCGGCTACGAGCAGATCAAGCGGGCCAACGGCGTGATCGACTTCGAGGACATGCTGCGTGCCGCGGTCTGGGGCATCGAGGAGCACCCCGATGTGGCCGAGCAGGTACGCGGCCAGTACCGGCATTTCGTGGTCGACGAGTACCAGGACGTCAACCCGTTGCAGCAGCGGCTGCTGGAGGCGTGGCTGGGCGGACGGGACGACGTCACCGTGGTCGGTGACGCCAGCCAGACCATCTACTCGTTCACCGGGGCCACCTCGTCGTACCTGGTCGACTTCCCGCGCCGGCACCGCGAGGCGGTGGTGGTCCGGCTGGTCCGCGACTACCGCTCCACCCCGCAGGTGGTCGGGCTGGCCAACGCGGTGATCCGGCAGGCCCGGGGTGCCGAGGCCCGGCTGCGGTTGGAGCTGGTCGGGCAGCGCCCGTCCGGCCCCGAACCGGACCTGCGGATCTTCACCGACGAACCGGCCGAGGCGGCGGCCGTCGCGGCCCGCTGCCGGCAACTGATCGAGGCGGGTACCCCGGCGCGGGAGATCGCCGTGCTGTTTCGGACCAACGCGCAGTCCGAGGCGTACGAGAAGGCGCTCACCGAGGCCGAGGTGCCGTACGTCGTGCAGGGCGCCGAGCGGTTCTTCGAACGCGCCGAGATCCGGCAGGCGATGGTGGCGCTGCGGGCCGCCACCCGGTCCATCCCGGGCGACACGCCCCTGGTCGAGGCCGTGGTCGAGGCGCTGGCCGCAGTCGGCTGGGCGCCCGACTCCCCGCCGCCCGGTGGTGCCGCGCGGGAGCGCTGGGAGGCGCTCGCCGCCCTGGTCCAGCTTGCCGAGGAGTACGCGGCCAGCCCGGCCGTACTGCCCATCGGCGAGGCGGCGGCGGTCGAGCGCCCGGTCACGTTGGCCGACTTCAACGACGAGTTGCAGCGGCGGGCCAGCCAGCAGCATGCGCCGACGGTCGACGGGGTCACCTGCGCCTCCCTGCACTCGGCCAAGGGGCTGGAGTGGGACGCGGTGTTCCTGGTTGGCCTCGCCGACGGCACCCTGCCCACCACCTACGCGAAGACCGCCGAGCAGCAGGAGGAGGAGCGCCGGCTGCTGTACGTGGGGATCACCCGGGCCCGGGAGTGGCTCTGGCTGTCGTACGCCTCGGCCCGCTCGCCGGGTGGTCGTCCCCGCCGGCCCTGCCGGTTCCTGCCCCAGTTGGACGGCTCGGGCGGGGGTGAACGGGCCGGCGCCCCGGCGGCCCGTAAGGGTGAGCGGCGGCGCAACCAGATCGTCTCCTGCCGGATCTGTGGCGCCACCCTGCTCGCCGGTGCGGACCGCAAGCTGGGGCGCTGCCCCACCTGCCCCTCCGACATCGACGAGGAGCTGTTCGAGCGGCTACGCCTGTGGCGGATCCGGGTGGCCGGAGAGCAGAAGGTGCCGGCGTACGTGGTCTTCACCGACGCGACGCTGACCGCACTGGCCGAGCGCAAGCCCAGTCGTACCGAGGAACTGCTGGCCATCGCCGGGATCGGCCCCCGCAAGCTCGGCCTGTACGGCGAGGCGGTGCTGGCCCTGGTGGCGGGCGCGGCGGTCGACGACTGGGCGCCGGAAAAAACTTCGGAAATCGAGTCGTAAATTCGTTTGCCCTCGCCCCAGGGTGAGGAATAGCCTCAGGACACACCTCGCGAGCGGCGCCATTCCGGCTGCTCACGGGGGGTCGACCGGGTTCATCACGAGAGTCAGTCAGGAGGTGGCACCAATGGAGATTCTCGCCTATGCGCAACCGTCGGTGCTGCCGGCTGCCCTCGTCTCCCCGCGTGCCCTGGGCTCGCAGTGGGCCCCGGGTCGGGCTGTCTGCGCACCGCAGGCGCACCAGCTCCCGCAGGTGCACCAGCTCCGGGATCGGGTCGAACTGATCCTGGCTGTCGCGCCCAACGGAGTTGACGGGACCAGTGGCTTCACCGGCAACGGTGTCGATGGCGCCACGAAGCGTATGGCCGTCCGCGGCGTTCCACCTCGAGGTAGACCGGTCTGAGTCTCAGACCAACCGGCTCACCTCGAGGCCGCGGAACCCGCTACCGGGATCCGCGGCCTCAGTTTTTTGCACCGCCGAAGTGTCGGAACACCGATCGAAGAGATCGAAGTGAGAGAGAGGTGACCGGGAGATGAGTCTGGCGTTGGCCCCACTCGACCTGAGCGTCGAGATGGAGGCGAACCTCCCCTGCCGGAAGTTCGACCCCGACCTGTGGTTCTCGGACTCGCCTGCCGAGCTGGAGCTGGCCAAGTCGCTCTGCGGGGACTGCCCGCTGCGCGTCGAGTGCCTGGCCGGCGCGGTCGAGCGGGCCGAGCCGTGGGGTGTCTGGGGTGGCGAGATCTTCGAGCGTGGCGCGGTCGTCCCGCGCAAGCGGCCCCGGGGTCGCCCGCGTAAGGCCGACGTCGCCCGCGACGCCGTGCTGCGGGTCGAGGCCGAGGCCCGGCTGGCGGCCACCGGGGTCGTCACGTCACGCAACACGGTCCGGCTGGTGGCCTGACATGTTCCCGATCCGTAGTTCCGCCGGTCCGCGACCGGCCCTGAGAAAAACCCGCGCCACCGAGTTCCCGATCCGAAACGGAGCCAACGAGATGTATTTACTCCACGAAGCGTTGTCGAGGGCGCGAATGCGCCGGCCTCAGGCCGGTTCCAGCACCACGCGCACTGAGGCAGCACCCCGATCCGCCCGTACCGTCGCCGCCGACGCCCGCCGTCAGGCGGCCCGCGACCTGGGCTCCGTGTAACCCCTATCTCCCCCCGTCGCACCAGGGCATGTCGTCGATCCACGGATCGTGCGGCATGCCCTGGTGTGCGTTCAGGGGGCGGCGAACCCGGGCAGCCAGCGTTCCATGATCTCCCGGTACGGCGCCTCGGCCTCCAGTTGGCAGAGCACCCCGATCGAGCCGAGGGTGACCCGGTGGATGAGCAGGTACGACGGGGGCAGGTTGAGCTGCCGGCCCAGCTGGTACGCCGCGGACCGGGGGTTGCCCAGCCGGGTCGCCTCGGCCCGCAGCCAGGCCCGGCTGAACCGGAACCGGTCCACCGCCACCGGCTCCAGCATCGGCCGGACGTAGTCGAGTATCGCCTGGGCGTCGATCGAGTCGGTGGATTTCACGAAACCCTCGGCGTGCAGGCCGGCCACGACGGCGTCGGCGTCCCCGTCCAGCGCGAGCCGGACCAGGCGCCCGATCGGTTCCGGGGTGCCCTCCGGCAGGCGCGCGACCGCGCCGAAGTCGATCACACCGAGCCGCCCGTCGGGCAGGAGCCGGAAGTTCCCCGGGTGGGGGTCGGCGTGCAGCAGCCCGACGCGCTCGGGCGCGGACAGGTGCAGGATCGCCATCAGCCGGCCGGCTGCGTCCCGGTCCTCCCGGCTGCCCTCCCGGATGATCGTCGACAGCGGGGTGCCCTCGACCCAGTCGGTCACCAGGACTCGGGGCGCGGCGGCGACCACCGCCGGGATGAAGATCTCCGGGTCGTCGGCGTACGCGGCGGCGAAGGCCCGCTGCGACTCGGCCTCCAGCTCGTAGTCCAGCTCCTCGGTGATCCGTTCCCGTAGCTCGACCAGCAGCGGCTTGATGTCCAGCCCGGGCTGGATGGCACGGAACATCCCGCCGAGCCGGGAGAGCTGCTTGAGATCGGTGAGGAGGGCGTCACCGGCTCCCGGGTACTGGATCTTGACAGCGACCGGCCGGGCGACGGCCTTGGCCCGCCGGCCCCGCCCGGTGGCCGGTACCGGTCCGCGCCAGCGGGCCCGGTGGACCTGCCCGATGCTCGCCGCCGCCGCCGGGGTGTCGTCGAACTCCTCGAACAGGTCCCGCCAGTCCGGGCCGAGCTGCTCGGCGAGGACCCGGTGCACGCTGGCCGCCGGTAGTGGTGGGGCGGCCTCCTGGAGCTTGGTGAGGGCCTGCCGGTAGGGTGCGGCCACCTCCTCGGGGAGCGCGGCCTCGAACACCGACAGGGCCTGACCGAACTTCATCGCCCCGCCCTTGAGCTGGCCCAGGACGCTGAAGAGCTGTTCGGCGGTGCGCTGTTGGATCTCGGCGGAGATGACCTCGGACGCGAGCCCGGTGACCCGCTTGCCCATGCCGAGGACGGTCCGCCCGGCGAAGCCGAGCGGCAGTGCGGCGAGCTTGGCGGTGCGGGACACGGCCCGGCGCGGGATGTCGGTCACCCGATCATTGTGACCGACTCGGGGGCTGCGGTGCTGCCAACGAGAGGGTGGCCGGGACCACCTCCCGTCCCAGCGGTCGCCGACCGCCACAGTCGCACCCCGGGTGCGGGGGCCAGGCCCGCCGACGCAGCCGTCCGGGCGAGCTGATCTCCACCGATCCGCCGATGGTCTCCGGGGTACCGCCGTCCAGCACGGCCAGCACCTCGCTGGTGGCGTAGGCGACCGCGGCGAGCAGGGTCGCCGTGGCACAGGGCTCGCCGGCGGTCTCTCCGGCGAGCTGCGCGGCCAGGCTCGGCCAGGCCGGGTCGCGGTCCCGGCGGTGCAGGTCGAGGCAGTTCAGGCAGGGGCCGGCGGGTGGGCGGACCAGTGGCCCGATCACCGGTACGCCGTCGCGGAGCCCGACCAGCAGGTGCGGCTGCCGGCGGCGGGCGTACCCGGCGGCGAGCAGTCCGGCGGGGCGGTCGCTCCCGCCCTGGACGACCAGGGTCGCGTGCCGGCGACTGACCGGGCCGGTCCGGGTCTCCGGCGCGGTCCGGTGGATCGCGTCGGCGACGGCGACCGACCGGGGTCGCCCCTCGTCGCCGCTGACCAGCCATCCGGCGGCGATGTCCACGGCGTCCACCCGCCCGTCGAGTGCCGGATCCACATGACCGACACCGGACTGCGCCAGCGTGACCGCGAGCGGACCACCGAGGCGTCCGTACCCGGTGACCACGACCCGGGCGGCGCGTCGGCGGCGGAGCAGTTGGGCGGGAGTGCCGGGGTGCTCCGGGGCCCGTAGCGCGATCGCCGCCGCCTCACCGGCGAGCCGGGCGCGGGCCGGCCCGGTCAGCTCGCGGGGGAGCAGGGTGTGCGCGGCGACCACCAGGCCGGCGGTGCGCAGCGCGTCGAGCAGGCTGCGGGCATCCGGGCGGTCGACCCTGATCCGGGCGGCGTGGTCGAGGATGGCCCGTTCGCTGTGGCCGCCGTCGAGCAGGTCGAGCAGCCGGGCGGCAGCCGGGTTCGCGATCTCCAGCAGTACCGCCCGGGCCGGATCGAGACCGAGTTGCAGGGTGTGCCGGTCGCGCCACAGGCGGGTCAGTCCGGGCAGCAGGGTGGGCCGGGGGAGTGAACTGTGCGTCATGGCACACCACTGTCAGCGTCACGCTGCCTGTGCGTCAGTCGTTATCCACAGAACGTCATCCGTCAGGCCAGCGCTATCCACAGGAATCAGCCGGATATCCACAACCGGTGGGTAACTTCTGTCGTGGTTCCGACACCAACGACGGGAGGGGGTGGCCGAATGGCCACCCCCTCCCGCTGATCGGTTCTACTGCGTCAGACCTTCGCCTTGCCCAGGATGCGGTTCACTGTTGTGCCGCACACCGGACACTTGCCCTTGGCCATGTTCATGCCGGTCTTCGAAACCTCGACGGTGCCCTCGAAGTCCCGCTTCTCCTTGCACTTGACGCAGTACCCGTTGTAGGTCTGGGCCTTGTCGGCCACGGTGCCCTCCTCGTTTCGTCCGCCGGCTGTCGCCGGGCGGGGTGCCCTGCGACGGGCCCACGGGGCGCCGGCGCGGGGGATGTCCACGATCACCCGTGTGATCGCTGGTCCGCGGACCCTACCCAGGTCTGGGCGGTTCCATGTCGGCAATGCATCGACACTGTGAGTAAGTCGACGTCGAGAGTGTGCATGCCGGAATAGGTCGGATAAGTCAGTTTCGCAGGGACACGCCGGGTAAAGCCCCCCAGATCACCGAAGGGTGGGGGTTGGATGGTCCCCGCAGCGGTGATCGCCTACCGTGGTGATCACGATCCCGGGTCACGTCCGGCGGCACGCGACACTGCCACAGACGGTGATCGGCACCGATACGGTGCGAAGTCACAAAGAATTTTTACGGACGCCCCGCCACCAACCGGGTTATTCCCGGCGCGTGTCGTGCGGTTGACCCTTGCGGATCCCTGGTCAGTACGCATTAGCTTTCCCTCGTGAACGGAATCCGAGGCTGCGCGGCCCGCTGATGGCAGGCGTGCGCAAGCCGGTCGTCGAGGTACGGCGCAGCGAGCGCCGGCGCCGGACGGTGTCCGCCTACCGGGACGGCGAGCGCGTGGTCGTCCTGATCCCGGACCAGTTCTCCCGCGCCGAGGAGAGCGAGTGGGTCGACCGGATGCTGGCCCGGCTCGCCGCCCGGGAGGGCCGCGCCGACCGCTCCGACGAGGAGCTACAGGTCCGTGCCCGCCGGCTCATCGGGCTGTACCTCAGCGAACACCGGCGGACAGCGGTCCCCGCGAGCATCCGGTGGGTCACCAACCAGAACGGCCGCTGGGGGTCCTGCACCCCGGCCGACGGCACCATCCGGATCTCCCACCGGTTACGCGACATGCCCGACTGGGTGATCGACTACGTCCTGCTGCACGAGCTGGCCCACCTGGTCGTCCCGAGCCACAACGAGCGGTTCTGGGCGCTGGTCGGGCGGTACCCCAGGGCGGAGCGGGCCCGGGGTTACCTGGAGGGCGTGGCCGCCGCCGGAGCGGTCCTGGCCGACTGACCGTTGCCGACCCTCCCCGCGCAGGGCCTAGGCTCTGCTGGTGGCTCGACGTGTGGTGGTGGTACTCCTGGCGCCGGTGGAGTGGGCGCCACCCGGTACCGATCCGGACCGGTGGCGCTCGGCGCTGGCCGAGGACATGGTGGACCTGGTCGCCGCGCTCAACGAGGTCGAACCGGCCATCGCGGTGACCCCGGCCGACCGGCCGCTCGCCGAGGCGGTGCTCTGGCCGGGGATGGCCGTCCATGAGGTCGCCGAGCCGACCGTCACCGCCGTACTCGACCGGCTGACCGGGTACGACCAGGCGGCGGTGCTCGCCCCCGACGCCCCCGACCTGCCCGGCCTGGTGGTCGGCAAGCTGCTCCGGCCGCTGACCACCCGGTCGGTGGCGCTGGCTCCGGCGGCCGGCGGCCCCGGACTGCTCGGGGTGGCGACCCGGCTGCCCGCGCCGTCCTGGCTGCCCGCGATCGATTTGGACGCCACGGACCCGTCGGTGGTGCGCGCGGCGGCCCCCCGACCCGCGGACGTGACGGTCACCCCGTCCTGGCGACGGCTGCGCGGCCCGGCCGACCTCGCCGGCCTGGACCCCGCAGTGGAGGGCTGGGAGACGACCCGGGCCCTGCTCACCGGGGCGTAGCCGGTCCGACCGCGTTCTCATCCAACTCACATCCTGCCGTGCTGTGATGACCGGGAGATGAGCGCTGCCGTACGGGTGCTGGTGGTCGACGACCAGCCGAACATCGTCGACATGCTCGCCACGGTGCTGCGGTTCCACGGCTTCGAGGTGACCACCGCAGGCACCGCTGCCGAGGCGCTGCGGCTGGCCCGGACGGAGGCGCCGCACCTGGTGGTGCTGGACGTACTCCTGCCGGACGGTGACGGGTTCACCCTCTGCCGGGAGCTGCGGGCCGCCGGACACCAGGTGGGCATCGTGTTCCTGACCGCCCGGGACGCGCCCCGGGACAAGATCGCCGGGCTGACCTACGGCGGGGACGACTACGTGACCAAACCGTTCTCGGTCGACGAACTGGTGGCCCGGGTCCGGGCCGTACTGCGCCGGATCCGGCCCGGCAGCCACCCGGAGGCCGGCGCGGTGCTGCGGTACGCGGACCTGGAACTGGATGAGGAGACCTGCCAGGCCCGTCGCGGCGGCCGGCTGCTCACCCTCTCGCCGACCGAGTTCAAGCTGCTGCGCTACCTGATGCTGAACCCCGGCCGGGTACTCTCCCGTACCCAGATCCGGGAGGCGGTCTGGAGCTACGACTTCGGCGGCGCCTCCAACGTCGTCGACACCTACATCGGCTATCTCCGGCGCAAGCTCGACCCGGGGCCGCCGTTGATCGTCACCCAGCGGGGCTTCGGCTACGCCCTGCGGGTCGGCGGGTGAACCGGCTCCCGCTGCGGCGCAGCCTGCTCTGGGGGATGGTACTGCTGACCGCAGCCGCGCTGCTGGTCGCCGGGGTGACCGCCGCGCTCGGGCTACGGGACTACCTGCTCGACCGGACCGACGACCAGTTGCGGTCCGCAGCGGTACTGGCCCGGCAACGGACCGGACCGGTCTTCACCGACCCGGCCCAGACGATGCGGACCGCGGTCGCCCCCTCCGAGTACGTCGTGGAGATCCGCCGGGACGACGGCCGGTCCCTCCAGCTGGGCGGGCCGGCCGGACCGCTGCTGGACCAGGCGCCCGTACCACCGGCGGACGGCCGGACCTCACCGGTCGTCACCATCGGTGACGGCGCCTACCGGGCGGTGACCGTCCGGTCCCGGGACACCACCGTGCTCATCGCGCTCCCGCTGGCACCGGTCCGGCAGACCGTGCAGCGCCTGATCCTGGTCGAGCTGGTCACCGGGACGGTGGTCCTCCTGCTGCTCGGCCTGTTCGCCCGGTTGCTGCTGGTCCGGGGCCTGCGCCCGTTGGACCGGATCACCGACACCGCGACCGCGATCGCCGCCGGTGACCTGGACCGGCGGGTACCGGTCGACGACGACCGGGTACCGGACGCCCGTACCGAGGTGGGCCGGCTGACCTTGGCGGTCAACGGGATGCTGGCCCGGCTCCAGGCCGCCATGGCCGCCCGGGCCCGCTCCGAGCAGCGACTACGCGACTTCGTCGCGGACGCCTCGCACGAGCTGCGTACCCCGCTGACCTCCATCCGGGGCTACCTGCACCTGCTCCGCCAGGGCATGGTCGACGCCGACCGGCGGCCCGACGTGCTGCGGCGGACCGACGAGGAGGCGACCCGGATGAGCGCGCTCGTGGACGACCTGCTCTACCTGGCCCGGCTCGACGCCGAGCCGGCGTTGCGGCACGGGCCGGTCGACCTGGCCGTGGTGGTCCGCGAGTCGCTGGCCGACGCGCTCGCGGTGCAGCCCGGCCGCCCGGCCACCCTCACCGCGCCGGACACCTGCCGGGTCGTCGGGGACGAGGACGCCCTGCGCCAGGTGATGGCGAACCTGCTCGGCAACGCCCGCGCGCACACCCCGCCGGACACCCCGGTCGCCGTCGCCGTCACCGTGGCCGACGGCACCGTCCGGGTGAGCGTCGCCGACCAGGGACCGGGTATGGCCCCGGAACTCGCCGACCGGGCCTTCGACCGGTTCACCCGGGCCGACCCGGGGCGCAGCGGCGGGGGCAGCGGACTCGGACTGGCCATCGTCGCCGAGATCATCGTCGCGCACCACGGCCGGGTCCGGCTGGAGACGACTCCCGGCGCGGGTACGACCGTGCTGTTCACCCTGCCCACAGCCGACTGCTGACTGCTGACGTCGGGCGCCCGACCCGGTCAGGCCGGCTGCGGGCCCCGGCCGGGGTCGTCGTCGTCCCCGCTCCGGTCGTCCGGCTCGCCGCCCTCGCGGGGGGCCGGGCCGGTGCCGAAGTCGAAGTCGCTCAGGTCACCCAGGTCGAGCTGGGCACGGGCGAACGCCGCCGGGTCGGCGAAGTCGTCACCGGAGGGCAGCAGGTCGGGGTGCCCCCACAGGTCGTCCCGCCCGGCGATGCCCCCGTGCTCGGCGAGCGCGGACCAGAGCGCGGCGGCCTCCCGTAGCCGGCGGGGCCGCAGCTCCAGCCCGACCAGGGCGGCGAAGGTCTGTTCGGCCGGACCACCGGCCGCCCGGCGCCGCCGGAACGCCTCGGCGAGGCGTACCACGTTGGGCAGCCGGCCGGTCGCCGCGCTGTCCACCACGTGGCAGACCCACCCCTCGACCAGGGCGAGGGTGGTCTCCAGCCGGGCCAGGGACGCCTTCTGCGCCGGGGTGTCCTCCGGGGTGAAGATCCCCTCCAGGGCCATCGCCTGAAGCGACTCCGGGTTGGTCGGATCGACCCGGCCCATCGCCTCCTCGACCGCCTCCCGGTTGACCCGGATGCCGGCGGCGTACATCTCCACCGCACCGAGCACGTGCCCGCGCAACCACGGGACGTGCTGGAAAAGCCGCTGGTGGGCGGTCTCCCGCAGGGCCACGTAGAGGCGTACCTCGTCCTCGGGTAGTTCCAGGCCCTCGCCGTACTGACGGATGTTGGCCGGGATCAGCGCGGCCGTGCCGGCCGGGCCGAGCGGCAGCCCGATGTCACCGGCGGAGAGCACCTCCGCGGCGAGCGAACCGAGCGCCTGGCCGAGCTGGCCGCCGAAGAGCGCACCACCGAGTGTGGCCACCATCGACTGCATCGGGCCGAGCTGGGCCCGGGCCTCCGGCGGCACGAGGTCACCCATCGCGCCGACCATCCGGCTGGCCACCGGGTCGCAGAGCTTGCGCCAGACGTCCAGGGTCCGGTAGATCCACTCGTTGCGGTTCCAGGCCGCCGAGGTCTGCACGCCCGAGGGCAGCGCCGAGGTCGGCTCCAGCCAGAGATCGGCCAGCCGCAGCGCCTCCTCGACCGCGTTGCGCTCGTACGGCGAGACCGCCGGGTCACCGGACGCGGCCAGTTGACTCGCCGCGACCTGACGGGCCAGATCCCAGTTGACCGGGCCGCTGCCCGGCGCGGAGAGCATCTGCTGCAACTGCGCCATGAACTGTTGCAGCTGTGCGGGGTCGTTGGGGTCGGGCGGTTGCCCGCCGGGGAGCGCGAAGCCGAACGGGATATCAGGCACGAGGTCTACGGTACGCGGACCGGACCGCTGATCGCGGTTGGCGGCGTTGCGCTGAGGGCGAAGTCGGCACCCGTGGTCGGGCACCCGTCCGGCGGACCGCCCCGCATGCGCCGGCCGGCGGGTCCCCGGTCGGTACGCTCTGCCGCATGAGACGTCGCGGTGTCACGGTTCTCCTCGGCGCGCTGGTTACCACCCTGCTCAGCATCGGTGTGCTCGCGGCGCCCATCCCGTACGTGGTGCTCGGGCCGGGACCGACGGTGGACACCCTCGGCACCTCCGACGGCGCCGAGGTCATCCAGGTGACCGGCCGGGAGACCTCCACCTCCGCCGGTCAGCTCCGGTTGACCACCGTCGGCGTGCAGCCGGAGGTGAAACTGGTGTCGGCGATCGCCGGCTGGTTCTCCGACGACGAGGCGGTGGTGCCCCGCGAGCTGATCTATCCGCCCGGCCAGACCGAGCAGCAGATCGAGCAGCGCAACGCCGACGACTTCGCCGCCTCGCAGACCAGCGCCGAGACCGCCGCCCTGCGCGAGCTGGGCTACCCGGTCCAGGTCACGGTGAAAACGGTCGCCGCAGACGGACCGTCGGCGGCGGTGTTCCGCCCCGGGGACGTGCTGACCTCGGTCGACGGACAGCAGCTGACCACCGCCGGCGGGCTGACCGAGGCGATCCGGGGCAAGCCGGCGGGCACCGTGTTCACCGTCGGCTACCAGCGCGACGGTGCGCCCGGCACGGCCACCGTGACCAGTCAGGACAAGGACGGCCGGCCGAGGATCGGGGTCGAGATCGAGCAGAAGCAGCCGCACCCGTTCCAGCTCAAGATCGACCTTGAGGACATCGGTGGGCCGAGCGCCGGTCTGATGTTCGCCCTCGGCATCATCGACAAGCTCCAGCCCGAGGACCTGACCGGCGGGCGGATCATCGCCGGCACCGGCACGATCGACGACGCGGGACGGGTCGGGCCGATCGGCGGCATCGCACAGAAGCTGGTGGGCGCCAAGCAGGCCGGTGCCAAGGTGTTCATGGTACCGGCGGACAACTGCGCCGAGGCGCTGCGCAACCCGCAGCCCGGACTGCCGCTGCTGAAGGTCGCGACCCTCGACGACGCGCTCGACGCACTGGCCACGCTGCGGGCCGGTGGCGAGCCACCCCACTGCTGACGGAACCTTCACCCGGCGTTTTCAGGAACACCACGTACTCTGGGTGGCCTGATCGCAGCCGGTCACACTCGACGTGCGGAGCCAACATTGGTCATGCGGAGCACCCCCCCACCGAGGATGAGCCGGCGCGGACGCGTCACGATCGGCGTACTGATCGGAGTCTTCCTGCTCTTCACCCTGCTCGGGTGGGGGGTACAGGCGTGGACCGACTGGCTCTGGTTCTCCGAGGTCGACTACCAGCGGGTCTTCACCGGAGTACTGGGTACCCGGCTGCTGCTCTTCCTGGCCGTCGGCCTGGGCATGGCCGCCCTGGTCGGCGGGAACCTCTGGCTGGCGTACCGGTTGCGCCCCAAACTGCGCCCGCACTCGCCGGAACAGGCCACTCTGGAGCGCTACCGGATGGTGCTCGGTCCCCGGATCGGCACCTGGATCGCGGTGGTCGCGACGGTGGTCGGGCTCTTCGCCGGGCTCTCCGCGCAGAGCCGGTGGAGCCAGTGGCTGCTGTTCCGTAACGGCGGCAGCTTCGGCACCAAGGACCCGGAGTTCGGGGTCGACGTCGGCTTCTACGTCTTCCAGCTGCCCTTCTGGCGCTACCTGCTCGGGGTCGGATTCACCGCCGTGGTGCTCTCGGTGCTCGGCGCGCTCGCCGTGCACTACATCTTCGGCGGGGTCCGGCTCCAGGGCGTCGGCGACCGGATGACCAACGCGGCCCGCGCCCACCTGACCACCCTGGTCGCGGTCTTCGTCCTGCTCAAGGCCGTGGCGTACGTACTGGACCGGCGGGTGATGCTGCTGGAGTACAACGCGGGGGCGGGCATCTACGGCGCCGGGTACGCCGACGTCAACGCGCTGCTGCCGGCCAAGGAGATCCTGGCGTACATCTCGATCGTGGTGGCGCTGGCGATCATCGTGTTCTCCAACGCGGTGATGCGGAACCTGGTCTGGCCGGGCATCTCACTGGCCCTGCTCGGCATCTCGGCGGTGGCCATCGGCGGCATCTACCCGTGGGCGGTGCAGACCTTCGAGGTCAAGCCGAGCGCGCGGGACAAGGAGGCGCCGTACATCGAGCGCAGCATCAAGGCCACCCGGGCCGCGTTCGGCCTGGAACCCACGACCATGACGCCGTACGCCGCGTCGAACCTGACCCCACCGGCGACGCTGGCCACCGACACCTCGGTGGTGCCGAACATCCGGCTGCTCGACCCCCAGCTGGTCTCCGAGACGTACACCCAGCTCCAGCAGGTCCGGGGCTTCTACGACTTCGGCTCGAAGCTGGACATCGACCGGTACACGGTGAACGGCAAGACCCAGGACTACGTGGTGGGGGTCCGGGAGATCAACTACGGTGAGCTGACCGAGCAGCAGCGCACCTGGATCAACCGGCACACCATCTACACCCACGGCTACGGGCTGGTGGCCGCGCCGGCCAACCGGGTGTGCAGCGGTCAGCCGTACTTCGTCTCCGGCTTCCTCGGCGAGGTCGGGAAGGAGCAGAACGGGCAGGAGCAGTGCTACTCCCAGACCGAGCAGATCCCGGCCCAGCAACCGCGCATCTACTACGGCGAGCAGATGGACGCCGGGGACTACGCCATCGTGGGGCAGAGCGACGCCGGCCGTAACGTCGAGTTCGACCGGCCGACCAGCACCGGTGGCGAGCAGTACTACACCTACACCGGCTCGGGCGGCGTGGAGATCGGTTCGTTCGGGCGGCGGCTGCTCTACTCGATCAAGGAGCAGGAGACCAACTTCCTGCTCTCCGAGGCGATCAACGACAACTCCAAGCTGCTCTACGTGCGTAACCCGCGGGACCGGGTGGAGAAGGTCGCCCCGTTCCTCACCCTCGACGGCGACCCGTACCCGGCGGTGGTCGGTGGGCGGATCCAGTGGATCATCGACGGCTACACCACCAGCGCGACCTACCCGTACGCGGAGCGGGTGAACATCCAGGAGGAGACCACCGACGAACTCACCGGGCGGGGCACCTTCCGGCTGGCCCGGGAGGACGTCAACTACATCCGCAACTCGGTGAAGGCCACCGTCGACGCGTACGACGGGACGGTCAAGCTCTACGAGTTCGACACCGAGGACCCGGTGCTGAAGGCGTGGAACAAGGCCTTCGGCGGCGATCTGGTGGTGCCGAAGGACAAGACCCCGGCGGAGCTGGCGGAGCACTTCCGCTACCCGGCGGACCTGTTCAAGGTGCAGCGCAACCTGCTCACCCGGTTCCACGTCACCAACCCGGGCGACTTCTACTCGGCCCAGGACTTCTGGGAGGTGCCGAACGTCCCGGACGCCCCGGACACCGGCCAGAAGCAGCCGCCGTACTACCTCTACACCCAGTTGCCGGGCCAGGACGGCACCCGGTTCCAGCTGACCTCGGCGGTCACCCCGAAGGGCCGGCAGAACCTCGCCGCGCTGATCTCCGGGTCGTACGTCAACGGCCGGCCCAGCCTGGAGGTGCTGGAGCTTCCGGACCAGACGGCGATTTCCGGTCCGGTGCAGGTGCACCAACGGATGGTCAACACCAACGCGAAGATCCGCCAGGACCTGAACCTGCTCGCCTCCTCGAACCAGGCCCAGGTGCAGTACGGCAACCTGCTGTCGTTGCCGTTCGCCGACGGCATGCTCTATGTCGAGCCGGTCTACGTGAAGAGCACCCAGGTGCAGAACTCGTACCCGATCCTGCAACAGGTGCTGCTCTCCTACGGGGACGGTGGCTCGTACATCGTGCTGGCCCGCGGCGACGACCTGGCCGCCGGGATCAAGGAACTCGTCGAGTTGGGGAAGCGACCCGGGGCCACCCCGCCACCGGCCGGTACGCCGCCCCCGCCAGCGGGTGGGCCCACACCGTCGCCGTCGGTGACCACCACCCCGCCACCGGCCGGTGACCTCGCTGCCGCCGCAGCTCGGGTGCAGAGCGCGATCGTCGAGGTCCGGGCCGCCCAGGCGTCCGGCGACTTCGAGCGGTACGGCCGGGCGTTGAAGGCGCTGGACGAGGCGATGGCCGCGTTCCAGGCCGCCCAGCAGGGGACGAACCCTGCGCCCGGTGCCGGTACCCCGGCACCCTCGCCGGGCGGCTGACCGACCGGGCGGGAACGGTCTCCGGGCCTGCTCCGGGCTGCTGTGGCGGCCCGGAGCGGGCCCGTTTTGCGGCGCGAAGATCAGTGCGCTAGGGTTAACAGGTCGACGCGGGGTGGAGCAGCTCGGTAGCTCGCTGGGCTCATAACCCAGAGGTCGCAGGTTCAAATCCTGTCCCCGCTACGAAAAGGAAAGTCCCCTGAGGTTCGCCTCGGGGGACTTTTTCGTTTCCACGCCATCTCCGGTGTCGGAACGTCGAGGATGAAGATGGGCCGACCCGGTCGTCGCACGGGCCGGCCCGCAGCTCCGTGCACCAGCATGGCTGCGGGCTCTGCGCACCAGCATCGTTGCGGGTACGGCGGAATTGGCCGGGTGCTGCGCGGGCCGGTCCGGCGGTGCGGTAGGGTTAACAGGCCGACGCGGGGTGGAGCAGCTCGGTAGCTCGCTGGGCTCATAACCCAGAGGTCGCAGGTTCAAATCCTGTCCCCGCTACGAAAAGGAAAGTCCCCTGAGGTTCGCCTCGGGGGACTTTTTCGTGTCCGGTCGACCGGTCGGGTCGTACTGCCCGTGCCGCGCTGCTGGTCTTGCCTGTCTGCGGGAGGATGAGGGCATGTCTTCTTGGGGTAGATGGTGGACACGGCTGACCGCGATCCTCGGTACGGCCGTACTGACACTCTTCGTACCGGTTGCGGCCTGGGCGTCGACCGGTACCGGCGAACTGGTGGTCGAGGCGGCCCGGCGGCGGTCGCGGGGTGGTGGCTTCGGCTTCATCGGCCTGCTCTGCTGCCTGGTCGTCATCGGCGCGATCGTGCTGGCGGTGGTCCTGGTGATCCGAAAGCGGAACGGCCGCCGCTGAGCCTCCAGGGGGCGCTGGGCACCTGCCCCGAGAGCGGGGTCAGCTGCTCAGCGCCGCGTCCGCCTGGCGGAGAAAACCCGTCGCCGCAGCCCGACTGGTGAGGCGTCCCTGCTGGGTCGCCTCGGCAGCGGTCACCAGCAGGGCCCGGACCTTCGCATGGCCCCGTGGCGGGGGTGGCGGTGCACCGCCGAACCGATCGGTCATCCCGATCTCGAACGCGGCTGAGCGCTGCATGGCGGGATCGGTGAGCGTCTCCTGGACGAGCCGACGCACGCTCAGATTGGCGTTCAGGCCACGTTCGGTGCCGAGCACCCGACCCACCTCGACGTTGTTGGTCAGGAAGTTCATCACGTCCACCACCAGTTCCGGGTGCCGCGTCCCCCGGAAACCGGCCCAGTACATCGAGGCCCGCGCCCACTGGGCAGCCGGGTCACCGGGGTAGCTGACCAGATCGAGCTCGTCCCGGGTGTACTTCTGCAGTTCCGGTAGCTGGTTCGACCACATGAACGAGGTGGCCGCGTTGCCGGTCACCACCAACTGCCGGGTGACGTCCGAGCTGTTGGCCCGCTGCACCACCGCCGCTCCCGGGGTGGCCCGCCGGGCCCGTGCCTCCTGCCAGAGGTCGAACCACCCGGTCAGGTCGGCGGCGGTGAAGCCGAGCTGACGCCCCCGGTAGAACTCCTTGTTCTGGCTGCGGAGCCAGTGCCAGAGCGCCTTCTGGTCGGCGGCCGGATCCATCGTGCCGGCCACCTGGCCGTCGCTGCGGCGGGTCAGGTTCGCGGCCCAGCCGATCAGTTCCGGGTACGACATGCCGATGGTCGGCGCGGGCAGGCCCAGCCGGCGGACCAGGGCCCGGTTGTAGACCATCGCGGCGGTGTTGCTGGCCGCCGCGACGGCCACGGTCCGCCCGTCCACCTGCCCGTACTGCACCAGGCTGCGGGGCAGGCCGCGCAGGTCGAGCCGGTTCTGCTGAACGTTGCGGGTGAGGTCGAGGAGGATCCCGCGTTCGGCGTACTCGGTGAGGTTGTTGTCGTCGATCTGGAACAGGTCCGGGATGTTGCCGCCGGCCGCCTGGGTCGCTAGCCGGTCGTAGTAGCCGGTGCTGCCCTGCCAGGTGACCTTGAACCGGACCTCCGGGTTCTGCGCCGAGTAGAGTTGGAGAGCCTGACCGGTGAGATCGGCCCGCTTCTGGTCACCCCACCAGAACACGGACAGCTCGATCCGACCCTTCCTGGGACTGCCGGCATCCTCGGTACACCCGGTCAGTCCGCCCGCGATGGTGACCGGCGCGGCGAGCATCGCGCCGAGCAGCCGGCGCCGCCGGGGATCGGCTACCGGCGCCCGGACGGGCCGGGGCGGGACGAGGGGCACGGGTTCTCCTGAGCATCGGCCGCGCTGCGGTGATCGCGATATTTAACCCAAGGTACGAGGTGGGGTGTCAACATCCGTCCGGTCAGCCGGGTCGAACTCGGCGTCCGGATCTGCCCGGTACCGGCCCGGCAGTCGGGCCGTCCGGTGGCAGCACCGGGCGGCCCGCCGTCACATGGTGTACTAGGGCCCGTGGAACTTCTGCACTCGGGCAAGGTCCGTGATGTCTACGCGGACGGCGACGACCTGATCCTGGTGGCCTCGGACCGGATCTCCGTCTACGACGTGGTGCTGCCCACGCCGATCCCGGACAAGGGTAGGTTGCTCACCGCGCTCTCCCTGTGGTGGTTCGAGCAGCTCGCCGACGTGGTGCCGAACCACGTCATCTCCGCCACCGACGTGCCGGCCGAGTTCGCCGGGCGGGCGATCCGCTGCCGGCGGCTGGAGATGGTCCCGGTGGAGTGCATCGCCCGGGGCTACCTGACCGGGTCCGGGCTGCGCGAGTACGAGCGGACCGGCGGTATCTGCGGGGTCGAACTGCCCCGTGGACTGGTCGAGGCGTCGATCCTGCCCAAGCCGATCTTCACGCCGACCACCAAGGCGCCGGTCGGTGCGCACGACGAGTTCATCACCTTCGACGAGGTGGTGGCGAAGGTCGGCGCGGAGACCGCCGAGCGGCTGCGGGAAATCACCATCGACGTCTACCGGCGGGGCGCCGAACTCGCCGCCGACCGGGGCATCCTGGTCGCCGACACCAAGATCGAGCTGGGCTTCACCCCGGACGGCACCCTGGTCCTCGGCGACGAGGTGCTCACCTCCGACTCGTCGCGGTTCTGGCCCGCCGAGTCGTACCAGCCGGGCCGGGCCCAGTTCTCCTTCGACAAGCAGTACGTGCGGGACTGGGCGACCAGCAGCGGCTGGGACAAGCAGGCGCCCGCGCCGGAGGTGCCGGCGGAGGTCGTCGAGGTCACCCGGGCCCGGTACGTCGAGGTCTACGAGCGGCTGACCGGCCTGCGCTGGGACGGCTGACCGCCCGGACCGGCGGCCCGGTTCAGCCCGCCACCCAGTCCAGGGTGCGCCGTACCGCCTTGCGCCACTGGCGCAGCTCCCGCTCCCGGTGGGCCGGGTCCATCGCCGGCTCCCACCGGGCGTCCTCGCGCCACTGGTCCCGCAGCGTCGCCAGGTCCGGCCAGAACCCGACCGCCAGACCGGCCGCGTACGCCGCGCCCAGGCAGGTCGTCTCGCGTACCCTCGGCCGGACCACCGGCACGTCCAGGACGTCGGCGAGGAACTGCATCAGCAGCTCGTTACCGGTCATCCCGCCGTCGACCCGGAGCCGGCGCAGCGCCACGTCCGAGTCGGCGTTCATCGCGTCGACCACCTCGCGGGTCTGCCAGGCGGACGCCTCCAGCACGGCCCGGGCCAGGTGGCCCCGGGTGATGTATCCGGTCAACCCGGCGATCACGCCCCGGGCGTCGCTACGCCAGTGCGGGGCGAACAACCCGGAGAAGGCCGGCACGATGTAGCAGCCGCCGTTGTCGTCCACGCTGCGGGCCAGCTCTTCGATCTCCGGGGCGGAGGAGATCAGCCCGAGGTTGTCCCGCAGCCACTGCACCAGCGAGCCGGTGACCGCGATCGCCCCCTCCAGCGCGTACGTCGCCGGCTCGGCGCCGATCCGGTAGCCGACCGTGGTGAGCAGGCCGTGCTGGGAGGCGACCGGGGTGGCACCGGTGTTGAGCAGTAGGAAACTGCCGGTGCCGTAGGTGCACTTGCCCTCGCCGGGGCGGAAACAGGTCTGCCCGAACAGCGCGGCCTGCTGGTCACCGAGGGCACTGGCCACCGGTACCCCGTCCAGTGGGCTCCCGGCGGTCCCGTAGACCTCGGCGGAGGAACGGATCTCCGGGAGCATGGCCGCCGGGATGTCGAGTGCGGCGAGCAGCTCCGGATCCCAGTCGAGGGTGCGCAGGTCCATCAGCAGGGTACGGCTGGCGTTGGTCACGTCGGTCACGTGGCGGCCGGTGAGCTTCCAGATCAGCCAGCTGTCCATCGTGCCGAACAGCACCTCGCCCCGTTCGCCGCGGTCCCGCAGGCCGTCGACGTGGTCCAGCAGCCAGCGCAGTTTCGGCCCGGCGAAGTAGGTGGCCAGGGGAAGGCCGGTGCGGTCGCGGAACCACTGCTCCCCGTGGGCCGAGGCCAGGTCGGCCAGGATCGGGCCGGTCCGGGTGTCCTGCCAGACGATCGCGTTCGCCACCGGGCGACCGGTCGCCCGGTCCCAGACCACCGTCGTCTCCCGCTGGTTGGTGATGCCGATCGCGGCCAGCCCGTCCGGACCGACGCCGGCCGCGTCGAGCGCCTCGACGACCACCTGTCCCACGTTCTGCCAGATCTCCTCGGCGTCGTGTTCCACCCAGCCGGGGCGGGGAAAGACCTGCCGGTGCTCGCGCTGGGCGACCGACACCGGGTCGCCGGACCGGTTGAAGACGATGCACCGGGACGAGGTGGTGCCCTGATCGATGGCGGCGACAAGCTCCTCGGTCACCGCAGCACCGTACCGCCGACCGGCGGGCGTCGCACAGGCCCGATCGCCCGCCCGCCGAACCGGACGGGCCGGACGGTCAGTGGGGCAGGTGGTGGGTGGTGGGTACGGCGGCGGTGATCCGCACCGTCGTACCGGTCGGCCCGGTGTCGATCGTCATCTCGTCGCTCAACTGCCGGGTGAGCCAGAGCCCCCAGCCGCCGGTACTGTCCGGCGCGGGGCGGGACTCGTCGTCCAGCCGGGCGGGGGTGATCCCCGGTCCGGCGTCGGTGACCTCACAGCACAGCATCCCCGGCTGGCGCCAGAGTCGGAGCCGGCCCTGGCCGCCCCCGTGCCGCACCGCGTTGGTGATCAGTTCGTTGACCGCGAGTACGAAGTCGTCGAGGCGTTCTCCGGCCAGCCCGGCAGCCTGCGCGCAGCCCGCAACGTCGTGCCGCAGACCGGTCACCCGGTCCCGGTCGAAGGCTACGGCGATGAGGGGGTCAACTTCTATGGGCACCACGGTACGCCGTCTCAGGTGGTCAGCGTCCGTCATGACCCCGTCCTGCGGCTCGTCTCGAGAGGTGAGGTGGCATTTCCACCTTACGTCAGGGTATGCACCAGCGACCGGAGGCAACCTCCGGGCGGCCGGCGGTGGTGAGGTCCCGTGGCCCGTCCCACGTCCCGGCCGGTATGGCATGGTCATCGCCATGCCGTCCGAGCCCGGCAGCCTCCAGGTCCCCCTCTGGCGGGCTCTTGCCGTCTTCCGGTTCGCCTCGCTGGCGTACGTGGGGATCCTGGTGCTGCGCAACGCCGCCGGGTACGCGCATCCGATCGCCGCGCTGCCGGTACTGCTCCTGATGCTCGGCTGGACCGTGCTGGCCGCGTACGCCTATGCCCGGCCGGCCTGGCGTGGCTGGCCGCTGCTCCTCGCGGACCTGCTCGCCGCCCTCGGCGTCCTGCTGGTCACCCCGTTCGTGGTGGGTCACGCGGCGATGACCGGCGGCGGGCCCACCCTGGGCGTCGCCTGGGTGGGCGGTCCGGTCGTGGCCTGGGCGATCTCCGGTGGGCGGCGCCGGGGCACGGTCGCGGCGCTGCTACTGGCCGGCGCCGACCTGGTGGTCCGGGGTGGGTTCAACCAGTCCTGGCTGAACGGTGCCACGCTGATGCTGCTGGCCGCCCTCGCCGTCGGGCACGTCGCCCGGTTGGCGGTCACCGCCGAGGAGCGGTTGCAGCGGGCGGTCGAGTTGGAGGCGGCCACCCGGGAACGCGAGCGGCTCGCCCGGGGCATCCACGACTCGGTGCTCCAGGTCCTCGCGCTCGTCCAGCGGCGTGGGGCACACCTCGACGGGGAGGCCGGTGAACTGGCCCGACTGGCCGGGGAGCAGGAGGCGGCGCTCCGTTCGTTGATCACCACCCGGCCGGCCGACGACGGTGGGAACTGCGCCCTCGACCTGCGGACCGTCCTCGCCCGGTACACCGCACCGACGGTCTCGATCGCCGCACCTGCCACCCCGGTCTGGTTGCCGGACCGGCTCGCCCGGGAGGTGGGCGCGGCGGTGGGCGCGGCCCTGGACAACGTGGCCCGGCACGCCGGCGGGCAGGCCTGGGTGCTGGTCGAGGAGGAACCGGACGCGGTCACCGTCTCGGTACGCGACGAGGGGCCGGGTATCCCGCCCGGTCGACTCGCCGAAGCGGCCGACCAGGGACGGCTCGGGGTGGCCCAGTCGATCCAGGCCCGACTGGCCGAGCTGGGCGGCTCAGCACGGATCCACTCGACGCCGGGGGAGGGTACCGAGGTGGAGCTGATCGTCCCCCGTCCACCCGGTTGAGCCGCCGTCGGCCGGCGGTCGCCAGGGCCAACATGAGGGTTCCTACCCTTGAGGCATGAGTGAACCGACGCCGGTCCGGGTGATGGTGGTCGACGACCACCCGATGTGGCGGGAGGGCGTGGCTCGGGACCTCACCGAGGCGGGCCACCTGGTGGTCGCCACCAGTGGTGAGGGACGTCAGGCGGTACGCATCGCCGCCGCCGTCCGCCCCGACGTGGTGGTGCTCGACCTCCAGCTACCGGACGTCTCCGGGGTGGAGGTGATCCGTCGGCTGGTCACCGCGCTGCCGGAGGTACGGGTACTGATGCTCTCGGCCAGCGGTGAACAGCAGAGCGTCCTCGACGCGGTCAAGGCCGGGGCGACCGGGTACCTGCTCAAGTCGGCCTCACCCGCCGAGTTCCTCGACGCGGTGGGGCGTACCGCGCAGGGGGAACCGGTTTTCACACCCGGGCTGGCCGGGCTGGTGCTCGGGGAGTACCGGCGCCTGGCCAGCCAGCCGGGTCCGGCCGGTGGCCGGGAGGCCGCACCCCGGCTCACCGAGCGGGAGACCGAGGTGCTGCGTCTGGTCGCCAAGGGGATGTCGTACAAGCAGATCGCCCAGCGGCTCGGCCTGTCCCACCGGACGGTGCAGAACCACGTGCAGAACACGCTGGGCAAGTTGCAGCTACACAACCGGGTGGAGCTGACCCGGTACGCCATCGAGCAGGGGCTCGGCGACTGACCCGACCGCCAATAGCGTGGCCACCCCGGTCACCGGCCCGGGCGGGTCACTCCGGTCACCGGCCCGGGCGGATCACTCCGGTGGCCGGGTCTCGTGGATGGCCAGTTCCTCGGCCGACGCGCCGCCACCGGCGGAACCCGCGTCGTACGCGACCGAATCGGTCTCCTGGTCGGTGTGTGCCCCCTCGTCCGGTTCGACGAGCCGGCCAACCTGGTGGTCGGCCACCGTGCCCAGGTTGCCGTGATCGTAGATGGACACCGGCGACCTGGGGTCCGACGTCGGGCCGGGATTGAGCACGTCCGCGTCGAACTGGGCCTGCGCGGCGGCCTCCTCGCTGTCCGCCTCGGCGGCGATGTCCGGATCGACCGATCCGGCCAGCGGGTCGTCCACCGGTCGCTCCAGCCGTTCCCGGCCCAGCTTGTAGTCGAGTGACTCGCCGTCGAGCTGCTCCTCGGCGGTGTTGCCATACCGGTCGACGGCCACCGGGGACCGGTCACCCGGTAACTGCGCCGGGTTCGGACCGTCGGCTTCCCGCCCGGTGGAGACGTCGTCCTTGGCGGTCGAGTCGTCGTCGGCGGTGTCCGGTAGGCCGTCGGCCTCCGGGTCGGAGACGGGGGTCGGATAGTCGTCATTGCGCATGGCTGATCACTACCCACTGCCTCTGCCCGATAACCGGAACCAAGGTGGCAAAAGGAACGCTGACCGGCCGGTAACCTGCGGCTCAGTACTCTGCGGCGTCCTCCGGGTGGAGAACCGCCCAGACGACCTTGCCGTCCGAAACGGGCGTGTCACCCCACCGGCGGGCCACCGCGTCGATCAGCAGCAGCCCCCGGCCGCCGGTCGCGGTGGGCGAAACCAGCCCGGCGTACGCCGGACGCTCGGCCGACCAGTCCCGGACAGCCAGGCGCAGCGCCCCGTCGCGTACCGCGAGCCGCAGGGTCATCGGAGTGTGCGCGTGCGTGACGACGTTGTTCACCATCTCGGTCACCGCAATGCAGCCCGGTCCGGCCAGCTCCGGCACGCCCCACCGGAGGCAGGCGTCGGTGACCAGCTCACGGGCCTGTTTGGCGGCACCGACCGCCGGTTCGAGTGGCACGTCGAGCGGGGTCACCGGTACCGTCCCGGCCAACGCCTCGGCGGGGGTACGGGACACCGCCACGCCGTGCCCGGTCCAGTCCCGGGCGGCCATCCCGTTCTCCGCGCAGAGCAGCAACTCGGCCACCGGCCATTCGGCGGCTGCGGTGCGTACGTCGGCGAAGACGGCCCGGCTGTCCGGCCCGGTGGCCCGCAGCCCGGAGACCTCCACCACCAGCGGACCCGGATGGTCGGCCCGCCGGGCGAGCAGCATGTCCCGCAGCGAACGGGCACCCGCCGGATCGAGCGTCCCGGTGGCCCGGACCAGCGCACGCGACCCGTCGTTCGTCACGAGGCAGCGCACGTCGGTCGGCATGATCATCCCATTGTGCACCGCGCCGCCCGGTCGCGCATCCGGCCGATCAGCGGCGTACATCGGTCCACCCCGTCCGCCGGGTCGGGCCACGCCGGCGGTTCAGCGCGGCCACCGTACCGACCGCGGTACCGGCCACCGCCAGACCGAACGCGGCGGTCGACCGGACCGCCCGGCGCCGTCGCCCCTGCCAACCCCCGTCCCGGCCGGCGACCCCGCTGGGCCGGAAGACGTTACCGCTGCTCGGTGGGCTCGCCGCCGGCCCGAACTGGGTCTGCCGGGCGTACCAGCCGAGCAGTCGTTCGGCGAGGGCGGGGGCGAGCCGCCAGTGCAGACCGAGCAGGCGGGCCGAGCCCGGCGCGTACACCTCACGCCGTGGCCGTCGCAGCAGCCGGACGATGGTCTCGGCGACCACCTCCGGCGGGTACACCGGCGGTGGCGGGGTGACTTCCTGGCCGCTGTGGTTCGCGGCGTGCCGGAAGAAGGGGGTGTCGATGGTGAGCGGAAGGACCGTACAGACCGAGATGTTCGACCGGCCGGTGACCCGCAGTTCCTGCCGCACGGTGTCGGCGAGTCCGCGTACCCCGTGCTTCGCCGCGTTGTAGGCGGACTGGTACGGCATCGCCACCTCGGCGAGCACCGAGGCGTTCGTGACCAGGACGCCACCACCGGCCTCGGCCAGCCGGGGGAGTGCGGCCCGCATCCCGTTCGCCACCCCGAGCAGGTCCACCTCGATCACCCGGCGGAACTCCGCCGCCGGGATCTCCTCGAACAACCCGACCGTACCGACCGCCGCGTTGTTGATCCACGCGTCGATCCGGCCGAACCCGGCGACCGCCCGGGCAGCCAACTCCTCCACCGCCGCCGGGTCCGTGACGTCGGTGGGTACCACCAGCGCCGTCCCGCCGAGGGCCCGACACTGCTCGGCGACCACCGCCAGGGCGGATCCGCTCCGGGCGGCGAGGACGACGTTGGCCCCGCGCCGGACCAGCGCGTGCGCGAGGGCGGTACCGATGCCACTGGAGGCACCCGTGACCACCACGGTGGCGGCGTCGAGGCTGCGGGTCAGGGGCATTGTGTGTCGGTACCCCGGGCACCGTCCGGTCATGCGGCCCGTCGGGTCTCAATTCGGTCGCTGTGGCGTGACCTGGCTCTCCGTGGGCCGTCCCGTGCGCGGGTGCTCTTTTGGGCCGGGGCAGCCCACCGGGGCTGCGGGCCACCAGCGGTACCGCGGACCGCGTCCACCGGTCCGGCCCCGGCAGCACCCGACTTGGCAGGTTTCGGCTCGGCGCCGCCCGGTTAGTGGGACTCTCTGACCGGAGGACTCTCGGCTCGTCGTACCCATGGAGGTGACCCATGCGAGTGGGCCTCGTCTGCGCACATCCCGGCCCGCCCCGACCCGACGGGTCCACCGTCGGCACGCACCAGCACCTTGCCCGGGTGGCCGCCGAGCTGACCAGCCGGGGCCACGACGTACGGGTCTACGAACGACGCGACGATCCCGACCTGCCGCCCACCGAGGAACGCGGTGGCTACCGGGTGGAGCGGGTACCGGTCGGCCCGGCCAGCCCCACCCCGACCGCGAAACTGGTGCCGTACGTCGCGGAGTTCGGCCGGTGGTTGCGTGACCAGTGGTCGGGCGGTTGGACGCCGGACGTGGTGCACGGCCACTTCTGGATCGGCGGGCTCGCCGCCGCGAACGCGGTCCGGGAGACCTCGATCCCGGTGGTGCAGACGTTCCACTCGCTCGGCACCGAGCAGCAGCGCAGCCTCGGCGCGGCGTACCCCGGACCGCAGGAACGCATCCCGTTGGAGCGGGCGTTGACCCGGGCAGTCGACATCGCGGTCGCCCAGTGCTCCGACGAGGTGGACGAGCTGACCCGGATGGGCCTGCAACGTGCCTCGGTCGCGGTGGTGCCCGCCGGGGTCGACACCGGACACTTCCATCCCGACGGGGAGGCGGCACCCCGGGAACAGCGGGCCCGGATCCTGTCGGTCTGCGAACTCTCCCCCGGCCACGGGCAGGAGGACCTGATCCAGGCGATGCGGCTGGTCGGCGACGCGGAACTGGTCATCGCCGGCGGGCCGGCCCCGGGGACGCTCAACGGGCACGCCGAGGCCCGCCGGCTGCGGGAGCTGGCCCAGCGGGCCGGGGTGGGCGACCAGGTGCGCCTGGTGGGCGCGGTGCCGCACGACCAGATGCCGACCTGGTACCGCTCGGCCGACGTGGTTGCCTGCACGCCCCGGTACGCCGCCGCAGGGCGGGTGCCGCTGGAGGCGATGGCCTGCGGGGTGCCGGTGGTCGGCTACGCCCGGGGCGGGGTGGCGGACACCGTGGTGGACGAGGTGACCGGGCGGCTGGTCAAGCCGGGCGACGTACGCGGGCTCGGCATCACCCTGCGGCGACTGCTCGCCGACGACGCCGGCCGGTTCGCGTACGGCCACGCGGCGGTCGACCGGGTCCGGTGCAGCTACACCTGGGAGCGGACGGCCGGTGCGCTGGAGCGTCTCTACGAGCGGGTGGTACGCCGGCGCAAGCCGGTGGAGGCGGCCTGACCGGGGGCGCGGGCTGGCGGGGTGCGCGGCCTGACCGGGCCGGGCGGTCCGGCGGGTGCGCGGCCTGACCGGGTGTTAAGAAGGGCCCCTTCCTATACCGGAAGCGTTAAGCAGGGGCCCTTCCTTACTCGGGGCGGGTTGCTCCCGGCGGTCGGCGGTGGCGTGGTGGTGCTGCGGTTCGGCGTACCGGGTCAACCCGATCACCGAGGCCAGGGTGATCAGGAATCCGGCGGCGGCGAGCCACTCCCGCCCCGGCCAGATCTTGTCGTTGAGCAGCAGCAGCCCGACGATCGCGGCGGGTACCGCACCGGCGGCGTCCATCGCGGCCACCGCCGCCGTGGTCGACCCACGCTGCATGGCCAGCCCGAGCAGCAACTGCCCGACGATGGAGTGCGCGATCAGCAGGTAGAGCAGCGGGTCGCGGAGGAAGGCGTCCCAGGTGGGGGCCGAGGCCAGCGGTCGGGCGGCCACTGCGGCGGCGGAGAACGCCAGTCCGGCCAGCGAGCCGAGCGCCACCGAGCCGGGCGCGCCGTGCAGGCGTACCGCGAAGAAGCCGAGCACGGCGATCACCGCCAGCGCCACCGCCAGGGCGATCAGGCCGGCCGTACCGAGCTGTTTCGACGGTGCCGGACGGGCCGACAGCACCAGTGCGGAAATCCCGGTGAAGAGGAGCACCAGCAGGGCGATCTCGGCGGCCGGGAGGCGCCACTTGAGCACCACCACCCCGAGCACCGCGGTCACCCCGAGGCCGGCCGCGACGCTGGCCTGGACGAGGAAGAGCGGCAGGTCCCGCCGGGCCAGGAAGGCGAGCACGAACCCGAGCATCTGGCAGCCGAGCCCGATCAGGTAGGTGCGGTGGCCGGCGAGCCGCAGCAGCAGCCCCGGGTCGAAGGTGTGGTGCACGGTCGTCCGGGTCGCCGCGACGGACTGGAGCAGGTTGGCGACGCCGTACGCGGCGATCATCGCCGTGAGGAACCACCAGCCCGAGGAGACCACCTGGCGAGGATAGAGGTTGCCGCCGGGGTGCGCGCGGTGGGCTGACCGGGCCCCGACAGGATCTCGGCGTACAGCGGGAGGCGTGCTAGCCGAGCCGGGACAGGATCTCGGCGTGCAGCGGACCGTTGGTCGCCACCGAACTGCCGTCGCCCGGGGCGGGCCGACCGGTCAGGTCGGTGAACGTCCCGCCGGCCTCGGTGACGATCGGGACCAGCGCGGCGATGTCCCACAGCGACAGCTCCGGCTCGACCATCACGTCCAGCGCACCCTCGGCCAGCAGCATGTAACCGTAGAAGTCGCCGTACGCCCGGGTGCGCCAGCAGGCCCGCAGCACGTCCAGCATGGCGGGGAGCCGGCCGGCCGCCTCCCAGCCGTCCAACGAGGCGTAGCAGAAGCTGGCGTCGGCGAGCTGCCGTACGCCGGAGACCCGGATCGGGGTGCCGCCCGGGGCGTCCGGTCCGGCGTACGCCCCTGCACCGGTCGCGCCCCACCAGCGGCGGCCCAGCGCGGGGGCGGAGACCAGACCGAGCACCGGCCGGTCGTCCTCCAGCAACGCGATCAGGGTCGCCCAGATGGGTACGCCCCGGATGTAGTTCTTCGTGCCGTCGATCGGATCGACCACCCACCGGCGGCCACCGGTACCGGCCGTCGCACCGAACTCCTCGCCGATGATCCCGTCGGCGGGGCGCTGCGCGGCCAGCAGCGCGCGGATCTCGCGCTCCACGGCGGTGTCCGCGTCGGAGACCGGGGTCAGGTCGGGTTTCGCATCCACCCGCAGGTCAAGGGCCCGGAACCGGTCCATCGAGACGGCGTCCGCGCGGTCGGCGAGCGTGTGGGCGAGGGCGAGGTCGTCGGCGTACCCGGTCATGCCGGTCACGCTAGTCGACCCGCGTCGACCCGCCGTGGTGGACCGCCGGGGCGTCCAACCGCCGGACGACCGGACCGCCGGACGACCGGACCGCTCGACCGCCGGCTGGGCCGGCTATTCGGCGATGCCCGACCAAGAGGCCAGCAGCCGGCGGTACGACGCCAGCCGGCGCGGGTCGGCCCGGCCGGCCGCGACCCAGGCGTCCAGCGCGCAGTCCGGGTCGTCGGCCCGGTGCCCGCAGTTGACCGGACAGTCGACCGTCCCCTCGACCAGGTCGGGGAACCCGTGCAGCAGACTGTCGGCGGAGACGTGGGCCAGCCCGAAGCTGCGTACCCCCGGGGTGTCCACGATCCAGCCGGGATCGGTCCGCCCGTCGCCCACCGGTGGCAGCCGCAGGGCCACCGCGCTGGTCGAGGTGTGCCGCCCCCGGCCGATCGCGCTCACCGTGCCCACCGCCCGGGCGGCGTCCGGCACCAGCCGGTTGACCAGCGTCGACTTGCCCACCCCGGAGTGCCCGACCAGCACCGAGACCTGCCCGGTCAGCCGGTCGCGCACCTCGCCGAGGTCGGAATCCGGGCGGACCAGCACGTACCGCAGGTCCAGCTCGGCGTAGTAGTCGAGCACCGGCTCCGGGCCGGCCAGGTCGGCCTTGGTCAGGCAGAGCAGCGGGGCGACCCCGGCGTCGTACGCGGCGACCAGGCAGCGGTCGATGAACCCGGTGCGCGGCGGTGGATCGGCCAGCGAGCCGACGATGACGAGCTGGTCGGCGTTGGCCACGATGACGCGCTCCAGCCGCCCCTCGGCGGTGGTGTCGTCGTCGTCCGCACTACGCCGCAGCACCGAGGTCCGTTCGGCGATCCGGACGATCCGGGCCAGTGCCCCGGGCACCCCGGAGGTGTCCCCGACCAGTCCGACCCGGTCCCCGACCACCACCGACTTGCGGCCCAGTTCGCGGGCCCGCATCGCGGTGATGGTGCCCCCCTCCGGCAGGCCGGTGTCCGGGGCGCCGGCCAGCACGCAGGTGTACCGGCCCCGGTCCACGGCGATCACGAACCCGTCGACCGCGTCGGCGTGCTGGGGGCGGGTACGCGTGCGCGGGCGGGACGACCGCCCGGGTCGTACCCGTACGTCGTCCTCGTCGTACTCCCGCCGCTTGCCCGCCAGGACGGTCCCCTTCCGCGTCGGCCTACCGGTCGGCCCCTCCGGCCACCATTGCTGACCATAGCGCCGGGAAGTCCGGCATGGTCTTCGAGGTGCACCCCACGTCGCTCAGCTCGACCCCCGGCACGGCCAGCCCGATGACTGCGGCGGCGTGCGCGAGGCGGTGGTCGTCGTAGGTGCGGAACGCCGTACCGCGCAACGGACGGGGGCGGATCTCCAGGCCGTCGGCGGACTCGGTGACGTCCGCGCCGAGGGCGGTGAACTCTGCGGCCAGGGCGGCCAGCCGGTCGGTCTCGTGCCCCCGGATGTGCCCGACGCCGTACAACCGCGACGGCGAGTCGGCGAGCGTGGCCAGCGCGGCCAGCACCGGGGTCAGCTCGCTGACGTCGGAGAGGTCGGCGTCCAGCCCGTGCACGGTGCCGGTGCCCCGTACGGTCAGTCCGTCGGTGTCCAGGGTCACCTCGGCGCCCATCCGGGCCAGCAGGTCGCGCAGCGTGTCCACCGGCTGGGCGCTGCTGCGCGGCCAGTCCCGCAGGGTCACCGAGCCCCCGGTGACCAGGGCGGCGGCGAAGAACGGCACGGCGCCGGACAGGTCCGGCTCGATCTGCCAGCTCCGGGCGGAGAGCCGGCCGGGCTCGACCGTCCAGACATCCGGCTCGCTGTCGTCGACCGCCGCTCCGGCGGCCCGCAGCATCTGCACGGTCATCCGCAGGTGCGGGGCGGACGGCACCGGCGGGCCGACGTGCCGGACCACCACGCCCCGGTCGAACGCCGGGGCGGCGAGCAGCAGGCCGGAGACCAGCTGGCTGGAGGCGGAGGCGTCGATGACCACCTCACCGCCGGTCACCCCGCCGGTGCCGTACACGGTCAGCGGCAGTCCACCGGAGGGGGCGGAGTCGATCCGGACGCCGAGGGAACGCAGGGCCCCGGTCAACGGCCCGAGCGGGCGCTTGCGGGCGTGCGGGTCCCCGTCGAAGGTGACCGGCCCGTCGGACAGGGCGGCCACCGGCGGCACGAAGCGCATGATGGTGCCGGCGAGCCCGACGTCGACGTGCGCCGGCCCGTGCAGCGGGTTGGGGCGGACCAGCCAGCGCTCGTCGTCGGCGATCGAGACGTGTACGCCCATCGCGCGCAGCCCGCCCGCCATGAGCTCGGTGTCCCGGGCGCGCAGCGGGCGGAGCAGGGTCGACGGGCCGGTGCCCAGCGCGCTGAGCACCAGGGCGCGGGCGGTCATCGACTTGGAGCCGGGTAACCGGAGGGTCGCCGTGATCGGATCGGAGGCGGTCGGGGCGGTCCACGGCTGCGGCGGCCGGGTCGCGGTCAGGTTCGCCACCCGTCCATTCTGCCCCGGCGCGGCCCTTTCGCGGCGGGTCGCCCGGTGCCGGTCCCGGCTGGCGGGACGGTGACCGCGCGTTGCGGCGGGACAGTGGATCAGCCGGCGGGGCGCTAACGTACCCGCCATGTGCGGAAGGTACGCGACGACCCGCAGCGCGGCGGACCTCGGCGCGCTCTTCGAGGCGTACGACGACAGCGGCGGACGGCTGGCCGTCGACTACAACGTCGCGCCGACCACCCCGGTGCCGGTCGTGCGGGTGGCCGACGGGGTGCGCACCCTCTCCCTGGCCCGGTGGGGCCTGGTGCCCTCTTGGGCGAAGACCCCGACCGGCGGTGCCCGCATGATCAACGCACGGGTGGAGACGGTCGCCACCAGCCAGGCGTACGCCGCCCCGTTCCACCGGCACCGCTGCCTCGTGCCGGCGGACGGCTGGTACGAGTGGGTCCGTGCGGAGGACGGCCGCAAGCAGCCCTACTACCTGACCCCGGGAGACGGCCGGGTGCTCGCCTTCGCCGGTCTCTGGTCGGTGTGGCGGGGCGCCGACACGCCGCTGACCACCTGCACCGTGCTCACCACCGGGGCGGCCGGGGCGCTGGCCGCGGTGCACCCCCGGATGCCGTTGCTGCTGCCCGAGGAGCGCTGGGCAGCCTGGTTGGCCGAGGGGCCGGGCTCGCCGGAACTGCTGGTCGCGCCGGACGAGGAGTGGCTGGCCGGGATCGAGATCCGGCCGGTCGGGGCAGCCGTCGGCAACGTCCGCAACAACGGTCCGCAGCTCATCGAGCGGGTGTCCGTACCGTCGCCCCGGGCGACCGCCGACCCGGCGGAAATGACGCTGTTCTGATCGCCTTCGGTCGCATTGTCGCGTACTAATTTGCCATCATTCCAACCGGATCGTCGGCCAATTAATTAGGCCAGTTTCCGGTGAACCCTTGTCCCGTCCCCGCTAAGTGCGATAGAACACAGCGCCGGTGGTGGGTGTCGATTCGCACGGGGCGGGCGATGTTCATCGATGGGCCGGTCCCACGGGGGAGGTGGGTGGATGACACGGGCGCGAATGCCCCGTCCGCATGAGGTGGATGCCGCACGACGTGACCCGAGGTTGCTGCGTGCGATCAGTGAACGACGACTGGACGACGCCTGGCGTACCCGAGGCACCTGCCAGAGCGTCGATCCGGAGACATTCTTCCCGGCGCCGAACGAGCCGGCGGACACCGCCATCGCGCTCTGCCGGACCTGCGACGTGCAGGGGCCCTGCCTGGCCTGGGCGCTGGAGGTCGGCGACTGCCACGGCGTGTGGGGTGGCACGACACCCCGGGAACGCCGGGCGATGCTGGTGGCCTGGCGCAGTGAGGTGGTACCCGATCCGGACGCGGCCGACGACGCCGGTCCCCCGGTGCGCGACCGCCTGCTCACCCTGATGCCGCTCAGCCGCTGAGCCGTCCTCCGCCCGGTGACCGAACCGGGCGGCACAATGACCCGGTGCCCGACGAGACCCAGCGGATCGAAACGTCGCGTGGCCCTGCCCGGGTCGACCTGGACCACCCGGCCGGCGAGCCGTTGAGCCTGCTCGTTCTCGGACACGGTGCGGGTGGGGACACCGACGCCCCGGATCTGGTCGCGGTGACCGGCGCGACGCAGGACGCCGGGGTGCTGGTGGCCCGGGTGACCCAGCCGTACCGGGTCGCCGGGCGTCGCGCGCCCGCCCCGGCGGGTCACCTCGACGAGGCCTGGACGACCGTGCTCCGGCACCTGCGGGAGCGGTTCCGGCCCGGCGTCCCGCTGGTCGTCGGCGGACGTTCCAGCGGTGCCCGGGTGGCCTGCCGGACCGCCGTGACGCTCGGTGCGGACGCGGTGCTGGCGCTGGCCTTCCCGCTGCACCCGCCGGGTCGCCCCGAGCGCAGCCGGGCCGACGAGTTGGCCACCGGGCTGCCCACGCTGGTGGTCAACGGCGACCGGGACCCGTTCGGCCTGCCGGCTGCGTCCGGGACGGTACGGGTCGAGGTGCGCCCCGGTGAACGGCACGACCTACGGCGCGACCCGGCGGGTACGGCGGCGGTGGTGCTCGGGTGGCTGCGGGCGTACGGCTGGGCCCGCTGAACCGTTGCCCGGATGATCCGGCGGGTACGCCGGGCGTTTCCCTGGCCGGCGCAGGTCGTTGCATTCGGTGGTGCCGGCCGGCGTGCCCGCCGACCGCGCCATCCTCCCAGGTCCTTCCTGGTCCCGGCGGTGACTCCCGGTGGTCGCCGGGACCAGGGAGAGGGCGGTGGGTGGAATGCGCCGCCGGTGGCCGGGTGTTACCCCCTTTCGGGAGCAACACCGAGGCGAGGGGGTTGACCGGTGCCGACCGAGACACGGAGCCCGGACTGCGACAGGCAGGCGGAACAGCTGCGAGAGCTGTTGCACGGTCCGGCGTGGCCGGTGTCACCGCCGGCCGTCGGAGCTGCGGTGAGTACCAGCACACCCGGCGGAAGTGAATCTACGGCCCGGCCGTTGCGCGTATCCTCGGCGAGACAGCAGCCGACGCGAGGAGATGTGCGGTTGACCACCGAGAAGACGGACGAGCGACGGGCTCGCTTCGAGCGGGACGCACTGCCCTTCGTCGATCAGCTCTACGCTGCCGGGCTGCGGATGACCCGTAACCCGGCCGACGCGGAGGACCTGGTCCAGGAGACGTACCTGAAGGCCTTCGCGGCCTTCCACCAGTTCGAGCAGGGCACCAACCTGAAGGCCTGGCTCTACCGGATCCTGACCAACACCTACATCAACTCCTACCGTCGCCGGCAGCGCCAGCCGATCCAGGCGCCCACCGAGGAGATCACCGACTGGCAGCTCGCCGAGGCCGAGTCGCACACCTCCAGCGGCCTGCGTTCGGCGGAGACCGAGGCGCTGGACCGGTTGCCGGACACCGACGTCAAGGAGGCGCTCCAGCAGTTGCCCGAGGAGTTCCGGCTGGCGGTCTACCTGACCGACGTCGAGGGCTTTTCGTACAAGGAGGTCGCCGACATCATGGGTACACCCATCGGTACGGTGATGTCCCGGTTGCACCGTGGTCGGCGCAATCTGCGTAAGCTGCTTGAGCGCTATGCCGCCGAGCGTGGCTTCACGGCCGCCCAGCCGGGTGGGTCGACCGCTGCGGCGAGCCGGGAGGTATGACGTGAGCTGCGGAGATCCGCACGAGACCGACTGCCGCGAGGTGCTCGCCGAGGTCTACCTCTACCTGGATCTGGAATGCGTCGACGAGCGGCGTGAACTGATCCGGCACCACCTCGACGAGTGCGGACCGTGCCTGCGGGAGTACGGCATCGAGCAGGAGGTCAAGGCTCTCGTCGCCCGCTGCTGCGGCAACGAGACCGCTCCGACGGAACTGCGCGAGCGGCTCCGGGTCCGGCTCAGCGAACTGGTGGTCTTCGAGAGTTCGGAGTCCCGGGAACTCGCCGACTGAGAGGCCGTCAGGAATAGCCCAGCGGAAAGACGGGGGAACCCACCGGGCAATCCGCGCCGGCCGTGGCCGGGGTCGCGGGGAGTGCGGCCAGGCTGACCCGATCGACACACGGTGTACGGCCCGGATCCATCGGATCCGGGCCGTACGTTGTTTCGCCGGCTCAGGAGTTGGGGCGCTTGCCGTGGTTCGCCGAGCTCTTCTTCCGGGCCTTCTTCTTCCGGGCCTTCTTGGCCATGTCGACCTCCTTGTTCGCTGGTCATCGTCCGCGTGGGTACGGCCGCGGCGCCGCCGGGCCCCCGTGGCGGCTCCGACCCGCTGATGCTAGTCGCGTCCGCTCGGCCACTGGCGTGGGCCGGCACATGATTGGATACCGTTCGCATGCACACTCGCTGACGAGGGAGGGCCGCGCCGTGGCCGAGGAAATCCGCGCCGAGATGGTGGCGAACGTCTGGAAGGTGGTCGTGTCCACCGGGGACACGGTGTCCGAGGGCGACACGCTGGTCATCCTGGAGTCCATGAAGATGGAGATCCCGGTGGTGGCGGAGTCCGACGGCGTCGTCGCGCAGCTCGCGGTGAACGAGGGTGACGTGGTGCAGGACGGTGATCTGATCGCGGTGATCGGTTGACCAGCCCGCTCGTGCGGACCGCCGAGCCCGCCGACTTCCCGGCGGTCGCCCGACTGACCCTCGCCGCCTACCGCGCCGACGGTCAGTTGGAGAGCGACGACGGCTATTCGACGGTACTCGCGGATGTGGCGACCCGGGCCAGTAACGGTACGGTCCTGGTCGCTGCGGATCCGGCCACCGGGGAACTGCTCGGCTCGGTGACGTTCGTGTTGCCGGGCAGCCGGTACGCCGAAATCTCCGGCCCCGGTGAGGCCGAGTTCCGGATGCTGGCGGTGCACCCCGAGGCGCAGGGGCGCGGTGCCGGGGAGCTGCTGATCCGGGCGTGCGCCGAACGGGCCGTCCGGTTGGGTTGCCGGGCGCTGGTGATCTGCACCCGGCAGGGGTTCGCCGGCGCCGCCCAGCGCATCTACACCCGGCTGGGCTTCACCCGGATACCCGAGCGGGACTGGTCCCCGGCGCCGGGTGTGGACCTGATGGCGCTCCGGCTGGACCTGACCGGCGGTGACCCGGTCCCGGCCGGTGTCGGATCGCCGTCCGGCCGGTCCGGCTACCGTCCGGCATCCGGATAACGTCGGCCGTTCGGACAGCGTCGGCCGGGTCGGGTGGCGGTGCCGGTCAACCCTCCCTGATTGCCGGTCAACCCTCCCTGATTGCCGCTCAGCCCTCCCTGATGCCGGCCAGCAGTTCCTCGGCGACCTCCAGGGCGATCCGCTTCCGTTCCACGTCGGTGATGTCCGGCGCGCGCAGGGTGAACCAGCTGCTGTGGATCGCGAAGAACGACAGCACGGCCCGGAGCTGGGCCTGTGGTGAATCGTCCCCCCGGGCCAGGACGTCGGCCAGTTGCAGCAGCCGTTCCCGCATCTGCTGCCCGGCGACGAGGTTCTTCAGTGCGGTCTGGTTCTGCTCGAAGAACCGCATCACCGACGGCTGCTCGTCGGCAAACATTGTCTCGGCGTACCGGGAGAGCAGCTCGCGCCGGTTGGCCAGGGTGGCCGGCTGCCCCTCGGCCCAGGCGATCAACTCGTCCATCCGGTCGAGCCGCTCCTCCACGAAACTGGAGACGATCTCGTCCTTGCTCCGGAAGTGGTAGTAGAGGGCGGCCTTGGTGACGCCCAACCGTTCGGCGATCTCGCGCAGCGAGGTCTTCTCGTACCCCTGCTCGGTGAAGAGCTCAAGCGCGACGGCCCGGATGCGGCCCCGGGTGCCCCCTGTGCTCTCGATCACCGAATGCCCCTATCCCGCTTGACGGTCGAGTCGACGCCAACTTACCGTCCGGCTAGTAAGCTAGCTAGCCGGGCGGCAAGTAAGTCAGCAAAATCTCAGGGGGAGCCTACCCATGACTGAAACCGTGGCCGAGCAACGACCCAACGTCAGGGTCGTGCTCTTCGGTCTCATGATCGCGATGATGCTCGCGATGCTCGACAACATGATCGTCAGCACCGCGCTGCCCCGGATCGTCGGGGATTTCGGCGGGCTGGACCACTTCACCTGGGTGGTCACGGCCTACGTGCTCGGTACCACGGTCTCCACGCCAATCTGGGGGAAGCTCGGCGACCTGTACGGCCGCAAGAGCGTCTTCCTCACCTCGGTGGCGATCTTCCTGGTCGCCTCCGCGCTCTGCGGCATGTCCGGATCCGCGCTGTTCGGCGGTCCGCAGGACGGCATGATCCAGCTCATCGGGTTCCGGGCCCTCCAGGGGCTCGGTGCCGGCGGCCTGATGGTCGGTGTCATGGCCATCATCGGCGACCTGGTGCCGCCCCGGGAGCGGGGGCGTTACCAGGGCATGATGGCCGGCATCATGGCCATCGCCATGGTGGCCGGGCCGCTTGTCGGCGGCTTCATCACCGATCACCTCTCCTGGCGCTGGGCGTTCTACGTCAACCTGCCGCTCGGCGGGGTGGCTCTGGTGCTGCTCGTCGCCACCCTGCGGCTGCCGAAGTACCGCACCGAGCACCGGATCGACTGGCTCGGCGCCGCCCTGCTCTCCGTGGGCATCACCGCGATCGTGCTGATCACCACCTGGGGTGGCAACGAGTACGACTGGACGTCGCCGCAGATCCTCGGGCTGGCCGCGCTGGCCGTGCTCGCCCTGGCGGTCTTCGCACTGGTGGAACGGCGGGCGCCGGAACCGATCCTGTCGCTCGGTCTCTTCACCAACCGCAACTTCGCGCTGATCTCGATCATCGGGTTCCTGCTCGGCTTCGGGATGTTCGGCGCGATGAACTTCCTGCCGATGTTCCAGCAGACCGTGCAGGGCGCCTCGGCCACCAACAGCGGTCTGCTGCTGCTCCCGCTGATGTTCGGCATGCTGGTCGTCTCGATCGTCGTCGGCCGGGCCATCACCAGGACCGGCCGGTACCGGATCTACCCGATCGTCGGTGGTGTGCTGATGACGGCCGGCCTGGGGCTGCTGACCATGCTCGACGTGCACACCAGCAAGGTCGAGTCCTCGCTCTACATGGTGGTGCTCGGCGCCGGGATGGGCTTCCTGATGCAGACCTCGATGCTGATCGCGCAGAACAGCGTCGAGCAGCGGGACCTCGGGGCGGCGAGCGGGGCGGCCACCTTCTTCCGGTCCATCGGCGGATCCTTCGGTATCTCGCTCTTCGGCGCGATCTTCGCCAACCGGCTCGGTGACTCGGCCGCCGGTGCGGCGTTCAGCGGCGGTGGTGAGGGCGCCTCGTTCAACCTGGACACGCTGCGGGCGCTGGATCCGGCGGAGCGGTTCGCCGTACTCGGCGGGCTCGCCGACGCCATCTCCGGGGTCTTCGTCTGGGCGGTGCTCTTCGCCGTCGCGGTGCCGGTGCTCGCCTGGTTCATCAAGGAGATCCCGCTACGCGGCACCAACGAGCCGTCCGCCGCGGAGCCTGCGGACCAGGATGCCGACGGCCCGTCCGGTCACGGTGCCGGTGGTGCCGTGGGCCGGGGTACCGGTGGTGCCGTGGGCCGGAATGCCGGACAGACTCCGGAGGAACAGGCCGAGACCGCCCTCGCCTCCACCCCGCTGCACTGACCCACCCACCCTCGTCCACGCCGGCACCCCCCTGCGGTTGACCATGAGGTTGACGGCCACCCTGGAGATCCGGAAGGCCGTCAACCTCATGATCGACTGGTCAGCGGGGTCAGCGGGGTCAGCGGGGTCAGGGAGCAGGGAGTCAGCGCCAGAAGGTGAGGCGGCGCAACAGGCGGCGTAGTACCCCGGGGGTCGGTGTCGACGTACCGGCCGCCGGGGTGGACTGTGCGGTGATCAGGTCCCGGGCGGTGGCCGCCACGGTCGGGTCGAGTCCGGGGGCGGCCAGGACGAGCCGGGCCAGCGACTCCGCGATCGACACCGGCCGCCGACGGGCCACCGCGATCACGTCGGCAAGCCGTTCCGCGGCGATCCGGGCCACGTCCGGGCGTACCGAGGGGTCCACCCAGGCCGCGGTGACCAGGGCGAAGAGGGCCGCCTCGGTGATCCAGTCCTCGACCCCCCAGACCAGGTCGAGCAGGACGGCCCGACGGGCCGAGTCCGCCCACGGCTCGTCGGTGCGGTGGTGCAGCAGCCCCAGGCACGCCCACACCTGGACGCACCGTACCCAGAGCGTCGGGTCGTGCTCGGTGAGCGCCCGACCGAGCGGGGTGGCCGGCGGAGCGGGCGGGTGCACCAGCAGCGCCAACAGGTCGTCCACGGTCAGCGTGGCCAGCCGTACCGCCGCGTCGTAGGCGGCCGGTGGGTGCGGCCAGGCCGGATGGGCGAGCTGCCGGATCTGCCGTACCGCCTCGTCCGACGGGGACGCCAGGACCGGCTCCGGCGCGGTGTCCACCCAGCGCCACAGTTGCCGGACCCCGGGCCGACGGGGCTGGCGCAGGTCCGGCTCGGCGATCCCGGCCACCATCAGGGTCAGGCCGGGCAGGGCGGCCCCCACCGCCTGTAGTGCGCTCGGTGCCTCCAGCCCGCTCAGCCGGAGTTCGCCGACCACGTCCGCCCGGTCGCCGGTGCCACCGGCGGCGAGTACCCGTCGCAGCGCGTCCACCACCGCCTCGCCGGCCGTCGGGAGCTGTCCCAGCCAGGGCTGCCCCTGGCAGCACTCGGCCAGGTCGCTGTGCTCGTGTGAGTCGTCCGGATGCTCCCGCTGGAAGTCGGCCAGCCCGACCAGGTGGTGCAGTTCCCCGTCCCGCCGGTAGCGCAGCCGGTGCGCGGTGTGCACCGCGCAGTCGAAGGTCGGGTCGCGCTCCAGCGCCCGGTCGGTCCAGGTCAACGCCGCTTCCAACCGGCCGTGGTCGGCGAGGGTGCCGGCGATGTCGGCGTACACCGACAGGTCGTCCGGGTCGTGCTCGACGGCGCGTTCCAGCGCGGCGAGCGCCTCCTCCAACCGGTCGGCGCTGCGGTAGGCGTACCCGAGCCAGACCTCGCCGAGCTTCGACGGCGCCGCCTCGACGCCCCGCTGTGCCCAGTCGAGCGCCAGGTCCACCTCGCCGAGCCGGCGGGCCAGCGCGGAGGCCGCGCCGAGCAGCAGGCCGTGCGTCGGATGCGCGGTGACGGCGTGGCGGGCCAGGGCGAGGTACGGCGTCAGCGGCGGGCGGTTCGCGGCCGGTACCGGGTCCGGCAGTGCGGCGCAGAGCCCCATCAGCACCCGCGCGGCGACATCAGGGGTGATCCGGAGACCGAGGTCGGGAGCGACCACCCAGGGCACTCCGGCCCAGTCCGCCTCGGGTGCGTGCGCGGTCGCGGCGGCCAGCAGTTCCAGCCCTTCGGCGGGTCGGCCGGCGGCGGCGAGCAGGTGCGCCCGGGCCACCACCGCACCGATGAAGGCATGCCGGTCCAGCGGGAACAGGTCGATCCCGCCCTGGTCGCGGACCGCGATCTGGGCCAGTACCTCATGCACCTCGGGCATGGTGGGGGCATGGGTCAGCGCGACGGCGAGATGACCGGCGGCGTGGGACAGGTCGCCTTCGGCCAGTGCCAGCCGCGCCAGCGCCAGTTCACCCTCGGCGCTCAGGCGCGGATCGTCCATTCCCTCCGACACGTCGGCCTCTCGCTCACGGTTCGGTCCCGTCATGTTGCGCAGCGCAGCCTAGGCCATGATCGCGGTTATTGGTGATCAACTGCTCATTGGTGTTCGATGGATTGCTCGTACCGGCGAAACCGTGCAAGACTGAGCACCAAATGCGCGGCAAACGCGCAATCGTAGACGTGAGGAGAGGTACGGGTGACACAATCAGGGGCCGGAATGGCCGCCGACATCGCGGAGCAGCCGGCCGGGTACGCCCGGTTGCTGGAGACCGGGCCCGTCGCCGCGATCGCCGAGGTGGCCGCCGTCATCGCCGCCCGCAGCCCCCGGCACGTGGTGTTCACCGCCCGGGGGACCTCCGACCACGCCGCGCTCTACGCCGCGTACCTCACCGAGATCCGGCTCGGCCTGCCGGCCGGGCTCGCCTCGCCCAGCGCCATCACCCTCTTCGGCGCCCGCCCCGACCTCTCCGACGCGCTGGTCGTCGGGGTCAGCCAGAGTGGTGGCTCCGCCGACCTGGCCGAGGTGCTCCGGGTGGCCCGGGCCGCCGGGGCGCTCACCGTCGCGGTGACCAACGCCCCCTCGTCGCCGCTCGCCGGCATCGCCGAACTCTCCGTCGACGTCTGCGCCGGGCACGAACGCGCGGTCGCCGCCACCAAGACGTACACCGCCGAACTGCTCGCGCTGCTGATGCTCATCGAGGGCGTACGGGCCGGTGACGGGGTGTTGCCCGCCGCCGAGCGGGCCGCCCTCGACACGCTCCCCGGGCTCGCCGAGCGCACCCTGGCCGACCGGACCCCGGCCCAGCTCGCCCACCGCTACCGGTTCGCCGCCCGGCTGGTCACCACCGGTCGGGGGTACGCCTACCCGACAGCCCGGGAGGCGGCGCTGAAGCTGATGGAGACCTCGTACCTGCCCGCGCTCGCCTTCTCCGGGGCGGACCTGCTGCACGGCCCGCTGGCGATGACCGACCCGGACGTGCCGGTGCTCGCGGTGGTCGGCTCCGGCCCGGGCGGCGACTCGATGCGCGAGGTGCTGCCCCGCCTCGGTGAACGCGGCGCGGACGTGGTCACCGTCGGCTCCGCCGACATCGCCGGGGCGACCGCCCGGCTGGGCGTGCCCGAGATCGACGAGCGGTACGCCCCGCTGCTCGACATCCTGCCGCTGCAGCAGCTCGCCCTGGCCCTGGCGCTGGCCCGGGGCGAGGACCCGGACGCGCCGCGTGGGCTGAAGAAGGTCACCACCACGCTGTGACCTCCCCGGTCGCCGGTGGCCCGCGACCGGCGGCCGGCGACAGTGGGCCCTTGACCGGTGGTCCGGCCGGGGGCGTGGCAGGCTTGCCCCGTGTCCACGCTGCGCGACCTTGCTGAGGAGCACACCAACCTCCGGCCCGCCGACATCGACCATCTGCACCGGGTGGCCGGGGACTGGCAGCTCCTGTCCGACCTCTCCTTCGCCGACCTGCTGCTCTGGGTACCCGTCGACAACGACGAGACGTTCCTCTGCGTCGCCCAGGTCCGGCCGACCACCGCGCCGACCGCGTACCAGGACGACCAGGTCGGGCGGATCGTCGGCGGGCCGGAGATCGCCCACCTGACCATCGCCTACAGCCAGGGCCGGATCTGGCGGGAGGGCGACCCGGTCTGGTACGGCGACGTGCCGGCCCGGCACGAGGCGATCCCGGTACGGCTGCGTCGCGGGGACGGGGACTCCGAGGTGATCGCGGTGGTCGGCCGGGACACCAACCTCTCCACCGCCCGGACCCCGAGTCAGCTCGAACTGAACTACCTCACCACCGCCGACGACCTGGCCCAGATGGTCGCCGACGGCACGTTCCCGCCGCCCCGGCACCCCGGCGAGACCACCTCGGCGCCCCGGGTCGGTGACGGGCTGATCCGGTTGGACGCCAACGGCAAGGTCACCTACGCCAGCCCGAACGCGCAGTCGGCGTACCGGCGGCTGGGGTTCTCCGCCCACCTGGTCGGTGAGGATCTCGCGGCGCTGAACCAGCGGCTCGCCACCGACCCGCTGGAGGGCACCGACGTGGCCAACGGGATGCTCGCTGCGCTGCGCGGCGAGGCCCCGCCGCGCCGGGAGCTGGACGCCCGGGGTGCCACCATGCTCACCCGGGCCCTGCCGCTGATGCCCGCCGGAGTGCCGATCGGCGCCCTGGTGCTGGTCCGCGACATCACCGAGGTACGCCGCCGGGACCGGGCGCTGATCACCAAGGACGCCACCATCCGGGAGATCCACCACCGGGTGAAGAACAACCTGCAGACCGTGGCGGCGCTGCTGCGGCTCCAGGCCCGCCGGGTCGGCATTCCGGCCGCCAAGGTCGCGCTGGAGGAGTCGGTACGTCGGGTCGCCTCGATCGCCCTGGTGCACGAGACCCTCTCCATGTCCAGCGACGAGGCGGTCGAGTTCGACGGGATCGTCGACCGGGTGGCGAGCGCGGCGACCGAGGTGGCCGCGACCGAGGTGGCGGTCCGGATGCGCCGGGAGGGCACCTTCGGGGTGCTACCCGCCGAGATCGCCACGTCCCTGGTGATGGTCCTCAACGAGCTGCTGCTCAACGCGGTCGAACACGGTTTCCCGCCGCCGGGTGAGGGTGAGCCGGCGATGGGCGGGGCCGAGGTGGTGGTCTCCGCCCACCGGTTCCGCAAGCAGTTGCACGTCACCGTCGCGGACAATGGTCGGGGCCTGCCCGAGCAGTTCGACGCGGACTCCTCCGGGCGGCTCGGTCTGCAGATCGTCCGGGCGCTGGCCACCGGGGAGCTGCGCGGCACCATCGAGCTGCGGAACCGGGCCGGCGGTGGCACCGAGGCGGTGCTGATCGTCCCGCTGGCCGCCGCCCGGGTCCGCTGAGGCACCCCCCGCGCGCCGCCCGGGTCCGCTGAGGCGCCGCCGGTGGGTGGCGGCGCCGCCCGCGTCGCGGGTAGGGACCGGGTTCAGCGTCGGGTCAGCAGCGCCACGGTGAGTCCGGGGACCCGCCAGCTCCGTTCGGTCCGGTAACCGGTGCGCAGTGCCGCGCCCCTGGCCCCGGTGACCGCCCCGGGCGGATCCGCCGGGGTACCGGCGACCAGCAGCCACACCCGGTCGTGGCCGGCCAGGCACGGTGCCGGGTCGGCGCACTCGTCGACCCAGAGGTCACCCCGGGCGGCCTGGTCCCGCACCAGCAGCGCGTCCCGGGGCTGGGGCCGCCCGCGCAGGTGGTACGCCATTGCCAGGTCCAGGAACCGCCAGCCGTCCCGGGGCGAGTAGACGACCGCATCCCCGGGGCGCTGCCCGTCGGCGATGATCCGGGCGGCTCCGGCGTAGTCGACCGGAGCGGTCCGGGGCCATTCGTGGGTACGCCGCAGGGCGAGCTGTTCGGGAACCCCGAGCAGGGCGGTGACGGCGACCACCAGAAGCGCGGCGCGCAGCCGCAGCGTGCCGGGTGCGACGGCGGCGAGCAGGCAGCCGAAGGGCACCGTGAAGGTCAGGTAGCGCGGTACCCACAGCGGGGTGGCCAGGCCGGCGACGAGGAGCAGCACGGTGGGCAGCAGCACGCATCCGGCGACGGCGAGCCCCCGCCGACCCCGGCTGACCGCCCCGAGCGTGGCCAGGCCGAGCAGCAGCCCGCCGACCTGGCCGCTCTGCGCGAGGACGCCGGGGAGCGCGGCCAGGTCACCCGGGGTCGGCGGGTCCACCCAGTCCAGCTGCCGGCCCTGCTGACCGCGGCCGAGCACCACCAGCGGGGTCAGCGCGAGCACCGCCGGCACCACGGCGAGCAGCCAGCCCCACCACCGGTCCCGGCGCCCCCGGCCGGCCGCCAGCACCCCCGCTGCGTGGCCGGCGAGCAGGGTGAGCGCCACCAGGTGGGTCAGGCCGAGGACGGTCACCGCGAGCGCGTACCCGAGCCAACGCGCGGGCGTCGGCCGGCGCAGCGCGCGTACCAGCAGGACCGAGGCGAGCAGGGCGAACGCGGTGGCCAGGGCGTAGGAGCGCGCCTCCTGGGCGTACCGGGAGGTGCTCGGGACTACCGCGTAGAACAGACCGGCGACCAGTCCGGTCCGGGCCGAGAAGAGCAGCCTGCCGAGTACCGCCACCAGCCCGGCCGCAGCGGCGGTGGCGAGCACGGCGGGGGCCCGCAGGGCGGCGACCGAGTCACCGAAGACCGCTGTCCAGCCGTGCATGAACAGGTAGTACGGGGCGTTGACCGCGTCGATGGTGCCGGCCATCCGGAACAGGTCGTCGACGTCCCGGCCGGCGGCGCTCCAGGTGGCCAGCTCGTCCCGCCACGGCTGGGCGCCGGTCAGCCGGTACCCGGTCACGGCGAGTGCGGTCAGCACCGGCCAGATCCAGCCGTACCGGCTCAGCCCCATGCGCCGAGCGTGTCATCCCGGCCCGCCCCGCCGGCGGCGGATCGGCGCAAATGCCGCCCTGGGGCACACCCCCTAGCCGGACCCCGGAAAGCTGATCCGTGATGTGGGATGGACCATGCATTCATTGGCCGTGACCACGGTGGTGTGGCAGCATAACGGCATGACCGCCGCTGTGGAACGCCGCTTCGTGGCCCGCCGCCACGTCGATTACGGCCGCGTCCGCAGCGCGATCTGTCCGGCCCACTGACGACGCCCGACCCCTGTGTCTCGGGCGCGCACCGCGCCGGCTCTCTCGACATCGTTGTCCACAGCCCCCCATTCCGGGCTGGCCGTCGCGTTCGCGCTCCACGAGCCATTCGCCACAGCAGACAACGGAGGACGCCGCGATGGCGGTCAGCAGCATCCCGGCCCAGGCCGGCGAGCCCACCACCCCGGCCACTTCCGCCGCCCGCGCGCCGCGTCGGCCGCGCGGTGAGGGGCAGTGGGCGCTGGGTCACCGGGAGCCGCTCAACCCGAACGAGCGCAACAAGAAGGACGACAACCCGCTCAACGTCCGGGCCCGGATCGAGAACATCTACGCGCACCGGGGCTTCGCCTCCATCGACCCGTCCGACCTGCGGGGCCGGTTCCGCTGGTGGGGTCTCTACACCCAGCGCAAGGCCGGCATCGACGGCGGGCGCACCGCCGTGCTGGAGCCGCACGAGCTGGAGGACGAGTACTTCATGCTCCGGGTCCGCATCGACGGCGGACAGCTCACCCTGGCCCAGCTACGGGTGATCGCGGACATCTCGCAGCGCTACGCGCGCGACACCGCCGACATCACCGACCGGCAGAACATCCAGTACCACTGGATCCGGGTCGAGGACATGCCGGAGATCTGGCGCCAGCTGGAGTCGGTCGGCCTGCAGACCACCGAGGCGTGCGGTGACTGTCCCCGGATCGTGCTCGGCAGCCCGGTCGCCGGGGTCGCCGAGGCGGAGGTGGTGGACCCGACCCCGGCGATCGACGAGATCATCCAGCGGTACGTCGGCGACCCCGAGTTCTCCAACCTGCCCCGCAAGTTCAAGTCGTCGATCTCCTGGCTGGTCGACACCCCGTACGAGGTCAACGACATCTCGTTCCTCGGCGTCGAGCACCCCGACCACGGTCCGGGTTTCGACCTCTGGGTCGGTGGCGGCCTGTCGACCAACCCGATGCTCGCCCAGCGGCTCGGGGTCTGGGTGCCGCTGGCCGAGATACCGGACGTCTGGGCCGGGGTGGTCGGAATCTTCCGGGACTACGGCTACCGCCGGCTGCGGCACCGCGCCCGGCTGAAGTTCCTGGTCGCCGACTGGGGCGTGGCGAAGTTCCGGGAGGTACTGGAGAAGGAGTACCTGGGCCGGGCCCTGCTGGACGGGCCGCCGCCGGCGCTGCCGGAGAAGCCGGTCGACCACATCGGGGTACACGCCCAGCGGGACGGCCGGTACTACGTCGGCGCCGCCCCGGTGGTCGGTCGGGTCTCCGGCGGGCAGCTCGCCCAGCTCGCCGACATCGTCGAGGCGCACGGCAGCGGCCGGGTCGCGCTCACCCCGTACCAGAAGCTGCTGGTGCTGGACGTGCCGGCGGACCGGACCGACTCGCTGGTCGGCGCGCTGCGCGGGATCGGACTGGAGGCGTTCCCGTCGGCCTGGCGGCGCGGCACCATGGCCTGCACCGGCATCGAGTACTGCAAGCTCGCCATCGTCGAGACCAAGGCGCGTGGCGAGGAGGTGGTGGCCCGGCTGGAGGAGCAGCTGCGCGGGTTCGACGCGGACATCTCCATCCACATCAACGGTTGCCCGAACGCCTGCGCCCGGACCCAGACCGCCGACATCGGTCTCAAGGGTCAGCTGGTGGTCGGCCCGGACGGCCGTCAGGTGGAGGGCTTCCAGGTCCACCTGGGTGGGGGACTGGGCATGGCGGCCGGCCAGAGCGCGGGCTTCGGCCGCAAGCTGCGCGGCCTGAAGACCACCGCAGAGGAGCTTCCCGGGTACGTCGAACGACTGGCCCGGCACTACCTGGCCGGTCGGACCGAGGGCGAGACGTTCGCCCAGTGGGTCCACCGGGCCGACGAGGAAGAGTTGCGATGAGCGAGGTGACGCGATGAGCGAGAACAGAGCCGCGCCGCTCTACTGCCCGTACTGCGGCGAGGAGGACCTGCGCCCCAACGAGCAGTCGCACGGCGCCTGGGAGTGTCACGCCTGCACCCGGGTCTTCACCGTGAAGTTCACCGGTCTGCTTGCCCGGGGGGCGGTGGTTTCGTCATGACCCGGGTTTCTGCGGTGGGCCTCGGTCTGGTCCAGCTCGGTGGCGCTCCCACCGGTGCCGACCCGGTCCGGCGCCCGGCCGACGAACTGCGCGCCCTGGCCGAGGCGGCCGGGCGGGACCTGGAGGGTGCGCCGGCTCTGGAGATCGCCCGCTGGGCGGCGGAGACGTTCGGCGACCGGTTCTGCGTCACGAGTTCGATGGCGGACGCGGTGGTGGCCCACCTGGTCTCCCGGGTGGCGCCCGGGGTCGACGTGGTCTTCCTCGACACCGGGCTGCATTTCCCGGAGACGCTGCGGGTACGCGACGAGGTGGCCCGCACCCTGCCGGTCAACGTGCGGTCCATCCGGCCCCGGATGACGGTGGGGCAGCAGGACGGCGAGTACGGTCCCCGGCTGTTCAACAAGTCCCCGGACAACTGCTGCCAGCTGCGCAAGGTCGAGCCGCTGGAGCGGGCGCTCGACGGGTACGACGCCTGGGCGGCGGGACTGCGCCGGGACGAGTCGCCGACCCGGGCCAACACGCCGGTGGTGGCGTTCGACACGCGGCGCGGCAAGGTCAAGGTCAACCCGATCGCGGCGTGGAGCCAGGCGGAGGTCGACGCGTACATCCGCCGGTGGAACGTGCCGGTCAACGATCTGTTCCGGCAGGGCTACAGCTCCATCGGGTGCTGGCCGTGCACCCGCCGTACGAAGGCCGGTGAGGACCCCCGGGCCGGCCGGTGGGCGATGTTCGAGAAGACCGAGTGCGGTCTGCACCTCTGACTGTCGGGTCGGGCGGCGCGCTGGTCCTGGTTGCCCACGGCAGCCGGGACCCGCGCGCCGCCGCGTCCACCCGGGCGCTGGCCCGGGCGGTCCGTACGGCCGTCACCGACCTCGCGGTTCGGGAGAGCTATCTCGACCACACCATTCCGGCGCCGGACGCCGTGCTCGGTGACCTGGAGGCCGGCGGGCACCCCTGTGCGGTACTGGTGCCCCTGCTGCTGACCGCGGCCTACCACGGTCGGGTGGATGTTCCGGCGGCCGTGGAGCAGGCCCGCTCGGCGGGTCTGCGGATCCCGGTCCGGGTCACCCGGGTCCTCGGGCCGGAACCCGGTCCGGCGGACGGGATGCCGGCCCGGTCCGGTCCGGTGCACGGTGCACTCCTCGCCGGGCTGCGCCGCCGGCTGACCGAGGCGGCGCCGGACGGCTTCGACGCGGTGGTGCTGGCGGCGGCCGGTACCCGGGATGCCGCCGCCCGGCTGACCGTGGAGCGGGTCGCGGAGAGGCTCGGGGCGGCGCTCGGGGTGCCCTGTGTCCCCGCGTACGCCTCAGCGGCCCCACCCACCGTCGATGTGGCGGTGCAGGGGCTCCGGGCGGCCGGTGCCCGCAGGGTGGCGGCAGCGGCCTACTTCCTCGCCCCTGGGCGGCTCTACGACGCCGCTGCCGTCGCGGCCCGGGACGCGGGTGCGGTGGCGGTGGCGGCGCCGCTCGGTGACGCTCCGGAGTTGGTGGAGTTGATCCTGAGTCGGGTCGGATCCGTAACCGGATGATGACTGTCGATAACGGCGATGATCGTCTTTCCGGATGTGAAGCAGCCACACTTATCGGAAAGTGATCGCCATCGCACTGTGGGAAGTGACCGGGGTCGCATCCGGGAGCCGATCGTCATCGCGTATTCGTTTAGTAACGACGATCGCAGCGCTTGGTAACGGCCATTTCCGCAGATGTGAGTGAGGCCATTCAAGTGGTGCGGGAGAGACTGACTGATCAGTTCGGTTGCTGCAGACGCAGAACGCCCCGGCGGGGGAAGACCGCCGGGGCGTTGATGCTTTGGTACGGATGGATCAGGCGGAGTGAGCGCGCAGTACCCGGAGGCCACCACGACGCTTGACGGCGCGCCGTTCCTCCTCGCTCATTCCGCCCCAGACGCCAGCGTCCTGACCGGATTCGAGCGCCCACTTCAGGCACTCGTCGGTCGCGGAGCAGCGCCGGCAGACGGCCTTGGCCTGCTCGACCTGCAGCAGTGCGGGGCCGGACGTCCCGATCGGGAAGAACAGCTCCGGGTCTTCGTCGCGGCAGGCAGCATGGTGACGCCAGTCCATGGCGGCAACACTCCTCAATCTGGTGGGTGGCAGTTGTTGCTCGATCTTCTTTTCCTATATGCATCCGCGGAGCCGATGGTGACGGTTCGCGTCCATCAATTCGGCAGCGCGTGAGCAAGCTGTTAGGCCAGGGGCCTGCTGGAACCCGCTCAACCCAGTAAGCATATCCAGGCAATGTCCCGGTAACTCAAGTTCGCTTGTGAATACTTTCACGAACTTTGCCGATGTCAAGAGTGGCGCTCAGAAAAACTCCGAACGGGTGAGCAAGCTCACGACCCTTTTGTCCGGGTTCCCGAGCGTCCTGGTGCCCGTCGTGCGACAGCCAAGAATCAATATAGTACAGTCCGTGCGACAATGCTGGCATTTCCGGCACCTACCCTTCGCTGCCGGATGCGGGGGGCCGACACCGAGGCAGTACCCCAGGGTCAGCAGATTACTCGTAGTGCGGCCGGTACGGATGTGAAACGCACCTTCTCCCGCTCCCCGAGGTAGTCCCCGTCCAGCTGGAAGGGCTGGGGACGGGACGAAACCAGGATGAACTCGTCCAGGTCATGCAGCCGGAACACCTGTCGGCCGTGCGGATCGGGCCGCCGGGAGAGGATCTGGGCCGCCGTCCGTGCCGTACTGGCCACCCGCAGCTGACGCAGCGCCATCACGTCGAGCCCCAGGTCGAACGAGGCCTCCGGGTTGGGATTGACCTCGCGCTCACCCAGATAGGTCCAGGGCGCGGTGTTCTGCACGATCACCGTGGCCAACTCGCCCTCGGCCGGCTCGTCGGGGCGCTCCAGTCGGATCGTCGGGTGCCGCCGGTCACTACCGACGAAGTAGTGGCTGATTGCGGACCGTAGATACAGCGCCGGAGTGGAGACCCGGCCCTTCCGCCGGGACGTCTCCACCCGGTGCACCACTGCGGCGTCCAGTCCGAAGCCGGCGCAGAAGGTGAAGTAGCGGTCGTCGGCCCGGCCGAGCCCGATGGTCCGGGACCGGCCCAGCCGCAGCCCTTCCAGGATCATGCTCGTCCCCTCCGGCCACTCCCGGGGCAGTCCCAGGGCACGGGCGAAGACGTTGGTGGAGCCACCGGGGACGGTGGCCAGTGCCGGCAGCCGCTCGGCCGACGGTCGGGCCGGGTCCATGGTCGCCGGCTGGGCGGTGAGCAGTCCGTTGACCACCTCGTTGACCGTGCCGTCGCCACCGAGGGTGACCACCAGGTCCACCCCCTGCTCGGCCGCCTCCCGGGCGAGGTCGGTCGCGTGTCCCCGGCGCCGGGTGTACCGCACGGTGAGGTCGACTTCGCTACGCAGCGCCCGGACGAGGACGTCCCGACTGCGCTCGCTGGTGGTGGTGGCTTTGGGATTGACCACCAGGACGGCCCGCATGGGCGGCACTGTACCGTGCGTGACCCCGGGTATCGTGGCGCCCGTGACGATCGACTCCGACCCGGTACCGCCGCCGTTGCACTGGGCAGTCCGGCTGCTCCGTGCCGAATCGGTCGGGCTCGGCCTGGTCGCCGCGTTCCTGATCTACGAGGACCTCACGGCGACCGCGGTGGACCTCCTCTCGGCCCTGCTGATCACCGCCTTCGCCATCGGCGGCGCGGTCGCCCTCTGGGCCCTGGGCGGCGCACTGGCCCGCCGTCGGGTCGGGGCCCGGGCGCCGGCGATCGTGCTGGAGCTGATGCTGCTGCCGGTCGGCTACTACATGGTGCAGGGCGGTCTGGGCTGGCTCGGCGTGCCACTGGCCCTGCTCGGGCTGCTGGTGGTGGGTCTCCTGGTGAGCGGCCCGACCAACCGGGCCCTCGGCTTCGAGTGATCCGCGCAAACGAGCCGATCAGGGGCTGTCCCTGTGGGTTTCGTCCCGCAGCGGACCTCCGGCGCAGACTCCGGGTCGCCGCCTGTCGAGTCGCTGCCTGTCGAGCTGCACCGTCTGTGCCGGCACACCAGGGCAGGCTATCCAGCCGGATGACACTGGCCACCTGTCTCCCTGCTCCGATCTGCCCCGACCGTCCAGCGATCCACTCGCTTACCTGGTAGTCGCGGTGTCAGCTTCGGCCAGACAGCCCGGTTTCCTGAAAACCGAGTGGATCAGGGGGCGTTCCTGAACCAGGGGCCCGGACAGGGCTGGGGCAGGTGGGTTCCCGGCTGGCGAGGTGCCGCGATGGCCTGGGTTGCCCGGTCAGCGGCCGGTGCCGCGCCGGGTCAGTAGCCCGATGGTGGCCCGACCGCCGGACATGGTCGCCGTCGCGGAGGTGGTCAGCGCGGTCAGCACCTTCCAGGCGAAGGACGACTCGGCGGGCAGCCGGGCGCCGGCCACGGTCGGCACCGTCACCTCGACGGTCAGCGCGTCCTCGGTCACCGCGAACCGGCAGTCCAGCTCGGCGTCGCGGGTGGCGACGGCGAGCAGCATGGCGCAGGCCTCGTCCACCGCGATTCGCAGATCCTCGATCTCGTCGAGGGCGAAGTGCAGCCGGGCAGCGAGCCCGGCGGTCGCGGTACGCAGCACGCCGAGGTAGCCGCCGTCTGCGGGCACGGTCAGCAGCACGACGTCGTCATCGATCGTCGACTGGCCGGTCAGTTGAGTCACGCCTCATCCCCCTGGACGGGGACTCTACCCTCTCGGACGCCCGCCGGGTCGGTCGCCGCCCCGGCGCGTCCGGCCAGCGCCCGCAGTGCCTCCCCGCTGAGCCGGTACGGCACCCACTCGGTCATCTGGACCGCCCCGATGGCCCGGTAGAACTCCGCCGCCGGGTTCCAGTGGATCATCCACCACTCCAGCCGCCGGTAGCCCCGCTCGACGCAGATCGCGGCGAGGGTGGCGAGCAGCAGCCGGCCGGCGCCGGTGCCCCGGGCCGCCGGGCGGACGTAGAGGTCCTCAAGGTAGATGCCGTGTACGCCGGCCCAGGTGGAGAAGTTGCGGAACCAGAGGGCGAAGCCGACCGGGGTGCCCGTCGCGTCCACCGCGACGTGGCCGAAGAGCGCGGGTGCCGGGCCGAAGAGCGCCGCGTGCAGCTGCTCCCCGGTCAGGTGGCACTCGTCCGGGGCCCGCTCGTACTCGGCCAGCTCGTGCACCATGGCGACGATGGCCGGCACGTCGGTCACCCGTGCCGGCCGGATCGTCGGTGCGTTGACCGCGTGGGTCACGCCTGCTTGGTCTCCCGGAAGATCTTCGCGATCTCGTCGATCTTCTGGAGCAGCTCGTCGGCCTTGGCCGGGTCGGCCGAGCCCTTGGCGCCGCTGGCCCCGGCCAGCTTGGTCGCCTCGTTGAAGAGCTGGTGCAGGTGCGGGTACTTCTCGAAGTGCGCCGGCTTGAAGTAGTCCGTCCACAGCACCCAGAGGTGGTGCTTGACGAGATCCGCCCGCTGCTCCTTGATGATCAGCGCCCGGGTACGGAACTCGGGGTCGGTGTTCGCCTGGTACTTCTCACAGATCGCCTTGACCGACTCGGCCTCGATCCGGGCCTGGGCCGGGTCGTAGACACCGCACGGCAGGTCGCAGTGGGCGCTGGCAACGACGCGTGGCGAAAGGATGCGGGGAAGTCGCATCAGGACCCTCCAAGGGAAGTTTGCGATGATCCAAGCCGACATTACTCCTGCACCACCCGCCCTACGGCCCGGAGGCCGAACTCGATGCCGTCCGCCCTGTACGCCGTGCTGGTGACCGGCCCGTCCATGTCACCGACGCTGCGGCACGGCGACGCGCTCCTGGTCCGGGGCGGCGGCCGGGCGGTCCGGCCCGGCGACATCGTGGTCGGGGTCTTTCGCAGCCGTCCCGATCTGCTGGTGGTCAAGCGGGCGGTCCGCGCCACCGACGGCGGCTGGTGGGTGCAGGGGGACAACGGGCTGGTCGCCGACGACTCCCGGGCCTACGGGGTGCTCGACGTACGGGGCCGGGTGGTGGCCCGCTACTGGCCCCGGCCCAGGTGGCGGTTCCGTTACCCCCGAGTATGACCCTGCTCACATCCGTGACCCACCCTCGGAACTATGCTCGGTAGGTGCCCGGGTGACCCCCGCACCGCTGTGCCCGCTCAGCGCCGACCGGGTGTCGAGCCGGCCATTCCAGCTGCTCGACAGACCCTGGAGTCACCGATGTCTGCGTCCACTGTGGATCCTGCTGATCCCGTCTTCCGTCTGCACGCCGGCGGCAAGCTCGCCGTCGCCTCGACCGTCCCGTTGGCCAGCCGGGAGGACCTCTCCCTGGCGTACACCCCCGGCGTGGCCCGGGTCTGTGAGGCGATCGCCGCCGAACCGGCCCTGGTGGACGACTACACCTGGGTAGGTCACACGGTCGCCGTGGTGACCGACGGCTCCGCCGTACTCGGCCTCGGCAACATCGGCCCCCGGGCCGCCATGCCGGTCATGGAGGGCAAGGCCGCCCTGTTCAAGCAGTTCGCCGATGTCGACGCGGTGCCGATCTGCCTGGACACCCAGGACGTGGACGAGATCGTCGCGGTGGTCACCGCGCTCGCCCCCTCGTTCGGGGGCATCAACCTGGAGGACATCAGCGCGCCCCGGTGCTTCGAGGTCGAGCGCCGACTGGACGAGGCCCTGCCCATCCCGATCTTCCACGACGACCAGCACGGCACCGCGATCGTCGTGCTGGCCGCCCTGCGCAACGCCGCCGCGCTGCTCAACCGCAAGCTCGGCGACCTGCGGGTGGTGGTCAGCGGGGCCGGTGCCGCCGGGGTGGCGGTGACCCGGATGCTGGTGGCCGGCGGGGTCAGCCCCGGCGACATGGTCATCTGCGACTCGCGCGGCATTCTCGGCCCGGACCGGACCGGCCTGACCGGGGCCAAGGCGGAGTTGGCCGCGACGACCAACGCCGCCGGGCGTACCGGCGACATCACCGTGGCGCTGCGCGACGCGGACGTGCTGATCGGGGTCTCCGGCGGGCAGATCCCCGAGGAGGCGGTCGCCGGGATGGCCCCCGGTGGCATCGTCTTCGCCCTGGCCAACCCGACCCCCGAGGTGCACCCCGAGGTGGCGGCGCGGCACGTGGCGGTGATCGCCACCGGGCGCAGCGACTTCCCCAACCAGATCAACAACGTGCTGGCCTTCCCCGGGATCTTCCGGGGCGCCCTGGACGCCCGCGCCACCCGGATCACCGACGGGATGAAGGTGGCGGCCGCCGACGCGATCGCCGCCGTGGTGGCCGACTCGCTGACCGTGGACGCGATCGTCCCCTCGGCACTGGACCCGCGCGTCGCGCCGGCGGTCGCCGAGGCCGTCGCCGAGGCGGCCCGCCGCGACGGCGTCGCCCGCCGCTGAGATGTAAGGAAGGGCCCCTTCTTATCGCTTTCTGTATAGGAAGGGGCCCTTCTTAACAGCTCCGCACGTTGCTAACGTGCGGATCATGCGTGCCGCCTATGCCTCCGCCTTCGACGCCGACAACCCGCTCGCCGCGCTGACCGTGGGGGAGCAGCCCGAGCCGGTCCACCCGGCGGACGACTGGGTGACGGTGGAGGTCCGGTCCAGTTCGCTCAACCACCACGACCTCTGGTCGCTGCGCGGGGTGGGCCTCGGCGCCGACCGGCTGCCGATGATCCTCGGCTGTGACGCGGCCGGCGTCGACCCGGACGGCAACGAGGTGGTCGTCTACCCGCTGATCGCCGACCCGGGCGACCCGCGTGGGATCTCCATCCTCTCCGAGCACTTCCCCGGGACCTTCGCCGAGCGGGTCGCCGTACCCCGGGAGAACCTGCTGCCCAAGCCGGCGGACCTCAGCTTCGCCGACGCGGCGTGCCTGCCCACGGCCTGGCTCACCGCGTGGCGGATGCTGACCACCAAGGGCCGGCTGGACGAGGCCGACGCGGTGCTGGTGCAGGGTGCCGGCGGGGGCGTGGCGACTGCGGCCGTGGTGCTGGCGGTCGCGTCCGGCAAGCGGGTCTACGCGACCAGCCGGGACGCCGCCAAGCGGGAACGGATCGCCGCACTCGGCGCCACCGCGCTGGAACCCGGCGCCCGGCTGCCCGAGCGGGTCGACCTGGTGATCGAGACGGTCGGGGCGGCGACCTTCGACCACTCGCTGAAGTCGGCTGCGCCGATGGCCCGGATCGTGGTGTCCGGCGCCACCGCCGGGCACGAGCCGAAGGTCAACCTGCGGCGGGTCTTCGCGATGCAACTGGAGATCCTCGGTACCTCGATGGGCACCCCGGACGAACTCCGCGACCTGATGGCGTTCTGCGCCGAGCGGAAGGTCCGGCCGGTGGTGGACGCGGTGTACCCGTTCACCGGGGTGACGCAGGCGTTCGAACGACTGCACTCCGGCGAGGTGTTCGGCAAGGTGGTGCTGGACCACACGGCGTGACCGGTACCGACCCCGGTGGCGGCGGGCGACGACCCGGACACGCCGGATACGCACTATGAAAATCCGGACTTTTTGTCTCCGGGTGGTGCCGGGTGGTATCCGGGCAGGCGTGCCGGATCGATTCCCTAAGTCCGTCCACATATGCACTTCATAATTGCTTAAGGTTGCCGGATCTGCGGTTCCGGCAATGCTCCGGCGTGATCCGGAAACCCCGTTACAGTCGTGCCGATCCGTCCTATTGAGAGGGCGGTACGCAGGTTGGAGGGGTTTGAACGTGAGTTCATCGGCAGCCAGGAACCGTCCCGTCGGTACGGTTCTCCGGCGCTGTGTGGCAGGGCTCGTCGTCGGTGCCGTGGCGGTCGCCGCCGGATACACCGGTACCGGTACGGCGGCCGCCGACGACACGGGTTCACTGGTCGTGACCAGGGACGGGACCGTGATCGAGGGCCGGGAAGTGGCCGGCTACATCCATGTCCGAGCCAACAACGTCACCATCCGGGACACCACCGTCCGCTACGGCGGAAGCCATGCCGTACGCGTCTTCGACGGCTACACCGGCACCACAATCGAACGCGCCAAAATCTACTGCACAGCGACCAAGACGAATGGAGTGGTGTTCGGCGCCTATGTCGCGCGCCAGGTCGACATCACCGGTTGCCGTAACGGTTTCATGTATTCGTCGACGCTGCCTGCAACAATTGTCGAATCCACCTGGAACGGTGCGGACGTGACCGTCGGGACCGACCCGGTCACCGGGCCGGACGGCACCCCGGACGAGTTCCCCGGCCCGGACAGCACCGGAGTCCCGGCCGGTACCTCCCTGCGGCGCAGCGGATCCCTCACCCTCGACCGGGACGGGCAGGTGGTCACCGGGCTGGACATCGTCGGTTGCGTGACGGTGACCGCCCGGAACGTGGTGATCCGCAAGTCCCGGATCACCTGCGCCGGGCCGTACTCGATCCGCACGATCGACGCGGTCGACCTGCTCGTCGAGGACGTCGAGATCGACGGTAAGGGCCGGAACTCGGCGGCGGTCTGCTGCGGCGACTACACGCTGCGCCGGGTGGACATCCACGACGTCATCGACGGTCCCCGGCTGGGTGACGACACCGTGGTCGAGGACTCCTGGATCCACCAACTGACCCGGGTGGACGGCTCGCACAACGACACGCTCCAGACCACCGGGGCGACCAACATCCTGGTCCGGGGCAACCGGCTGGAGGCGTACAACCCGGACACCCGGGACCCGCTCAACGCCTGCCTGATGATCGGATCCACCACCGCCCCGCTGGTGGCGGACCTGACCTTCGAGCGGAACTACTGCAACGGGGGGAACTACTCGCTCGGCGTGCGCGAAGACCTCAACGGCGAACGGATCGTCTTCCGGGACAACGTCTTCGGTCGCGACTACCGTTACGGCATCATCGCCCGGCCGAAGCAGGACGGTCTGTCCTGGGACCACGAGAGCAACATCTGGTTCGACAGCGAGTTGCCCGTGCTGCGGTGACCTTCGGTCGCCCGTGCCGGGTGACCCGTCGAGGGGCAGGGGGCGGTGCCCCGTCGAGGGGCAGGGGTGGCGACCGTCGAGGGGCAGGGAGCGGACCGCTCCCTGCCCCTCGACTCACAGCCGGTTGTCGAGGGTGGCCAGCCCGCCCCGGGCCGCGTCGGCCGGCAGCCGCCGCTTCGCCGCCGCGTCGCCGTACAGGGACCAGCGCAGGAACTCGGTCGTCGTGTCGGCCACCACGGTGAATGACCGGTCCGCACCGCTGAGCAGCGAGCGCCCGTGGTCACCGTCGGGCAGGCTGAGCATCGCCTTGGGCCACGGCACCGCCTCGTACGCCGCCCGGCCGGCGGAGTAGGAGACCACCTCGTCGCGCTCGCCGTGCACGAAGAGTTGCGGCGCACCGGTGCCGGCGAACGCGGTACCGACCCCGAGCGCGCTGCCGGCGAGCACGATCCCGGCATCCAACCGGTCGTCCCGCTCGATGGTGAACAACCCCACCGTGGTCACCCCGCCCGCCGAGTGACCGGTGGCCGCCACCCGGTCGGCGGCGAGCCTCCCCCGCAGCGGGTCACCGGCCCGTCCGTCCAGTGCGAGCACCCGGGTCAGCACGAACGACACATCCGCCGGCTGGTTGAGCACGTCCAGGACGTCGTAGCGGGCCGCACCCCGGCTGGTCCCGGGAAAGGTCGGCGCGGCGACCACGAACCCGGCCACCGCCCAGCGGGTCAGCAGCGCGGCATAGTCCGCCGGCCGGGCGGTCAGCCCGTGGCTGAACACCACCACCGGGAAACGTCCCGGGGCCGCCGGCCGGCCACGCCGGGGCGTACCGCCCGCCGAGCCGGTCGCCGGGTACCAGATCGTCACCGGTAGCGCGCGGTCAGCGTCCCGGGTCAGCTTCAGTTCGCGTACCCCGACCGCGAACGGCTCGGCCGGCGCGGAACCGGCGGGCACCGACGACCTGGCCGGCGGGGCCGCCTGGCCCGGCGCGGATGCGGCAGGGGCCGCCGGGCCGCCGTCGTCGCGCCACCGGGCGCCGTCGTCGGCGGAACACCCGGCGAGGGTCACCGTGAGCAGGGCGGCGGCGAGCAGAGCAGGGGTACGGCGTCGGCGCATGTCACCGATTGTGCCGCGCCGGCCTGGCGGGGCGGTCCGGCGATCCCCTCACCACCGCCGGACGAACTCGCTGATCCCCGGCCGGTACGCCGAACCGGGAATCCGGTCCCGGGCGGCCCGGTCGTCGCGCAGTCGCCAGCGGAGGAAGTCGGTGGTCACCGCGACCACCTGGTCGAACCCGGGTCGGCCCGGGGTGAGGTACTCGCCGTGCCCCTGGCCGGTGAAGGTGAGAAACCCCCGGGGCCACCGGGCCCGCTCGAAGGCCGCCCGACCCACCCCCACCGGGACGACCGCGTCGGCGTCGCCGTGTACGAAGAGCAGGTGCGCCGCCGGCCCTGCGTAGCTGCCGGGCAGCCCGCCCCCGGCGATCACGATGCCGGCCCGCAACCAGGCAGGGTGTCCCACGGTGAACATGCCCGAGGTGGTGAACCCGCCCGCCGAGTGGCCGGCGGCGGCCACCCGGCGCAGATCGAGGTGCCCGGCCAGCGGGTCGGCCGGGCCGAGCCGGCGCAGGTACCGGAGCACCTGCCACCCGTAACCGGGCTGGTGCCGGACGTCGGCGCGGGTGAAGTCGGTCGCGGTCAGGCTGGTACGCGGGTAGGTCGGCGCGGCGACCACGAACCCGGCCGCCGCCCAGCGAGCGGTCAGGGCGGCGTGGTACGCCGGCAGGCTGTGCAGACCGTGGCTGAACAGCACGACCGGGAAGTGACCCGGGGCAACCGGGGCGCCTGGCCCGTCGTGCCGGGCCGGGTACCAGACCGTGACGGCCAGCCGGCGGCGGTCGACCGGGACATCGAGGATGCGCACCCCGACCGGGTGGCCGTCGGGGGCCGCCGCGACCGGCTGGCCGTCGGCCGACGCCGCCGTACCGTCCGGGGCCACGGCCGCCGTCGGCGTACCGGGAAAAGCCGCCGGTGCCGTCGGATCCGGGCGCACCACGGCCGGCGCCGTCGGGCCGGGACGTACCGTCACCGGGTTCGGTACCGACACCGCCGGCCCGCATGCGGTGAGGATGGCCGGCAGCAGCCCGGCGACCATCCCGGTCACCAGCCGTCGACCGTCCACCTCTCGACGGTAGGGCGGACCAGGGGCATCCCGGTCCAGCCGACCGGGCGGGTGCGCCCACCGGCCGGCCGGAGTTGGCCGTCCGCTTCGGCCGGCCGGTGCCGCCCGGTCCGCCGGCCGCTGCCGCCCGGTCCGCCGGCCGCTGCCGCCCGGTCCGCCGGCCGCCGCCGCCCGGTCCGGTGGGAGCCGCTGACCTGCGCCGGACGGGACGGCGGCGGGACACCGGCTTCGCTACGCTCATCGCCATGTCGGACAAGTACGTGGACCCGAGCGGTGACACCGAGGCGTTCCGGGCCTTCGCCAACGACCCGCAGGCTCCATCGGCGAGCGGGCCGTCGAAGCTGCCCGTGATCATCGGGGCGGTGGTGGTGGCGGTGCTGCTGGTCCTGCTGGCCGCCTGGTTCCTGCTCGGCTGAACGCGGTTCAGGCCGCGGCGGTGACCGCCGCCCGGGTCTGTTGGGCGATCTCCAGTTCCTCGTCGGTGTGCACCACGCAGACCGCCACCGTGCCGTCCTGCGGTGAGATGACCCGGTCACCGCTGTCCGCGTTGCGCTCCGGGTCGACCCGCACCCCCCACTGCTCCAGCCCGTCCAGCGCCGCCGCGCGGACCGGTGCCGCGTGCTCGCCCACCCCCCCGGTGAAGGTGACCGCGTCCAGCCGGCCGAGCAGCGCGTGGTACGCCCCGACGTACCCCTTGATCCGCCGGCAGTACACGTCGAAGGCCAGGGTGGCCGCCGGGTCCCCGGCCGACCGGCGGTGCAGCACCTCGCGCATGTCGTTGACACCGGTCAGCCCGCGCAGCCCGCTGCGGTGGTTCAGCAGGTCGTCGATCTCGTCGACGGCCAGCCCGCCCTCCCGGCGCAGGTGGAAGATGATCGTCGGGTCCAGGTCACCGCTGCGGGTGCCCATCACCAACCCTTCCAGCGGGGACATCCCCATCGAGGTGGCGACACTCCGGCCACCCTGGATGGCGCACGCGCTGGCCCCGTTCCCCAGGTGCAGGGTGATCGTGTTCAGCTCGTCGTACCGCCGACCGAGCAGCTCCGCCGTGCGGCGCGAGACGTACGCGTGCGAGGTGCCGTGGAAGCCGTACCGCCGGATGCCGTACCGCTCGGCGGTGGCCTGCTCGATCGCGTAGGTCGCCGCCGCCTCCGGCAGGGTGCGGTGGAACGCGGTGTCGAAGATCGCGACCTGGGGGACGTCGGGCAGCAGTTCCCGGGTGACCCGGATGCCGGCCAGGTTGGCCGGGTTGTGCAGCGGCGCGAGCGGTACCAGGTCGGCGATCGCGTCGAGCACCGCGTCGTCGATCAGCGTGGGCTCGGCGAACCGGACACCACCGTGCACCACCCGGTGCCCGACCGCGGCCAGCCCGGTCAGCTCCAGCGAGCCGAGGATGCTGCGGACCGCCGCCTCGTGGTCGGCCGGCCCGCCGTCCGGCTCGCCGATCCGCTCCACGGTGCCGCCGTCGACCACCTCGGATCCGGCGTAGAGCCGGTACTTGACCGACGACGACCCACAGTTCAGCACCAGCACCCGGTCGGTCACGTCGTCGGTCCCGCTGCGCTCGTCCACGTCAGTCCTCCACCGCTGCCGCCTGGATCGCGGTGATCGCGACCGTGTTGACGATGTCGGCCACCGTGGCACCCCGGGACAGGTCGTTGACCGGCCGCCGCAGACCCTGCATCACCGGGCCGACCGCCACCGCGCCGGCCGAGCGCTGCACCGCCTTGTACGTGTTGTTGCCGGTGTTCAGGTCCGGGAAGATGAAGACCGTGGCCTGACCGGCGACCTGGCTCTCCGGCAGTTTGGTGGCCGCCACTGTCGGGTCGATCGCCGCGTCGTACTGGATCGGTCCCTCGACCAGCAGGTCCGGCCGGCGTTCCCGGACCAGTTTCGTGGCGGCGGCGACCTTCTCCACGTCGGCACCGGCGCCGGAGTTGCCGGTCGAGTAGGAGAGCATCGCCACCCGGGGCTCGATGCCGAAGCGGGCCGTGGTGTCCGCCGAGGAGATGGCGATGTCGGCGAGCTGCGCGGCGTCCGGGTCGGGATTGACCGCGCAGTCCCCGTAGACCAGCACCCGGTCGGCGAGGAGCATGAAGAAGACGCTGGAGGCGACCGAAACCCCCGGCACGGTGCGGATGATCTCGAACGCCGGCCGGATGGTGGCGGCGGTGGTGTGGGTGGCACCGGAGACCATCCCGTGCGCCCGCCCGGTGTGCACCATCAGGGTGCCGAAGTAGTTCGGCTGGGCCACCACGTCGTGGGCGTACTCCCGGCTGATCCCCCGGTGGGCGCGCAACCGGGCGTAGCTGTCGGCGAACTCCTCCCGCCATTCGCTGGTCGCCGGGTCGACCAGCTCGGCGCCGCTGATGTCGATGCCCAGCTCCCGGGTCCGCCGGGCGATGTCGTCCGGGCGCCCGAGCAGGGTCAGGTCGGCCACGCCCCGGCGGAGCAGGATCTCGGTGGCCCGCAGGATCCGGTCCTCGGTCCCCTCCGGCAGCACCAGATGCCGGCGCTGGGCGCGGGCCCGGTCGATCAGGTCGTACTCGAACATCAGCGGGGTGACCCGCTCGGAGCGGCTGACCCGCAGCCGTCGGGCCAGGTCGACGGTGTCCACCGCGGACTCGAAGGCACCGAGGGCCGCCTCCACCTTGCGGGCGTTGGCCGCGCTGGGCCGCCCCTCGATGCGGCTGGATGCCGCCACCGTGTCGTAGCTGTCGCTGGTCACCGAGAGCACCGCGAAACCGGTGTTCAACCCCTCCACCAGCCGCATCGCCCTCGGGTCGGGCTGCTCGCCGAGGGTGAGCACCACTCCGGCGACCGCGACCTGGCCGGCGACGTGCGCCGCGCTCGCGGCGACCAGCAGGTCGGCCCGGTCACCGGGTGTGATCACCAGGGATCCCTCGGTGAGGTGGTCGAGCAGGGTCGGCACGTGCGCCGCACCCACCACGTAGTCGAGCACGTCGCGGCCGAGGGCGTGCTCGTCCCCGGCGAGCAGGGTGGCGCCGAGCGCCGCCGCCACCTCGGCCACCGTCGGCGCCGACACGGTCGGCACCTCCTCGATGGCGTACGCCGGAACCGGCAGCTCGGGCAGCGTCATCGGCCCGGGGACCCGGTTGGCGACCACCGCCAGCACCGTCGCGCCCAGGTCCGCCAGATCGTGGTACGCGCTGCGGGCCGCTGCGGCGATCGTCTCCGCATCCTGGCCGAAGCCGTCGACGACCGGTACCACCACGCTGCCGAACTCGGTGGCGAGCCGGGCGTTGAAGGCCAGCTCCCGGGGGTTGCCGGGGTCGGCGGTGTCGTCGAAGTCGCTGCCGACCACCACCATTGCCGGACAGCGCCGCTCCACCGCCCGGTACCGCTCGACGATGCGGGAGATCAACTCCTCGCGTCGGCCGTCGGCGACCAGCGCGATCGCCTCGGCGTAGCTGGCCCCGTGCAGGTCGTCGTAGGGCAGGTGGATCCGGTACCGGTCGTGCAGCAGGGCAAGGATCGGGTCGGGGCCGTTCCCGGCGATCAGGGGTCGGAACGCGCCGATCCGCTCGACCTGCCGGGACAGCAGTTCGGCGAGTCCGAGTGCGACCGTCGACTTGCCGCCGCCGTGCCCGACACTGGTGAGATAGACACTGCGCGCCACGGCTTCAACCTACAAGATCGCACCCCCGGCCGCCCGGGTCCTTCGGCCCGGGCCGTGGTTCCCGTCCGTCGGCGTGGCCGTCGTCGCGTCAGTCCTCGTCCTCGTCGTCCAGTCGGGCCAGCCAGGTGGCGAAGCGCTCGATCGGCGTCTCGAACTCGGGGTTGAGATCGACGAAGTCGCGCAGCCGCTCGCCGAGCCACTCCAGGGTGACGCTCTCGTCGCCCCGCCGGTCGACCAGTTCCTCGATCCCACGATCGGTGAAGTACATGTGGTTTCTCCTCACGACACGGCAGGGCAGGCCCCACCGGGTGGGATCCTGCCCTGCCGACTCAGAGCATCAGGGCCGGGGGAGCGCCGCCTCGATCAGCGCGGTCTGCTCCACGTCGTGCATCTTCGCCGAACCGACCGCCGGGGCGGCCGCCGCCGGACGGGAGATGCGGCGCAGCCGGACGCCGTCCAGGTGCTCCAGCAGGTTGAGCGCGACGAACGACCAGGCGCCCTGGTTGGCCGGCTCCTCCTGCACCCAGGCGAAGTCCTCGGCGGCCGGGTACTCGGCCAGCGCGGCCCGGATCTCCTCGACCGGCAGCGGGTAGAGCTGCTCCATCCGGAGGATCGCGGTGTCGGTGATGCCGCGTTCGGTGCGGGCCTGGAGCAGGTCGTAGTAGATCTTGCCGGTGCAGAGCAGCACCCGCTTGACCGACGCCGGAGCCGGGCTCGCCGAGTCGCGTAGCACCGGCTGGAAGGTGCCGTTGGTGAACTCCTGCACCGAGGAGACACAGAGCTTGTGCCGCAGCAGCGACTTCGGGGTGAAGACGACCAGCGGCTTGCGCTTCGGCGACAGCGCCTGGCGGCGCAGCAGGTGGAAGTAGCTCGCCGGGGTGGTCGGAATAGCCACCCGCATGTTGTCCTCGGCGCACATCTGGAGGAAGCGCTCCGGGCGGCCCGAGGTGTGGTCCGGGCCCTGACCCTCGTGGCCGTGCGGCAGCAGCAGGGTCACCGACGAGCGCTGCCCCCACTTCACCTCGCCCGAGGAGATGAACTCGTCCAGCACCGACTGGGCACCGTTGACGAAGTCGCCGAACTGGGCCTCCCAGCAGACCAGCGCCTCCGGGTTCTCCACCGAGTAGCCGTACTCGAAGCCCATCGCGGCGTACTCGCTGAGCAGCGAGTCGTGCACGAAGAACCGGGAGCGCTCGCCGTCGGCGGTCAGCGACTTCAGCGGGATGTAGTCGTCACCGGTGACCGAGTCGACAATCGCCGCGTGTCGCTGCACGAAGGTACCCCGGCGGGAGTCCTGGCCGGCGAGCCGGACGGTGACCCCGTCCTGGAGCAGCGTGCCGAAGGCGATGATCTCGCCGAAGCCCCAGTCGATACCGCCCTCGACGGCCATCTTGGCCCGCCGGTCGAGCAGTTGCTGGATGCGCTTGTGCGGGGTGAAACCCTCCGGAAGGGTGACGTGCGCCTCGCCGACCGCACCGACCGCGGCGGCGTCCACCGCCGTGTCGACCTGCGGCTCGGGCTCCTCCTGGCGCCGGGGGCGGGCCGGCACGCTGGGCTTGGTGGCGGCGTCCCGGGTGGCCTTGAAGACCCGCTCCAGCTGCGCCTGGTAGTCGCGCAGCAGTTCCTCCGCGTCCTCCACGGTGATGTCCCCGCGCCCGATCAGCTCCTCGGTGTAGAGCTTGCGCACCGAACGCTTCGAGTCGATGATCTTGTACATCTGGGGGTTCGACATCGACGGGTCGTCACCCTCGTTGTGGCCGCGCCGGCGGTAGCAGACCATGTCGATGACGACGTCCTTGTTGAACGCCTGGCGGTACTCGAAGGCGAGCCGGGCGACCCGGACCACGGCCTCGGGGTCGTCCCCGTTGACGTGGAAGATCGGCGCCTGGATCATCCGGGCCACGTCGGTGCTGTAGAGGCTGGAGCGGGAGTACTCCGGGGCGGTGGTGAAGCCGACCTGGTTGTTGACCACCACGTGCACGGTGCCGCCGGTGCGGTACCCGCGCAGCTGGGAGAGGTTGAGCGTCTCGGCCACCACGCCCTGACCGGCGAAGGCCGCGTCACCGTGCACCGCCAGCGGCAGCACGGTGTACCCCTCCAGCTTGAGGTCGATCCGGTCCTGCTTGGCCCGGACGATGCCCTCCAGCACCGGGTCGACCGCCTCCAGGTGGGACGGGTTGGCCACCACCGAGACCTTGACCGAGTGCTCGCCGTCCGGCGTGCTGAACTTGCCGTTCTGGCCGAGGTGGTACTTCACGTCGCCGGAGCCCTGGGTGGAGCGCGGGTCCAGGTGCCCCTCGAACTCGGAGAAGATCTTCTCGTACGGCTTGCCGACGATGTTGGCCAGCACGTTCAGCCGGCCCCGGTGGGCCATGCCGATGACGACCTCGTCCAGCCCGCTCTCGGCGGACGCCTCCAGCACCTCACCGAGGAGCGGGATCAGCGACTCGCCGCCCTCCAGCGAGAAGCGCTTCTGGCCGACGTACTTGGTCTGCAGGAAGGTCTCGAACGCCTCGGCCGCGTTGAGCCGGTTGAGCACGTGCTTCTGCTCGTCGGCGGCCGGCTTCTCGTACTTGCGCTCGATCCGCTCCTGGATCCAGCGGCGCTCCTCCGGGTCCTGGATGTGCATGTACTCGATGCCGACCCGGCGGCAGTACGAGTCGCGCAGCACGCCGAGGATCTCCCGCAGCTTCATCCGCTGCTTGCCGGCGAAGCCGTTGACCGGGAACTCCCGGTCCAGGTCCCACAGGGTCAGCCCGTGCTGGAGCACGTCCAGGTCCGGGTGCTTGCGGATCTTGAACTCCAGCGGGTCGGTGTCGGCCATCAGGTGGCCGCGCACCCGGTACGCGTGGATCAACTCGTGCACCCGGGCGGTCTTGTTGATCTGCCCCTCGTTGCTGACCGCGACGTCGCGCATCCAGCGCACCGGCTCGTACGGGATGCGCAGCGCGGTGAAGATCTGGTCGTAGAAGCCGTGCTCGCCGAGCAGCAGCTCGTGCATGACCTTGAGGAACTCGCCGGACTGGGCACCCTGGATGATCCGGTGGTCGTACGTGCTGGTCAGCGTGATGATCTTGCTGACCGCCAGTTCGGCCAGGGTGGCCTCGGACATGCCCTGGTACGGCGCCGGGTACTCCATGGCGCCGACGCCGATGATCGCGCTCTGCCCCTGCATGAGCCGCGGGATCGAGTGCACGGTGCCGATCCCGCCCGGGTTGGTCAGCGAGATCGTGGTGCCGCCGTAGTCCTCCATGGTCAGCTCGTTGCGGCGGGCGCGCCGGACGACGTCCTCGTACGCCTGCCAGAACTGCCGGAAGTCCATCTGCTCGCAGGCCTTGATCGACGGCACCACCAGGTTGCGGGAGCCGTCCGGCTTGGTCAGGTCGATGGCGATGCCGAGGTTGACGTGCTCCGGCCGGACCATCACCGGCTTGCCGTCGGCCTCGGCGTAGGAGTTGTTCATCTCCGGGTGCTCGGCGAGCGCCCGGATCATCGCGTACCCGATCAGGTGGGTGAAGCTGACCTTGCCACCCCGGCCACGGGCCAGGTGGTTGTTGATTACGATCCGGTTGTCGACCAGCAGCTTGGCCGGGACGGCGCGGACGCTCGTGGCGGTCGGCACGGCCAGCGACGCGTCCATGTTCTGCACGATCTTGGCGGCCACGCCGCGCAGCGGCACGTTCTGGGTACCACCGGCGGTCGGCTTGGGGGCGGCGGCCTTGGCCGGAGCCGGCTTCGTCGTAGCGGCCCGGGCTGCCGGGGCCTGCGCGGCCTTGGCCGGGGCCGGCTTCTCCTTCGCCGGCGCGACGGCGGTCTGCGGGGCGGGCGTCGGCGGTGCCGCTGCGGTGGTGGCCGGCGGCTGCTCAGCGGCCGGCTTCGCCGCAGCGGTGGCCCCGGCGGTCTTCGTCGCCCCGCCGTTCGCCCCGGCCCCCGGCGCCGGCCGGTAGTCGGCGAAGAAGTCGTGCCAGGCCGAATCGACGCTGGTGGGATCGGCGAGGTAACGCTGGTACATCTCCTCGACGATCCACTCGTTCGGGCCGAAACCCGCCAGTGGGTTCTCCTGCGAAGTCTGCTGGGTCGACACGGCCGGTAATCGCCTCTTTCACGCGGGTTTGTGTGTCACGCGGGGTCCGCTGCGGCCCGTGCGGGCTCCGACAGAAGACGGTCCAAGGCTACGCCGTGTGCCGGGGCGGAGCATTTCCACCTCCACCCCGTGTCATGTTTCACAGAAGACGACAGAAAACCCCGAACCGCTGCGCCGCACCGGCACCCTGCCCGCCCCGGGCAGGTACCCGCAGATCGTGGGGTCGGCGGCGGCCCCGGAACCGCAGGCCGCCGCCAACCTCATGATCAACAATTCAGGATGCCCTGCCCGACGGTCAGGAGATGTCCCGCCGCCGCATGATCATCGTGCCGACCGTGCCGGTCACCGCGGCGTACGCGATCAGGACCGCCGCGCCGAGCCACTGCGGCGGGCTGCCGGGCAGTTCGGTGCCGCTGATCATCAGCGTGGACGCGATCGACGGCACGATGACCTGGAGGTTGTCGATCCAGTCCCAGCCCAGCCACTGCTGGAGGACCGTGAAGATGATGCTCGCGGCGGTCGTACCGACCAGGTAGAGCACCACGGCGGTCACGGTCGCGCCGATCTGGCTGCGGATCAGCACCCCGAAGCCGACGCCGAAGATCCCCCAGAGCAGGTACGCGAGCAGGTTGAGCAGGATCGCCCGGATCACCCCACCGTCGCCGAGCTGACTGCCCAGGTCCTTGCTGGCCAGGTAGAGCGCCGTTGCGGGGATGGTCAGCACGGTGGTGACCAACCAGAAGGCGGCACCGATCCCGGTGGCCGCGACCAGCTTCGCAACCACCACCCGGGTCCGCTGCGGGGTGGTGAGGAAGGTGGTGGTCGCGGTCTGGTGGTAGTACTCGTTGGTCACCACGATGATGCCCAGCAGCATCACGAAGAGCAGCCCGAAGAACTGCCCCGAGGTGTAGAGGTTCGCCGCCTGGTAGACCACGTCCGTCTGGGCCCGGATCTGCTCCGCCTGCTCCGCGGGGATCCCCTCCAGGTTCCCCATGCCGCCGTCGAGCATGGCGTTCGCGGTGAGCATGTTGAACAGGAAGGCCAGTGCGGTCATCAGCAGGGTGCCGAGACCGAAGAGCCACCAGGTGTTGGTGGTACGGATCTTGAGCAGTTCGGCACGGACGAGGTTCATCGGATGCCCGCCTTTCCGGCCGTCAGTTCGAGGAAGACCCCTTCGAGATCGGGGCGTTCGGTGGTCAGCTCGTGCAGCTCCACCTGGGCGGCGAGCGCGGCGCGCCCCACCGCAGGGGCGTCCACCCCGGTGACCAGGAGGACACCGTGCCCGTCCGGCTGCACGGTGGCGGACAGCTCGGTCAGCGCCTTGACCAGCTCGTCGGCCTGCGGGGTACGCACCCGGACCCGGCCGCCCTCGGCCATCGAACCGATCACCTGCTCGACCGGCCCCTGCCGGATTAGCTGCCCGGCCGCGATGATCACCACGTCGTCGGCGAGTAGCTGCATCTCGGAGAGCAGGTGGCTGGAGACCAGCACGGTACGGCCCTCGGTGGCGAGCGTCTTGAGGAAACCACGCATCCAGCGGATGCCCTCCGGGTCGAGCCCGTTCGCCGGCTCGTCCAGAATCAGCACGTTCGGGTCGCCGAGCATCGCGGCGGCGATGCCCAGCCGCTGCTTCATGCCCAGCGAGTAGCCCTTGAACTTGCGGTTCGCCGCCGGGGTCAGCCCGACCAGGGCGAGCACCTCGTCGGCCCGCTGCGCCGGCAGTCCGGCGGCGGCGGCGATCACCCGCAGGTGGTTGAGCCCGGTCCGGCCCTTGTGCGCGCTGGAGGCCTCCAGCACCGCGCCCACGTGCCGGCTCGGCTCGGGCAGGTCGGCGTACCGGTACCCGCTGATGGTGGCCGTACCCGAGGTGGGGGTGACCAGGTTCAGCAGCATCCGCAGGGTGGTGGTCTTACCGGCGCCGTTCGGGCCGAGGAAGCCGGTCACCCGTCCCGGTTCGACGGTGAACGACAGATCGTTGACAGCCCGGACGCTGCGGTACTGCTTCGTCAATCCGGAAACCACGATCTGGCCGGTCCCGGTGGCGGGGCTTCGCTGCCCGTCGGACATCCTTCTCCTCACTTGGTGCGGTGGTGCGCCGGTGGTACCCGGCACGCCGTAGCCCAGCGTGACGGGTGGCCGGGGCGGTTTCCATCAGACCGGCTCCCGAGATCCGTCTCCTCCTCAGGCAGGAGGCGGTCCTACCCAGGATCGATCAGGACCGCCCCAGGATCGATCAGAACTGGCCCGGGGGCGAGTCACCCGGCCGGGGGCAGGGCGATCCAGGTGGCCCGGGCCCGGGCCAGCAGCATGCCGTCCGGGGCGTAAAGGGTGGAGTGCACCAGTGCCTTGCGCCCCTCGGTGCCGATCAGCGCGCCGACCACGATGCACTCCGTACCGGGCGTGGGCAGGTCGAACACCTCGGCGGCGATCCGGCCGAGCACGTACGGCCGGCCGGGGGCGATGACCGCCCAGCCGCCCGGGCAGTCCAGGGCGGCCCAGACCACGGCCGGCCCGACCGCCTCCGGCACCACGAAGGGCGCGGCGGTCCGGGCGTCGGGCAGTGGACCGGGGAAGATCCGTAACCCGGCCGGGGCCTGCGGACCGCAGACGTAGCAGGTCGGGAAGGGGTGGTCGACGAAACCCCGGTACCCGGTCGATGCCGTGACCGCGGTGGCCCGGTCCACCCCGGGCACGGTCGCGTCGACCGGTCCGGCGGAGCGTACCCGGGCGATGACCGTGCCTTCCGGGTCACGGATCTCGTCGTTGACGGCGGTCAGCGGCACGTCCAGCGGGGGCGGCCGGAGCAGGGTGACCTCGGCGGGATCGTCGCCGGTCAGGGCGGCCGCGAACCGGCCGGCGCAGTAGCCGCCGTTACCCGAACCGGGCGGCCCGTTGAACCGTGCCTCGATGATCACCTGGTGGTACCTCCCGTGCGGCGGGGCCGGCGCCGGCCCCGCGTACCCCGGCAGCCTGCCACGCCCGCGCCACCCGTCAGCAGGCCGCCATCCCCGGCGGGTGGCGTTCCGCGCGCCGGGGCGCGACCACCGGCGTTCACCGGATCGACACCGGACGAATCGTCAGGCGAGCGTCGGTGGCAACCCGCCACCCCTACACAATGCCCATGACTGTTCTGCACACCGTCGACGTACCGATCACCACCAGCGGGTACACGCTGCTCATCGCGGACGACCCGAGCCAGGTCGCCGCCGCGCAACGACTGCGGCACGAGGTCTTCGGCGCCGAACTCGGCGCGACCCTGCGCCCGACCACCGAGGGGCTCGACACCGACGAGTTCGACGCCCACTGCGACCACCTGCTGGTCTGCGAGAACGCCACCGGGACGGTGGTCGGGACGTACCGGCTGCTGCCACCCGGCCGGACCGACCGCTGGTACGCGGAGAGCGAGTTCGACCTGGGCGGGCTCGCCGCCCTCCGCGACAACCTGGTGGAGGTGGGCCGGTCCTGCGTCCACCCCGACCACCGGACCGGGGCGGTGATCAACCTGATGTGGGCCGGCATCACCCGGTACCTGCACCTGCGGGGTCTGCGCTGGCTGGGTGGCTGCGCGTCCGTGCCACTGGCCGACGGCGGGGCCACCGCGGCGGAGGTCTGGGCGCAGGTCAGCGCCCGGCACCTGGGTCCGCCGCCGCTGCGGGTCCGCCCGGTGCTGCCCTGGCTGTCCGGGGCGCCACCGGTCGGGCCCGGGACCGGAGCCCGGCCGGCGGTCCCGCCGCTGCTGCGCGGGTACCTGCGCCTGGGTGCCTGGGTCTGCGGGGAACCGGCGTACGACCCGGACTTCAACTGCGCCGACTTCTACGTGCTGCTCTCGATGGACCGGATCCACCCGCGCTACCTGCGGCACTTCCTCGGGGAGCCGGCCCGGTGAGCGGGCTGTGGCGGCCCGTCTCGACCTGCGGGCCGGCCTGTCTACCGGCGGCCACCGGGGGCGGGGTACCCCTGCGTCGGCAGGTGGCCCGGTTGGTGGCACTGCTCGGCGTGCTCGCCGGTGGCGTCGCGCTGCTGGCCGTACTCCCGGTGCTGACCCGGCGGGCGCGGCGGGCCGCCGGTCGGCGGTGGGCCCGGACGGCGCTCGCCGCGCTGGGGGTCCGACCGGCGGTGCGGGGGCGGTTGCCGCGTGGCGCGGTGCTGCTGGTCGCGAATCACATCTCCTGGCTGGACGTGGTCGCGGTGCTGGCGGTCACCCCGGCGCGGATGGTTGCCAAGACCGAGGTGCGGGGCTGGCCGCTGCTCGGCCCGCTGGCCCGGGCCGCCGGGACGATCTTCGTGGACCGGGCCCGGCCCCGGGCGCTGCCGTCGACGGTGGTCGAGGTGGCGAGCGCGCTGCGCGCCGGTCGGTCGGTCGCGGTCTTTCCGGAGGGTACGACCTGGTGCGGCGCGGTCGGGGCGACGCCCTGTCCGGCGGGCGGGTCGTTCCGCCCGGCGTTGTTCCAGGCCGCGATCGACGTCGGGGTGCCGGTGGTGCCACTGCGGATCGGGTACGGGTCGGGTGCGGGGGCCACCGGGACGACGGCACCCGCGTTCCTCGGCGACGAGACCCTGTGGTGCTCGTTGCGCCGGGTGCTCGCGCTGGACGGGCTGACGGTGTCGGTGACGGTGGGGGACGCCCTGTATCCGCAGCCCGGTGCCGACCGGCGGCCGCTGTCCCGGGCGGCCGCCTCGACCGTCCGGCTCGGTACGCCACCGACCGTTTGGCTCGGCGTGGCCTAGACAGACCGCCCGGAGCCGGGGTGTCGGGGAGCCGACCTTGTCATATCGCGATGTATCGCGTTAGCGTTTGGTTGCCGGTCGATGGCCGGCACCGACCCTGACGAGGAGCGACGATGACCAACTGGACGGTCGACAGCCCGCAGCGGATCAACCTGGACGGAGCGGTGACCCGGCTCGACGTGGACCTCGTCACCGGGCGGCTGAACGTGGTCGCCACCGACGGTCCCGCCCGGGTGGAGGTCACCCGGGTCGGTCGCCGGCCGGTCCTCGTCGAGTACGCCGACGGCCGGCTGCGGGTCCGCCAGGAGCACCCCCGTGGCTGGCGCGAGTTTTTCCGGAGCGCGCTCGCCCGCTGGCCGAAGGTCGACGTGTCGGTAGCGGTCCCCGCCGGGGTGCCGGCCGACCTGCGGCTGGTGGACGGCGCGGTGGTCGCCTCGGGACTGCGCCACGAGACCCGGGTCGACGTCACCTCCGGGCAGGTCACCCTGATGGGGCTCGGCGGCCGAAGCACGGTGAAGCTGGTCGACGGCTCGGTCGAGGCACTCGGCGTGGCCGGGGACCTGGCCATGGAGACCGTCTCCGGTGAGCTGACCCTCGCCGACAGTCCGGCCGACCGGGTCCGGGCCACCGCCGTCTCCGGCGCGATCACCTGCGACCTGGACAACCCCGCCGGCAGTGACATCCAGCTCGACACGATCTCCGGCAGCATCACGGTCCGGGTCCGCGAGGACAGCAACCTGGACGTCCGGCTGCACACCACCTCCGGACGGATCACCAGCAGTTTCCCCGAGGTGCGGAGCGACCGGCGGATCGGCTCGGTGGCCGACAGCGCGGGGATCCTCGGTACCGGCGACGGTAGACTCTCCGCGTCCGCCACCTCCGGGAGCATCGCGCTGCTCGCCCGACCGGCGGTCGACGCCGATCCCGAGGAGCTGCCGTGACCGCCGTGTTCAGCCACGGGCGGCTCCGGCTCTACCTGCTCAAGCTGCTCGACGACGGTCCCCGGCACGGCTACGAGCTGATCCGGCTCCTGGAGAACCGCTTCCTCGGCCTGTACGCCCCGAGCGCCGGCACCATCTATCCCCGGCTGCAACGGCTGGAGGTCGAAGGGCTGGTCACCCACACTGCAGCCGGTGGACGGAAGGTCTACGAGATCACCGAGGCGGGGCGGGCCGAGCTGCGGCAGCGTTCCGCCGAGTTGGCGACCCTGGAGTCGGACATCAACGCCTCGGTGCAGGACCTGTCCGGACTGGCCGGCCGGATCCAGGACGAGGTCCGGGGCTCGGTCCGCGACCTCAAGCGGGAGCTGCGTGCGGTCGCCCGGTCCAGCCGGCGGGCCAGTCGCCCGGCCCCGACTCCGGCCACCCCTGCGCCCGGGCCCGTGCCACCCCGCAACTCGGAGCAGGCCGAGCTGGTCGCCGAAATCGACCAGCGGCTGGTCGACTTCGTCTTCGAGGTGGGCAACCTGGTCCGGGCCGCCCGGTTCACCGACAACCAGCTGCGTACCGTGGTCCGGCTGCTCGACGGCACCCTGGACGGACTGCGGCGCCTGCTGCGCTGACCACCCTGAGTGATCTCACAGCTACCTTTCAGCCGATCTCCAGCGCGGACGCAGCCGGGATGGGGATGATGGGTGCCATGGCAGCACCGCAGACCGAGGCCCGACTGCTCGTCGTCGAGGATGACCCCAACATCCTCGAACTGCTCTCCGCGAGCCTGCGGTTCGCCGGGTTCGACGTGACAACCGCGACGAGTGGCAGCGCGGCGGTCAGCGCGGCCAAGGACCGCCGCCCCGACCTCGTGGTGCTCGACGTGATGCTGCCCGACCTCGACGGGTTCGAGGTGATCCGGTTGATGCGCGAGGGCGGTACCCGCACCCCGGTCGTCTTCCTCACCGCGCGGGACGCCACCGACGACAAGATCCGGGGCCTCACCCTCGGCGGCGACGACTACGTCACCAAGCCGTTCAGCCTGGAGGAGCTGACCGCCCGGATCCGGGCGGTACTGCGCCGGACCACCTCCGGGGAACACGCGCCCTCCCGGCTCACCTTCGCCGACCTGGAACTGGACGAGGAGACCCACGAAGTGCACCGGGCCGGGCAGCGGGTCCAGCTCTCGCCGACCGAGTTCAAACTGCTGCGCTACCTGATGCTCAACGCCAACCGGGTGCTGTCCAAGGCGCAGATCCTCGACCACGTCTGGAACTACGACTTCCGTGGCGACGACAACATCGTCGAGTCGTACATCTCGTACCTGCGACGCAAGGTGGACAACACCCAGCCACGACTGATCCACACCCTGCGGGGCGTCGGATACGTGCTGCGCAAGCCGGCGGCGTGAACCCGCAACTGAAAGGGCGGTTACGGAGCGTGCCGCTGCGGATCAAGCTGGTCGCCTCGGTACTGACCCTGGTCGCCGTCGCGCTGGTGGTGATCAGCGCGCTGACCGCGTTCTTCCTGCACAGCTACCTGGTCGGTCGGGTCGACGGTGAGTTGGAGGCGTACCTGGCCCGGGCCCAGCAGACCCGGCCGAGTGAGACCAGCCCGAACAGCCTGCCCAGCGACTACATGCTGGTGGTCACCCGGCGCAGCATCGGCCTGGCGTTCATCACCCGCGACAGTTCCCTGTCGGAGCAGGACCTGCCCGGGGCGCTGAAACAACTCTCCTGGTACGAGGAGCACGCCGACGGCAAGGCGTTCACCACCGACGCGGCGGACAAGCGACTGCGCTGGCGGGTGATCATCCGGCAGGTCAGCGACGACGAGTTCATCGCGGTCGGGCAGAACATGGTCGACATCGACCAGGCGGTCAAGCAACTGGTCTGGATCGACGTCCTGGTCGGCGGGGCGGTGCTGATCCTGCTCGCCTCGCTCGGCGCGGCGATCGTCCGGGCCAGCCTGAAGCCCCTGGTGCAGATCGAGCAGACCGCGGCGGCCATCGCCGGGGGCGACCTGACCCGCCGGGTACCCGACCCGGAGTACGGCGAACCCGAGCCGAGATCCGAGCTGGGCCGGCTCTCCCGGGCGCTGAACACCATGCTCACCCAGATCGAGGCGGCGTTCACCGCGCGGGCGGCCTCAGAGACCGCAGCCCGTTCCGCCGAGTCGGCGGCCCGGGACGCGGCCCACGCGGCGCAGTTCTCCGAGGCCCGGGCCCGGCGTTCCGAGGAACGGATGCGGCAGTTCATCGCGGACGCCTCACACGAGCTGCGTACCCCGCTGACCACCATCCGTGGCTTCGCCGAGCTGTACCGGCAGGGGGCCGTCGCCTCGCCCGAGGACACCGCCCGGCTGCTGCGCCGGATCGAGGACGAGGCCGCCCGGATGGGACTGCTCGTCGAGGACCTGCTGCTGCTGGCCCGACTGGACCGGGAACGGCCACTGGCGCTGGCCCCGGTGGAACTGCCGGTACTCGCCGCCGACGCCGTCCAGGCCGCCCAGGCGGTCGCCCCGGACCGGGACATCACCCTGGAGGTCGAGCCCGGCGCCGGTCCGCTGGTGGTCTACGGCGACGACGCCCGGCTACGCCAGGTGCTGGGCAACCTGGTGACCAACGCGATCACCCACACCCCGCCGGACGCCTCGGTCACCCTGCGGCTGCGCGGCGAGTCCGGGAACACGGCCGTGGTGGAGGTCGTCGACACCGGCCCGGGGCTCTCACCCGAGCAGGCCGAACGGGTCTTCGAGCGGTTCTACCGGGCGGACGCCGCGCGTACCCGCCGGGCCGGTGGCGCCACCGGGACCGGTCTCGGACTGGCCATCGTCGCCGCCCTGGTCGCGGCCCACCACGGCAGTGTCGAGGTGCTGCCCACCCCGGGCGGCGGGGCCACCTTCCGGGTCCGGCTGCCACTGGTCGTGGACGACAACGAGACGCACGGTGACTGATTCTCAGGAAAGTTCCAGCCGGAACACAGGCGGACCGCATGGCGGAGAGGGAAGGTAGGGACATGAGCGAGCACGAGACCGACCCGCAGCGGCGGCCGGCTGACACCGGCGCTGAGCCGTCGTACCCCACTGCCGAGCTGCCCCAGGTTGAGCGCGGGCCGTCGGACTCCACGATGCCACCGGTGTCCGACGCTCCGGCAGCACCCGCAGCGTCCACCCCCGGGCCGACCGCCACCCCGACGGCTGAGCCCCCGGCCTCCGGGCCCACAGCATCCCCGGCTTCCGAGCCGACGGTCACCGTCGCCCCGGTCTCCGGACCGGCGGCCACCCCGGGCCCCGCGCCCGCTGCCGTGCCGGCCTCCGGCTATCCGCAGCCCGCGCAGTACCCGGGGTACCACCCGTACCCGGGCAACACCTGGCAGCCGGGCCAGCCCGGCTGGCCGACCAACCCCGGCTACCCCGGGCAGCCCGGCCCGCTGGGCGCCCCCCCGCAGTCGACGTACCCCGGTGCTGTACCGGCCTGGGCAACCGGGCCGGCACCGGCCCGCGCACCCGGCCGGTTCGCGAAGTTCGCGGCGGCGGGGGTCGCGGCGCTGGCGCTGATGGCCGGTTCCGGCATTGCCGGCGGCGCGATCGCGCTGGCACTGGACGGTGACTCCGGTGGTCGGACGTTCACCGCCGCGCCGATCATCAACAGTGCCGACCTGCCGGGGATCGCCGCGAAGGTGGCGAACAGCGTGGTCTCGATCAGCACCGGCAACGGTGAGGGCTCGGGTGTGGTGCTGACCGCCGACGGTTACGTGCTGACCAACAACCACGTCATCGCCAGCGCCGAGGGGGACACCGTGCGGGTGGTCTTCGCCGACGGCAAGAACGTCCGGGCGAAGATCGTCGGCACCGACCCGAAGACCGATCTCGCGGTGATCAAGGCGGACGGCGTCTCCGGGCTGAGCCCGGCGACCTTCGGCGACAGCGACGGCATGCGGGTCGGGGACACGGTGCTCGCCCTGGGCAGCCCGCTCGGACTCCAGGGCTCGGTCACCGCCGGCATCATCAGCGCCCGGGACCGGACCATCCAGGCCGGTTCGGAGAACCAGCGCCCGCAGCAGGGGGCCAGCTCGATCTCCGGCCTGTTGCAGACCGACGCCCCGATCAACCCCGGCAACTCGGGTGGTGCGTTGATCAACACCCGGGGCGAGGTGATCGGTATCAACACCGCCATCGCCACCGCCGGGCAGGGCAGCGGCAACATCGGGGTCGGGTTCGCCATCCCCAGCAACAAGGCCAAGAGCGTCGCCGAGCAGCTCCAGCGGGGCCAGAAGGTCAGCCACCCGTCGCTCGGTGTGGCGGTGAACACCGCTGAGAACGGCGGGGCGTTGATCGGCCAGATCAACCCGGACAGCCCGGCGGCCCGGGCCGGTCTGCGGGAGGGCGACATCATCACCCGCTTCGGTGACAAGGTGATCAGCGAGTCGAACGATCTCGTCGCCGCGGTACAGGCCGGTCGGGTCGGTGACCGGGTCGAGCTGACCTACGTCCGTAACGGTGCCGAGGCGAAGGCAACCGTGACGCTCGCCGAGACGTCGTAACACCGAGAGCTTGCCTCCTCCCGGCAGCGGGCGGTGCGACCAAGGGGTTGGTCGTGCCGCCCGCCGTCACCTTTTCCGCCTCAGCCCCACCCCGGCCGGCTCACCCCGGCCGGGTGAGTGGACCTCACCCGGTCCGGAGCCATCATCGGGGCGTAGGACCAGGCACCGATCGCAGGAGGCGGAGCATGGCCACGGGACCGGGGCGCCGCGCGGATGCGGACATCCAACGGGACGTACTGGACGAGTTGAACTGGGACGCCCGGATGCAGCCACACGAGGTGGCCGCGGTGGTCTCCGACGGCGTGGTCAGCCTCACCGGCTGGGTGGACAGCTACGCGCGGAAGTGGGCCGCCGAGCGGGACGCCCACCGGGTCCGGGGGGTCCGGGCGGTCGCCAACGACATCGAGGTACGACTGCCCGGCCAGGACGGGTACGCCGACGCGGAGATCGCCCTGGCGGTCAGCCGGTCCCTGGAATGGGACAGTTTCGTGCCGGCCGACCAACTCGACGTGACCGTGGCCAACGGCTGGGTGATGCTGCGGGGCGTGGTCGACTGGGCGTACCAGCGCCGGGCCGCGGAGCGGGAGGTGCGCCGGCTGCGCGGGGTCCGTGGGGTCACCAACCTGATCGAGGTACGCCCGAGGCGGCGGAGCGGGGGCGACGTGGCGCGGGAGATCCGGCGGGCGCTGGCCCGGCGGACCGGGGGCGACCGGATCCGGGTCACCGTCGAGGGGCACGACGTGGTGCTGACCGGTTCGGTCCGCTCCTGGCGGGAGCGGAACGAGGCGGAGCGGGTGGCGTGCTCCGCGCCGGGCGTCTGGTCGGTGGACGACCGGCTCACCGTGACGGCGGAGTGACCGGCCCGGGTTTACTACCGACCGCAACGGGAAAAACCCCGAACCGGGGCAAAAGTACGCCGAACCGGGGGAGGATCCGTCGCTGTGAACCGGTATTCGTCCGACCATCCGGCACCCCGGCCGCTGCGGGTCGCCATGGTGGTGCCGCCCTGGTACGAGGTTCCACCGCCCGGTTACGGCGGGCTCGAACAGGTGGTCGCGGGGCTGGTGGACGTCCTCGTCGAGCAGGGACACGCGGTGACCCTCTTCGGCGCGGGTACCGGCAGCGGCACCAGGGCACGGTTCGTCAGCACCATGCCCGAGTTGCAGCACCACCGGCTCGGCGAGGCGATCCCCGAGCTGGCCCACCTGGCCCGGGTCGAGCGCCTGGTCACCGCGGACGAATTCGACCTCGTCCACGACCACAGCACGATCGGCCCGGTGGTCGCCGGCCGCCGGTCGGTGCCGACCGTGGCCACCGTGCACGGCAACCCGCTCGGTGAGTACCGCGACGTCCTGCGCCAGGCCGACCCGGGCGTCGGTCTGGTGGCCATCTCGCACGCCCAACGGCGGCTCGCCCCGGAACTGAACTGGATCGGTACCGTGCACAACGGCATGGAGGTCGGTCAACTCCCGCGCAAGACGGTGGCCGGTACCGGGCCGGTGCTCTGGCTGGCCCGGTTCAACGCGGACAAGGGCCCGGACCTGGCGATCGACGCCTGCCGGGCCGCCGGGCTACCGCTGGTGCTGGTCGGCAAGTGCAACGAGCCCGCCGAGCAGCGCTACTACGCCGAGGTGATCGAGCCGATGCTCGGTCCCGACGTTCGGGTGCTCATCAACGCCGACCGGGACACCTGCCTGCGACTGCTGGTCGACGCGCGCTGCCTGATCATGCCGATCCAGTGGGAGGAGCCGTTCGGCATGGTGATGGTCGAGGCGATGGCCACCGGGACGCCGGTGGTGGCGCTGGCCCGGGGGGCCGTGCCCGAGCTGGTCCGTTCCGGTACCACCGGGTTGATCTGCGACGACCCTGCCGAGCTGCCCCGGGCGTTGCACGAGGTCACCCGGCTCTCCCCGGCCGCCTGCATCGACCACGTCACGCGGACCTTCTCCAACCAGCAGACGGCGCTCGGCTACGAGTCCGTCTACCGGCAGTTCACCCGGGACGTGGCGCCGCGCCGGCAGATGGTGCCGACCGGGGCGCGCTGACCGGCGGGTGGATCAGGCCTGGGTGGCGGCGAGCTGGACCAGCGCCTCGTCGAGCTGCCGGGCGTAGCCCGCGCTGATGGCCTCCTCGCCGGCCCGTTGGACGACCTTCTGCCGTAGTTTGGCGACCTCCGCGTCCAGGTCCGCCGCGGTCGACAGCCCGCGGATCAGGTTGCGCAGGTCGTTACCGACGTCGCTGCGGATCTCGCCGCTGGACGTCCCGGTGTCGATCAACTGCACCACGCGGGCGAGCCGGGCGTCGAAGTCGTCCACCGGCGGGGCGGCCGGAGCGCTGACGCTCGGCGCGATGGCCGCCGGTGCGGTCGTCGACCTTTGCGGCCGTGGCGTGGCGGACGCGGCCGACGCCGGCCGCGTACCGGTCGGCGACGCCGTGACGGACGAGGGGGACGGTTCGGGCGCCGCTGCGGCGGTCGGCAGCACCTGCGGTGTCGGCGGCGGGGAGGGTCGCAGCTCGGACAGGGCCCAGGCGATGAGCGCCAGCGCCACCACCGGGCCGGCCACCAGCACGGCCCGGCCACGGCGTCGGGCGGGGCGGCCGTGGCCCGGACTCCGTCGGCGCCGTCCGCTGCCCGGTGCCCCGTCCGGTGTCGTCGGCTCGGCAGCGGGAGCCGCGCCGGACTCCGCAGCGGGAACCGCGTCGGCCGTCGGGGCTGTGCCGGAGCCTCCGGCAGCCGGTGTACCCGCCAGAACGGCGGTGGTGGCCGGAGACTCGGCGACGACCGGTGGCGGGACGACCGGGACGATCCGGGGCAGGGTGACCGTCGGCGAGAGCATCGTGGCGGCCTGCGGATCGCCGGGGAGCAACTGGTCGCGGAGCATCTCTGCCACCTGCCGGGCGCTCGGTCGCTCGGTGGGACTCCGGGCGAGGCAGCGCAGACAGATCGACGCCACCAGCGGCGGTAGATCCGGCACGTCGGCCAGGGACGGCGGCTCGTCCGTGGCCAGCGCGTCGCTCAGCTCGTCCCAGGTCTCGGCGGGGTACGGCGGGTGCCCGGTCAACGTCTCGAAGAGCAGCACACCGAGGGAGTACACGTCGGTGGCGGGCTGCGCCGGCGCGCCGTCCAACCGCTCCGGCGCCACGTACGCCGGGGTGCCGAAGGTACCGCCGTCCTCGTCCTCGTCCGGTGCCCCGATCTGGGTGGCGATGCCGAAGTCCAGCACCTTCGCGCCGGTCGCGGTCATCATGATGTTCGCCGGGGTGACGTCCCGGTGCACGATGCCGAGCCGGTGCGCCGCAGCCAGCGCCTCGGCGACCTCGGCACACACCTTCACGGCCTCCGGCCAGGGCAGCGCCCCTCGGTCAGCCGCCACTCCAGCGCCTCGCCGGTGAGCATCTCCATCACCACGAACGCGGTGACCCGGCCGTCCGGTGCCACCGTCTCGCCGTAGTCGTGCACCGAGGTCACGTGCGGGTGGATGAGCTGCGCGGCGGACCGGGCCTCCTCGCGCACCATGTCCCGGAACCGGGCGTCGGCGGCCAGCGACGGGGCCAGCACCTTGAGGGCGACGATCCGGTCGAGCACCTCGTCCCGGGCCCGCCAGATCACCGACATCCCACCGGCACCGATCTGGTCGATGAGTCGATACCTGCGGGCCAGCAGCCCGCTGGCTTGCAGTGTTGCCATCGGGCTCGCACCTGCCTGGGGGTGGGGGGTCGTATCAGGTTGCGCGAATGTGAACCCGGTGTCAACGAATGTCCCGTACCGCGATGATCACCTACCACCCGTCGGGCCTGCTCGCAGGCGCGTGCCAGGATGAACGCCATGGCAGGCGGTCCGGTGGCGTTCGTACTCGGTGGTGGCGGGGTACTCGGCGCCGTCGAGGTCGGCATGCTCCGGGCGCTGTTCCGTGCCGACCTCCGTCCCGATCTGGTGCTCGGTACCTCGATCGGGGCGGTCAACGGTGCGCTGGTCGCCGCCGACCCCACCGAGGCCGTCACCGACCGGCTGGTCCGGCTCTGGGCCTCACCCGAGGCGAGCGAGGTCTACGGCGACTCGGTGGCCCGGCAACTGCGCCGTTTCGCCGCCCGCACCCACCTGCACTCGCCCCGTCCGCTGCGCCGGCTGCTGGAGTCCGAGCTGGGTGCCGACACCACCTTCGCCGACCTGCGGATCCCGTTCCGATGCTGCGCCGCGAGCATCGAACGGGCCGCCGAGCACTGGTTCAGCGAGGGACCCGTGGTCGACGCGGTACTCGCCTCGGCCTCCGTACCGGGACTGCTGCCCCCGGCCCAGATCGACGGGGAGCACTACGTCGACGGCGGCATCGTCAACTCGATCCCGATCGGCGAGGCGGTGGCGGCCGGCGCCCGGCAGATCTTCGTCCTCCAGGTGGGGCGGATCGAACGTCCGCTGACGCCACCCCGCCGGCCCTGGGAGATCGCCCAGGTCGCGTTCGAGATCGCCCGCCGGCACCGGTTCGCCCGGGAGCTGGCCGCGCTCCCCGCCGACGTGCAGGTGCACGTGCTGCCCACCGGGGGGCTGGAGCCACGCGACGACACCCCGTGGGCGTACCGGGACATGGCCGCGGTGGGGCGGCGGATCAGCCGTGCCTACACCGCCTCCCGGCGCTACCTGGCCACCAACCTGGAGCGGTGATGCCGCTGCCGCCGCGCTGGGTACGCCGTACCGTGCTGGCCCCGGCGGTGGTGCTGCTCGCGGTCGTGCTGGTCACCACCCTGCCGGCCTGGCTGCTGCTGGCCGCAGCGGCGTCCCCCCTGGTCCCCGGCTGGTTACGGCCGCTGCGGCTGCTCTGGATCGGCACGGCCTACCTGGTCTGGGACGCGGCGGCGGTGCTGGCGCTCGGCGCGCTCTGGATCGCCTCCGGATTCGGCTGGCGGAAACGGTCCCCGGCCTTCCAGCGGGCCCACTACCGGCTCGCCGGCTGGTTCCTCGCGGTCCTGTTCCGGCATGCCCGGTGGGCGCTGCGGTTGCGGATCGCCGTGGTCGGTACGGACCCGGACACCGCGTTGCCCGGCCGGCCGGAGCTGGTGCTCTGCCGGCACGCCGGACCGGGTAACTCGTTCATCCTGATCCACGCCCTGGTCAACTGGTTCGCCCGGGAGCCGCGCATCGTGCTGAAGGAGAGCCTCCAGTGGGATCCGGCGATCGACGTGCTGCTCAACCGGCTGCCCAACCGGTTCCTCGCCCCGCGCCCGCAGCCCGGCGAGTCGGTCACCGACCAGATTCGCCACCTGGCCACCGGGCTCGACGCCGACGACGCGTTCGTCATCTTCCCCGAGGGGGGTAACTTCACGCCCCGGCGGCGGCTGCGGGCCATCGACCGGCTGCGCTCCCGGGGCCTGGAGTCGATGGCACTGCGTGCCGAGGCGATGCGGCACGTGCTCGCCCCGCAACCCGGCGGAATGCTGGCCGCCCTGGACGCCGCACCGGACGCCGGGGTCATCTTCGTCGCGCACACCGGGTTGGACCGGATGCTGACCGTCGCCGACGTGTGGCGGGAGCTGCCGATGGACAAGCGGATCGTCATGCGGTTCTGGTCGGTACCGCCGGAGGAGATCCCGGCCGGCCGGCAGGACCGGATCGACTGGCTCTACGACTGGTGGGCGCGGATCGACGAGTGGATCGCCGCGAACCGCGACGAACCGGGAGAGTGGATCACCGCCGACCCCGACGGGCCGGACGGGGCGTAGGGTGCGCACGTGGATGAGATCTGCGTCGTGACGACGGTGGTGGACGCGCGCCCGGTGGCGGACGTGCTCGCCGCGGCAGCGGTCGCCGGCCGCCTGGCGGCCTGTGCCCAGGTGGGTGCCCAGGTGGACAGCACCTACTGGTGGCAGTCGGCCATTCAGACCACCCCGGAGTGGTCGGTGCAGTTCAAGACCGCACCGGACCGGGTCGCAGCCCTCGTCGACCACGTACGCGCCGCGCACCCCTACGACGTACCGGAGATCCTGGTCGGCCGGGTGGGCAGCGGCAACCCGGACTACGCGGCCTGGGTGTACGCGCAGACCCGGCCCTATCCGGCCCAGACCCCACCGGAGTGACCGCCGGGTCGGGCTGCCGCGCCGCGACTAGGTACGCGCACTCTGCCCGGTCCCGACCGGCCGGACGATGATGGCGCGGTGACCACCCCGACCAGCCGTTATCCCTGCCCGATCTGCGGGTCCCCGGCGACCCTCGGCACCGGCTGTCCGGGCTGCGGTGCGCCCGGGGACCAGGCGGCCGCCGAGGTGATCCACCTCGACGGTGAGATCGCGGCGCTCGGCCCCCGGGTCGAGCAGGCCCGTCAGACGTACCTCGCACTCGCCGCCGACCTGCACGTCCGGCAGGCCCGTCGGGCCGAGCTGGCCGCCCGGGTCCGGGCCCGCGTCGGGGCGGCCCGCCGACCGGCGGTAGCGCCGGTACCAGCGGCGGTGCCGGTACCAGCGGTGGCGCCCGGTCCGTCCGCCGCCGCGGCACCGGAGACCTCCACCCGTACCGTGCAGAACCTGCTCTTCGTCCTGGGTGGACTGCTCCTCGGCACAGCGGCGATCGTGTTCACCGCAGTCGCCTGGGCGTCGGTCGGGATCGTCGGCCGGGCCGCGATCCTGGCCGGGCTGACCGGCCTCACCCTCGCCGTGCCGCTGCTGGCGGTACGCCGCCAGTTGACCGGTACCGCCGAGACCTTCGCCGCGGTCGGGCTGCTCCTGGTGGTGCTCGACGGGTACGCGGCCTGGACCGTGGACCTGGCCGGGGTGGCCGGCTGGCCGGGCACCCGGTACGCCGCGCTGGTCGGTGCGGTCACCGTGGCGGTCGCCGTCGGCTACGCCCGGCTCAGCCGGCTCCGGGTGCCGTGGTTCGCGGCGCTGCTCGCCGGACAGCCGGTACTACCGCTGGCCGTGGCGGACGCCCGTCCGAGCGCGGCCGGCTGGGCGTTGACCCTCGTCGGGGTCGCCCTGGCCGACCTGCTGGTGGCAGCCCGGCTCGCCCGCCGCTCCACCTCGCCCGCCGGTACCGCCGGGCGGGTCCTCGCCTGGCTGGGCTATGGCTCGGCGCTGGTCACCGCGGCAGTCTGCGCCCTGGTGGCGCTCGCCGTCGGCGAGGTGTCCGGGACGCCACTGCTCGCCGGGGTGCCCCTGCTGGTGGTGGTGCTGGCGCTGGCGGGTGCCGGGTACGTCACCCGGCTGGGCGGGCTCGGTGGCCTGGCCGGTGCGCTGCTGGCGCTGGCCGCCGGAGCGGCGGTGCTCCGGCCCCTCGGTGAACTGCGCCCGTCGGTGCTGCTGGTGGGCGCCGGGGTGACCGTCGCGCTGCTCACCCTCGCCGTCCTCGGTACCGGTCGGTGGCTGCCCGCCCCGGTCGGGCTGGGTACCCGGGTCGGCGCGCTGATCAGCGCCGGGCTGCTCGCCCAGGTCGGTCTCGCCATCGCCGGGACCCTGGCCGCGATGGCGGTGGCCCGCTCGGTACCGCCCTGGCAGGGGGCCACGGCCGGTCCGGAGCTGGACTTCGGCTGGCAGGTGCCGGTGACCCTGGCACTGGTCACCGCCGCGCTGGTGGTGCTGCTGCCCCGGGCCGCCCGGGAGCCGGTGGGCACCGTCGGTGCGGCGGTCGTCGTCCTCGCCGCGCCGGCCGTCGGGCCGACGCCGTGGCCGGTGCTGGTCACCGGGGAACTCGTCGCCGGGATCGTCCTGCTGTTGCTCGCCGTGGCCCGGCCGGCCCGCTCGGCGGTGACCGCGCTGCTCCGGGCGGCCGCCGGTGCCCTGCTCGCCGGACACGCGCTGCTGGTCGGTCTCGCCGCGCCCGGCGCGGCGGCAGCCGTACTCGGGGCGCTGCTGCTCGCCGGGGTCACGGCGGTGCTCCTGCCCGACCCGGCCGACCGGGTACGGCGCCGGATCGGGGGAGTGCTCTTCGCCGGGGGGCTGCTCGCCGGCCAGGTAGGGACGGGGGTGACGCTCTTCGCGCTGGGGGCGGCGCCCTGGTGGCAGGTGCGTGGGGTGCTGGGTGCCGCCGTCGTCCTGCTCGGCGCGTTGCTCGCGGTCCGCCGGTGGCGGCCGGCCGGCACGGGGTACGCGGCGGGCGCGCTGGCCGGTGCCGTGCTGGTGGCCGGACTGCTGCCGCTCGCCCCCGGTACGGCCGAACCAGTGGTGCTGTACGCGTCGGCCGGGGTGCTGCTGGTCAGCCTGGGGCTGGTACGACCACGGCGGTTGTCCGACCCGGTGCGGCTGCCGGGGATGCCCGCACTGCTGGTCGCCGGTGGGCTGCTCCTGCCGGTCGTCGGGGTGGCCGTCCTGCCCGATGTCTGGCGGGTGCTCGTCGGTCCGTACGGCTGGATCACCGCGATCTGGTCGGGCGTACCCGCCGGGGTCGGGTTGACGCCCGGAGCGGTGGGCCCGGTCGGGCTGCCCACCGGGGTGGCGTTGCTCCTGCTCGCGGCGGCCACCGCCGGTACGACCCACGGACCGTGGACGCTCCGGTCCGGACACCGGCCGGCACTGGCGCTGGCGGCGGTGGCACTCCCGGTCCTGCTGTCCGGGGCCGGTGCGGGCTGGCCGGTCGTACCGGTGGTGCTGCTGGTCGACGGCCTGGCGCTGCTGCTCGCCGTCGCGCTGCTGCGACCCGGCGGCTGGCTGGTACCGGTCGGCCTGGCGCTGGCCGCACCGGGTCTGGCCGGGCTGCTCGCGACGCGGGCCGGGTCGCTGGGTGGGTTGGGGTTGACCGTCGCCGTCGCGGTGACCGTGGCGCTCGCCGGTCGCCTGCCGGCCGCGCGGGTGGCCGGCTGGGGTACGGCTGTGGCGGCTGGCGCGGCGCTCGCGGTCACCGCGGTACGTGCCGCCGACCTGCCGCTCCGCCTCGCCGGGTTCGCGGTGCTCGGGGTGGCGGTGCTGGCGCTGGCCGGTGCGGCGGTGCTGGGTTGCCGCCGCTCTGCCGACGCCGGCGGAGTTGTCGGGCGCCGGCGGGTCGAGGCGCGGGCCCTGGACGCCGCCGGCCACGGCACCGCCGTGGTCGCCCTGCTGCTGACCCTGGCCTCGGCCCGGCACGCGGCGGCGGTCTGCACCCTCTGGGGCATCGCGGTCGGGCTCCGGGCGTTGTGGCCGGGGGAGCGTGCCGGAAAACGGTGGCGGCTGGCCGCAGTCGCCGGGGTCAGTGAGCTGGCCGCGCTCTGGCTGCTGCTCTCCGCCGAGCGGGTGGCCCTGCTGGAGGCGTACACCGTGCCGGCGGCACTGGTTGTGCTCGGTGCCGGCTGGTTGGCCCTGCGTACCCGGCCGGCGCTGGGCAGTTGGCTGGCCTACGGTCCGGGACTCGCGGCGGCCCTGCTGCCCAGCCTGGCCTCGGTGCTGGTCTCCGGGGACCAGGTGCCGCGGCGGCTGCTGCTCGGTGCGGGGGCCCTGGTGGTGGTGCTGATCGGCGCGGTCCGGCGGCAGCAGGCCCCGGTGCTGCTCGGTGGGGCGACCCTGGCCGTGCTTGCGCTGGTCGAGGCGGTACGGAGTTGGGACCTGCTGCCCCGGTGGATCTACCTCGCCGTCGGCGGGTTCGCGCTGATCGGCCTCGCCACCAGCTACGAACGGCGCCGCCGGGACCTGCGCCGGTTGCGGTCGGCGGTCGGCCGGATGAGCTGACGGCGGGAGGAACCGGTCGTTTCGTTGAGCCGGGTCACCGGCGGAGGGAACCGGTCCGCCGGCCGGCCGGGCGACCGGCGGGTGGCTGAGCAGGACCGGCGTGGCTTCCGGCGGTAGGGTCTCGGCATGGTAGAGGTGCTCACCGCGGAGGCGGTGCGGGACGGGCTGACCGGGCTGGACGACTGGACGGGCGATCCGTCCGGTCTCCGCCGCACGGTCGAACTGCGGGACTTCCTCGGAGCGATCGAGGTGGTGAACCGGGTCGCGGCGGTCGCCGAGGAACTGGACCACCACCCCGACATCGACATCCGGTGGCGTTCGCTCACCTTCCGGTGCAGCACCCACTCCGCCGGGGGTGTCACCCACCGTGACCTGGACCTCGCCCGGCGGATCGACGAGATCATCCGGAGTGCGCGGTGAGATTCGAGATCAGCAAGGTCATGGACGCCATCGAGGGACGGGTCTGCACCGACCCCAACCTCGCCCGTGCCGTACTGGATCTGGCCGAGGTGGTGCGCTACCAGGACCTCGACGGCGGCCGGCCGGCCAACCTGCTCCGGCTCGGCATGGTCATCGACGCCCTGGTACGCCACCTGGAGGAGGACAACGTCCCGGTCTACGCGGTGGTGCACCGGGCGTTGCTCTCCGACGCCGACCTGACCTCCAACGAGCGGATGGTGGTCCGCCGGTGGGCCGACGACGGACTGGTGGAGGTGCTGGACAACCCTGGTGACCGGATGCTGGAGGTGGCCGACCTGCTCGGGCTGCCGGTGCTCACCCGGGCCCGGCTCGACGGGCTGCGCGGGCGGTACCCGTGGGTGGCCGAGCAGCCCGGGCGGGTGCTGGCCCCGGTGGCGGGCGCGGGCGGACCGACGCTCACCGCACACGTGGGTGGCGGGACCGTACCGGTCAGCGGTACGCCGTCACTGGCCGGTGCGCAACTACTCGCCCGCCTCTGGCGCTGCGCCGAGCCCGGCTGCGCGCTCTTCGGCGGCGGGGGAGGCGGCGGTGCCTTCGCCGACCTGGCCCGGGTGGAACGCTCGCCCAGCGGGCAGGCACCGCCGACGCTGCGGCCCGGCGCCCCCACCTGCCCCCGGCACGGCAGCCGGCTCAACGACGCCGGGGCCCGCCCGCGTACCCAGGTGCTCGCGGTACGCATCGGCGGGCTGACCCGGCGCCGGTTCGTGCTGACCAGCGACGAGCCGGTGCTGGTCGGGCGGGCGCCCGAACAGTCCGGCGGGATCATGCTCGGCCAGTGGCTGAACGACGAGGCCCGGCGGTGGATCAGCCGCTCGCACCTCCAGTTCGAGCTGCGGGTCGGCGAGGTGATCGTCACCGACCTGAGCACCAACGGCTCCGGTATCCGTCCCGGCGGCTCGATGGACGAGGCGGAGCGCATCCCGTTGGCGCCGCGGCAGAGCCGGGTGCTCGGCCCCGGCGACATGGTGGAGCTCTACCCGGGGGTGCAGGTCGGCCGGGCCGGCGAACTGCCCACCGGTGCCGCCTTCAACCCGACGTCGGTGATGGCCGAGGCGCCCACCATGGCCATGCGGCTGCCCCGACCCTGACCCGGTTCTGGACGGGACCGCCCCGCCACCGGAGTGTCCGGGGGCGGGGCGGTCGCCGGTCTGCAGTACGTTCAGCGGGCGCCGGCCAGTACGGCGGCGAGCTGCGCCACCGCGTGGTCCAACTCCTCGGCGGTGACCACCAGGGGCGGGGCCAGCCGGATCGTGGAGCCGTGGGTGTCCTTGGCGAGCACCCCCCGCTCGGCCAGCCGCTCGCACGCCTCGCGGCCGGTCATCAGCGCCGGGTCGATGTCGATGCCGGCCCAGAGACCCCGGCCGCGTACCGCGACCAGACCCTGGCCGATCAGGGCCCGCAGCGACTCGTGCAGCCGTGCCCCCAGCTCGGCCGAACGGTGCTGGAACTCCCCGGTGGCCAGCAGCCGGACCACCTCGGTGGCCACTGCGCAGGCCAGCGGGTTACCGCCGAAGGTGGAACCGTGCTGGCCGGGACGGAGCACGCCGAGCACGTCGGCGTCCGCCACCACCGCGGAGACCGGCACGATGCCGCCGCCGAGCGCCTTGCCGAGCAGGTACATGTCCGGGGTGACGCCCTCGTGGTCACAGGCGAACGTCTCCCCGGTGCGGCCGAGCCCGGACTGGATCTCGTCGGCCACGAAGAGCACGTTCCGCTCGGTGCAGACCCGGCGTACCCCCGGCAGGTAGCCCTCCGGCGGCACCACGACGCCCTGCTCACCCTGGATGGGCTCGATCAGGACGGCCACCGTGGTGTCGTCGATCGCCGCCTCCAACGCGGCCAGGTCACCGTAGGGGACGATCCGGAACCCCGGGGTGTACGGGCCGAAGTCGTCCCGGGCGTCGGTGTCGGTGGAGAAGCTGACGATGGTGGTGGTCCGGCCGTGGAAGTTGCCCTCGGCGACCACGATGGTCGCCTGGCCGGCCGGTACGCCCTTGACCTGGTAGCCCCACTTGCGGGCCACCTTGATCGCGGTCTCCACCGCCTCGGCGCCGGTGTTCATCGGCAGGACCAGCTCCTTGCCGCACAGCTCGGCCAGCTCCCGGCAGAAGTCGGCGAACTGGTCGTGGATGAACGCGCGGCTGGTCAGGGTGAGCCGGTCGAGTTGGGCGTGCGCCGCCGCGATGAGCTGCGGGTGCCGGTGCCCGAAGTTCAGCGCGGAGTAGCCGGCGAGGCAGTCGAGGTACCGCCGCCCGTCCACGTCGGTGAGCCAGGCCCCCTCGGCGGACGAGATCACCACCGGCAGTGGGTGGTAGTTGTGCGCCGTCCAGCGCTCGGCGTCCCGTACCGCAGCCGGGGTCCGCACCATGTCGTCGACGATCACTTGCCTGCCTTTCCCTGACGGAGTCGCAACGTGCAGCACTTCGGTCCGCCCCCAGCCTTGCGCAGCTCGGAGAGGTCGACCCCGATGATCTCGTACCCCCGGTCGCGCAGCGCGGCGGCGAGGTCGGTGGCCTGCGCCGGCAGCACCACGTGCCGGCCGTCGCTGACCGCGTTCAGGCCGAGCACCTCGGCGTCGGCGGCGGTGGCGAGCACCGCGTCCGGGAAGAGTCGACGCAGCGCGGCCTGGCTGCCGGGCGAGAACGCCTCCGGGAGGTAGGCCACGGTGCGCTCGTCGAGCACGGTCAGCGCGGTGTCCAGGTGGTAGAAACGCGGGTCGACCAGTTGGAGGGTGATCACCGGATACCCGAAGATCTCCTGCAACTGGGCGTGCGAGGCGTGCGCGGTGCGGAACCCGGTGCCGGCCAGCAGCAGCTCACCGGCGAGCAGGATGTCGCCCTCACCCTCGTTGACGTGCTTCGGGTCGTGCATCTCGAAGCCGGCCGACTCGAACCAGGCCCGGTAGGCGGGGGCCTCGTCGGCGCGCTGCGGGTCGCGGAACTGCACGGCCAGGGCGCGGCCGTCGATGACCGTCCCGCCGTTGGCGGCGAAGACCATGTCCGGCAGGCCGGGAACCGGGTCGATCAACTCGACGGTGTGGCCGAGGTCCAGGTAGACCTGGCGCAGCGTCTCCCACTGCCGGACGGCCAGCGCCGTGTCGACCGGCGCGGTCGGGTCCATCCAGGGGTTGATCGCGTAGTCGACGGCGAAGTACGTCGGCCGGCACATCAGATAGCGCTGGCTGGTGGCGTCCATCGTCATTGTCCTGCTCCCAGGGAAATCGGGCGCGCCCGGCCACCTGCGGCCCACGGGCTGGCGCCGGTACCCAACGCTATGTGGGCATAGCGGCAGAATCCACTGGTGAGGATTGCGCAATGCGGCAGTTCATTGCGTCTATCAGCAATGGAACCAACGAAACGTTGCGTGAAGGCAGGGGGCGGTGTGCGCTGGTGACCCGGCCCACCCTCCGGACACGCTTCGGGGGCGGCGCATCGCCGCCCCCGAAAGAGAATCGCGTCAGCCGGTGAACCACCAGCGGTGCCGCGGGACCAGGCCGGTGAACCACCGACCCGGCCGCTGCACTACCCGTCAGAACCGGTTCACAAACTGTGTGTCAAGCCACTCCCGGAACCGGAGCACCCAGTCGCCGTCCGTGGTCGGCCAGACGAACTGCCCGGTCATGGCCAGCACCCCGACCACCACCGCGCCCAGCCCGAGCAGCACGCCGATCAGGGCGTCGGTCGTACCGGCCACGTGCCGGCGGCGGGTCGCCATCATGCCGAAGACCGAGAGGACCACCGCCAGGGCGCCCAGGGCGATGCCGTACCCGGCGAGGGTGCCGGTGAGGACGAAGAGCGCCGCGGCCACCCCGGCGATCAGCCCGAGGGTGGCGAGCAGGCTGGCCCGGGGCTTCGGCCCGGCGGGTACGACCGGTTCCGGCCCGGCCGTGCCGTCCGGGTGGGCGTCCGGGTCGAGCCGACTGTCCCGCTCCAGGACGGTATCCGCCCGACCGTCCCGGTCCGGCACGATGTCGGTACGACCGTGCCGGTCCAGGTCGGCGGCGTGGTCGAGGGCCGGGTCGGGGGCGGTTACCGTCGAGCGGCGCGAATCGGTGGCGGTAGCGCCGGTGGCGCCAGTGGCGGCGCGGGCGACCGCCGCGCGCCGGGCTGCCGCCCGCTCGGCCGGTCTCCCCGGGTCGCCGGGGACCGCACCGTCCATCCGCCGGTCCGCCCCGTCGATCCGACCGTCCCGGTCCGTGTCCCCGGTCGGGTTGGTGGCTCCGGTCGCGTTGGTGTCCCGGGCCGGGTCGGTGTCCCCGGCCGGGGTCGTCTCCGTCCGGCGCATGAGCGAAGGAATCTTGACCACACCACACCTCCTGTGAATGCGTGGTGGCCGATGTCTACAGGTGGCATCCACGCGGTACGTGTGTCCTAGCCGTACCCAACCGGCCGGATCGCCAATCAGCCGGCCCGGCTACGCTTGGCGGTCGTGCCAGAGGGACACACCATCCACCGGCTGGCGGCACGGCACGCCGAGCTGTTCGCCGGCGACAAACTGCTCGCCGCCAGCCCGCAGGGCCGCTTCGCCGAGGGCGCCGCCCGGCTCTCCGGCGCGGTTCTCGACGGCACCGAGGCGTACGGCAAGCATCTGCTGCACCACTATTCGGGTGAGCTGACCCTGCACGTGCACCTCGGCCTGTACGGGAAGTTCACCGACGGGTCGGGGGAGCCGCCGCCCCCGGTGGGGCAGGTCCGGCTCCGGCTGACCAGCGACCGGCACTGGCTCGACCTGCGCGGGCCCACCGCCTGCGACCTGCTCGACCCGCCCGAGGTGCAGGCGCTGCGGGACCGGCTCGGCCCCGACCCGCTCCGTGACGACACCGATCCGGCACGGGCGTACGCCCGGATCTCCCGGAGCCCGACCCCGCTCGGCGCCCTGCTGCTCGACCAGTCCGTGGTGGCCGGCACCGGCCTGATCTTCGTCACCGAGGCGCTGTTCCGCGCCGGCCTGCCGCCGACGCTGCCCGGCCGGGAGCTGACCCCGGCCGCCTGGCGGAACCTCTGGGCCGACCTGGTCGACCTGATGGGGGTGGCGGTGACCGTCGGCCGGATCGACACGGTCCGACCGGCCCACCTGCCCGAGGCGATGGGCCGGGCACCCCGGGTGGACCGGCACGGCGGTGAGGTGTACGTCTACCGCCGCCCGGACACCCCCTGCCACGTCTGCGGTACCACCATCCGTCGTGGCGACCTCGCCGGCCGGAACTTCTACTGGTGCCCGACCTGCCAGCCGGTCTGACGCAGGCCGGGCTCAAGCCGGTCTGACGCAGGCCGGGCTCAAGCTGGTCTGACTCAGGCCGGTCTCAAGCCGGTCTGACTCAAGCCGGGCCGGTCTGACGCAGGCCGGGCCGGTCCGGCTCAGCCCCGGTTGGTCCGGCTCAGCCCGGGCCCAGTAGCCAGCGGATCACGTCGACGTGCGGCGGGAAGACCGTGCCGGTGCCGAAACACCAGCTCGCGGTCTGACACACGGTCCACCCACGGACCCGCTCCCGGTCCAGCCCCAGCTCCGCGCTGAGCCGGTCCAGCCGGTACCGCACGGCGACTGCGGAATGCCCCAACTCGGTGCCCCGGACCGCCGGCACCACGCTGAACTCCCGCTCACCGACCAGCGGTTTCGGGTCGATGACCAGCCACGGTTCCCGCTCGGCGGCCAGCACGTTCCCGGTGTGCAGGTCCTGGTTGACCAGCACCTGTTCGCCCTGGCTGGCGGCCAGCGCGGGCAGCAGCTCCAGGATCGCGTCCACGTCCCGCCGTGGGAACGGCCGGCCGGCCCGCTCCCAGTGGTCCGGCAGCCGGGCCGCCCAACCGGCCGCCTGCTCGGCCAGCGTGGTGAACGGGGCACCCTCCGGCCGCCAGAGCCGGGGCAACAGCCCGACCAGTACTCCGACCGCCTCCGGCGCCGGCCGGGAGAACAGCGGTTCCCCCGGTACACACCGCTCGATCAGCAGTGCCCGGCGGACCGGGTCGTGCGCCAGCAGCCGGACCGCGCCGTCGCCGGCCCAGTGGGCCAGTGCGTCCGCCTCGTGCCGGCTCTCGGCTTCCGGGTACTGGAGCTTCAGTACCGCGCGGGTGCCGTCGGCGCGTACCGCCGGTACCGCGAGGGACGCGAAGCTGTCCCGGTACGGCGGACCGGTACGTAGCTCCCAGCGCTCGGCGCACTCCGCGAGTCGGGCCGGCAGGGCCGCCAACCAGTCCCGCCCGTCCGGCAGGTTACGGAGGGCACTGAGCCGGTCCGGTACCGTCCAATCGGCGCTCACCCGGCCATCGTCGGTCGTCGACCGTCCGGTCGTACAACCGGTTTTCCTGCCGTTGTCGCGTCCGGACCGGTCGGTTCCCTGCCGCCGTTACGGCCGGACGGGCCGGTTCCCTGCCGCCGTTACGGCCGGACGGGCCGGTTCCCTGCGTTCCTGCGTTCGTCGCTGCGTTCAGACCAGCCGGCGGATGTCGCCGTAGGCCCGGTAGAAACCGCCCCGGCCGGCCTCGCGGACCTCGGTGACCAGGTAACGCGCCCCGCGCTCCCGGATGCCCTTGGGGAACTGCACCGACCAGTCCTGGTGGTAACCGTTGGCGAGCACCCGTACCCGCAGCCGGCCGCCCACCTCCACGCACTCCACCAGCACCCCGCCGGAGGAGGCGTCGCTGGTCACCTCGACCGTGGTGGACGCGGCCACCGGCGGCTTCGGCGGGGCCTTGACGTCCACCACGGTCGGCACGGTGCCGGCCTGGGCCGCCGCGATCGCCGCGTCGCTGGCGTCGATGCAGGCCAGGTGCCCGCTGGTGGTGACCACGTAGAGCCGCTCGTCGTGGTACTGCATGGAATACGCCGAGCCGCAGCCGGTGCCCAGCTTCCACAGCCGGGTGCCGTCCGCCGCGAAGCAGTAGACCGAGGAGTGGGAGTCCCCGGCGAAGACGTACCGGCCGTCGGCGGCGGCCGCGCAGGAGAAGACCGGGGCGTCACACTGGTAGGTGGCCTCCCGGCGGCCACTCTTGGCCATCCGGACCACCTCCCGGCTGGCGGTGCCGGCGAACACGCTGTCCCGCTCCTGCCAGCCGAAGAGCACCGACCCGGTGCGGCTGTGCCACAGCTCCTGGCCGGTCCGCCAGTCGTAGCTGGTGACGCCCTGCGAGTGGCCGTGGTACATCGCGTCGGCGTCGCAGCGCACCATCCAGCCGGACTGGCCCCGACCCTTGCGTCGCCAGAGGAATTCGTCCTCGTGGTCGATCGCGGCGATCCCACCACCGGCGTCGGAGACCCCGAGCACCCCGTCGTGGATGTCCAGCCAGTAGATGTCGATGTCCGGCGCGATCCGGTACGCCAGCCGGGGCACCTTGCCGGAGAGGTCGTACACGTTGCCGTCGTCGCAGCCGGCGTAGATCCAGTCGTCGTCGGCGACGATGCACTTCACCCCGTCCGGGAGGCGGAACTGCTGCACCACCTGTGCGTCGTGGGTCAGCGTGCTGATCACCCCGTGCTCGTTGCCGACCATGCAGTGCTGGCCGTCGACGAAGATGCCGAACGCCGGGGCACCCGAGTCGTACCGCCAGAGCACCGGGGCGGTGCGGGCGGTGGAGCGGGTGCTGACGATCTGCCGCCGGGAGACCGGACGGGCCTGGCGTACCCCGGGCACCGCCGGGGCGTACCCCTTGCGGACCTTTTCCCCGATCTTCTTGGCCGCCTCGGCGCGCGCCCGGGCGTTGTCCGGGTAGCTGGCGGTCTTGACCTGCCCGCTGCCGCCGATCCGGCCGTACCGGACGGTCAGCTTGGCGTCGTCGACGGTCACCTCGTAGAACTTGTGCGCTCCACCGTCCGCTTCGGACAGTTCGAGGTACGTCGTCTCCTGGGACATCTGGGGAACCTCCGGCGCGGGGGATGGCTGCCGGCGGCTCGATCCGACCGGCGCAGCGACTGAAGGGGAGGTTAGCCGCACCCTCCGACAAGGGCCGGTCGTGGTGTTAAGAAGGGGCCCTTCCTCTACCGAAAACGTTAAGAAGGGGCCCTTCCTTACGTGCGGAGCGCGTCGACGGCCTTGCGGGCCGCGATCAGCACCGGATCCCAGACCGGCGCGTACGGCGGCGCGTATCCCAGGTCCAGGGCGGTCATGTCGTCCACGGTCATGCCGTTCCACAGTGCCACGGCCAGCGGGTCGATCCGCTTCGCCGCCTCCGACCGGCCGACGATCTGCGCACCGAGCAGCCGGCCGCTCGGCCGTTCGGCGATCAGCTTCACCGTCATCGTCTCCGCGCCCGGGAAGTACCCGGCCCGGTTGGTCGACTCCACGACCGTGCTGACGAACTCGAAACCGGCCGCGCTGGCGTCCCGCTCCCGTAGGCCGGTCCGCCCCACCTCCAGGTCACAGACCTTGGTCACGGCCGTGCCGACCACGCCGGGGAAGGTGGCGTACCCGCCACCGATGTTGATGCCGGCCACCCGGCCCTGCTTGTTGGCGTGCGTACCGAGTGGCACGTGGGCTGGCTGTCCGCTGACCCGGTGCACGGTCTCCACGCAGTCGCCCGCCGCCCACACCCCCGGGGTGTCCATTACCCGCATCCGCAGGTCCACCCGGATTCCGCCGGTCGGACCGAGCGGCAGGCCGGCGTCGGCGGCGAGGGCGGTGTTCGGGCGTACGCCCAGACCCAGCACCACCACGTCGGCCGGTACCCGACCGCTGGTGGTCCGTACGCCCCGGACCCGCCCGTCCCCGGTCTCCAGCCCGGTCACCGCCACTCCGGCGCGTATGTCGATGCCGAGGTTGCGCATCGCGTCGGCGACCAACGCGGCCATGTCCGGATCGACGGTCGACATGGGTTGCTGCGCCCGCTCGACCAGGGTGACCGACAGCCCTCGGCGCAGCATCGCCTCGGCCATCTCCACCCCGATGTAGCCGCCCCCGACCACCACCGCCCGGGACGGCCCCGGGTCCTGGTCCAGCCACTCCCGCAGGGCCGAGCCGTCGTCCAGGGTCTGCACCCCGAACACCCCGAGCGCGTCGGTCTGCGCCCAGTCCGGCGTCACCGGCACCGCCCCGGTGGCGTACACCAACTGGTCGAACGGTTCGCGGACCTCGGCACCGCTGTCCAGGCTCCGGGCGTGGACCTCACGGCGTTCGAGGTCGATCCGGGTCACCTCGTGCCGCAGCCGGACGTCGATGTCGAACGTCTCGCGGAAGGTCGCCGGGTCGCGGGCGATCAGGTCGTCCCGGTCGGTGACCACGCCGCTGATCCAGTAGGGAATGCCGCATGCCGAGTACGAGGTGAAGTGGCCCCGCTCGAACGTGACGATCTCCAGATCCGTGCCGTCTCGGCGGCGCCGGGCCTGGGAGGCCGCCGCCATCCCGGCGGCGTCGCCACCCACCACGATCAACCGCTCCGCCATGGGATCAGTCTTCCACCCCACGATCAGCTCCGCGCCCGGTCGTGCTGCGTGATCTGTCCGGGTTGGGTGGTCTGTCCGCGCTGCGTGACCCGGCCGGGCTCTCCTGGCGGGCGGTCGCCCCGGGTCTGCTCCGCCAGGGCGGTCAGGACGTCGACCAGCCGGCCGGTCCGTGCGAAGGTGGCCCGCTGCCGGGCCGCGCCGCTGCCGCGCCGACGCAGCCGGTCGAGCAGACCGGTGACCTCGGTCAGGTCCCCGTGCCGGTCCAGTTCCGGGGTGACCCGCCCGACCAGGCGGTCCAGCAGGTGCCAGGCCGGCCGGACACCGCCGTCGAAGAGGTCGAAACCGTTGCCCTCCAGCCCCTCGTGGGCGGCCTGCCAGTGCGCGGCCACCAACAGGTGGTGGTCGACCCGGACCGGTGGCCGGCCCGCCTCGATGTCGGCGACCAGCGTCGCCACCAGGGCGCGCAACAGGGCCGCGACGAGGAGGGTGTCGTCCAGGCTCGGGCAGACGTCGCCGATGCGGATCTCCACCGTCGGGTAGTTCGCGGAGAGCCGGGCGTACCAGTAGAGCATCCCCTCGTCCAGCATCATCCCGGTGTCGATGAGCTGGTCGATCAGGCGTTCGTAGTGGGCGTACGAGTCCAGCACCGGGCTCGGGGCCACCGACGGCCACCGTTCCCACTCCACCGACCGCCAACTGGCGTACCCGGTGTCCGCCCCGGCGAAGAACGGTGAGTTGGTGGTGGCCGCGTGCAGTACCGGCAGCCAGGGACGCAGGTGGTTGAGGACCTGCACCCCGGTCTCCGGGTCGGGGATGCCGACGTGCACGTGCATCCCGTTGTTGCCCGGTCCGGGTACCAGCAGCCCGTAGCGGTCGACCATCTCGTGGAAGCGGGGCTTGTCGACCACCGGCGGCACCGGGCCGTCCACCGGACCGGTACCGACCGCGACCAGCCGTACCCCGGCTGCCTCGGCGGCGTCGGCCAGCCCGGTCCGCAGCAGCCCCAGCGAGTGCCGCAGTGCGGACAGTTCCAGCCCCGGCGGACTGCCGATCTCGATCTGACTGGTCTGGAACTCGTGCTGGACCTGCCCGCGCAACTCCGCCGGGACCTGCTCCATCACCTGGTGCACGGCGGGCACCGCAACCCCGGTGTGCGGGTCGGTGAGCAGGAACTCCTCCTCGATGCCCACGGTCCGCAGGTCGGTACCGGTCAGCTCCGCGTCGCCGGGCGCCGGCCGTACCTCGTCCGCTGCCGCGACCCCGCCGGCCATCGCCACCACCGTCCGTTCCGTTGCGCCCGCGGCCGTCCGCCGCCCGGTCGACGCCGGATTACCCACGGTGGCCATCGCCGGAAACGCCGCCGGCCCGGTGTCGCCGCCACTGTCGCCGGGTGCCGGACGGTGGGTCCCGGTCCCGGGTGCTGGGCATCGGGCGCCGGGTGCTGGGCATCGGGTGTCGGGCGGTGGGGGATGACAGCGGGGACTAGCCTGGGGGCGTGCCGGGGATGCCGCTGATCGCGCTGTGCGTGTGGTGGCACGTCCTCGTGCAGTTCGGCGCGCTCGCCGGCAACCCGGGGGAGCTGGTCGCCGGGGCCACCGTCGCGGTGACTGCGATGCTCGCCGTCGCGCTGGTGGTCCTGCTCTTCACCATCCCCGGCGGTACCCGCCCGGCCGGCTGGGTCAGGTTCCACCGGCTGCATGCCGCAGGTCATCCGGTACCCCGCAGTGGTGACCCGGACGCCGCCGGTCGTCCCCGTCCCCGCGCACCGGGCTGGCTTCCCTCGGCCGGGTGACCCGGCACGTCCCGTTCCGGGAGGTGCCTGCCGGCCGGTTCCCGTCGCGTTCCTCCACGTAGCCGCCGGCAGCTCCCGCGTTCCATCGTGGTTGCCGCCCGGTCACGTCGCCGCGTGCGGTCGCCGGCCCGACGTCGGGGTCCCTGTAGCCGATTCCGTCGCTTCCCGACCGAAGAGGACGCCGCTCCCGGTCGGCGCCGTCGTGCGCCCAGCGGCCGTCCCGGAATCGAACCGAGGTACCTGTCATGCCCGCTTTCGCCCCGCTCGACGGTGTCGTGGGCGCCGCGTCCCATGCGGTCACCGCCCTCGCCGCCGTACTGGCCCCGATCGCCGGTGGCTCCGCCGCCGCGCTCGCCATCGTGCTCTTCACGATCGCCGTCCGCCTGCTGATCTCCCCGCTCACCATCGCCCAGATCCGGGGTGAACGGCGCCGCGCGGCGCTCGCGCCGCAGATCCGTCAACTCCAGCAGCGGTACGCCACCGATCCGGCCCGGCTCCGGATCGAACTGCTCGCCCTGTACCGGCAGGCCGGTGCGAGCCCGCTCGCCGGCTGCCTGCCGGCCCTGTTGCAGGCGCCGTTCTTCCTGGTCATGTACCAGCTTTTCAGCACCGCCGACCCGGGCCGGGGCCTGCTGGCCGAACGGCTGGCCGGAGTTCCGCTCGGCCAGCAGGTCACCGACGGGCTGGCCGGCGCGGCAGGGCCGCTGTTCGGTGTACTCCTACTGGTCCTGCTGCTGCTGGCCTGGCTCACCTCGCGCCGGATGCGCCGGGCGGCGGCCGGCGGTGGAACCGGCCCGGCCAGCGGGGACGTCGCCGCCGGTCTGGCCCGGGTGCTGCCGCTGCTGCCGTACGGCACGGTGCTGGTGGCACTGGTGGTACCGCTGGCCGGGGTGCTGTACCTGGTCACCACGACCGCCTGGACGGCCGGGGAGCAGATGCTGCTCCGCCGGGAGCGGACATCGACAAACGTTGACAACTGCCCGGACGGCACGTACAACTCCTGAGAGAGCGCTCTCTCGACCGTCCCCGTAGAGAGGCAGATCGATGCCACCTGCCCTGGCGCCCACCACCAGCCTGTCCCGGAGAGGCCGCCTGATCCTGCTCGCGGCCGTGCTCACCACCAGCACCACCGCACTCGCGGCGGTCGACCTGACCGCCCGGGCCGCTGTGCCGGCCCCGCCACCCGGTTGGAGCCTGATGTGGAGCGACGACTTCACCGGTGCCGCCAACACCCTGCCCAGCGCCACGAACTGGATCATCGACACCGGCACCAGCTACCCGGGTGGCCCGCCCAACTGGGGCACCGGTGAGATCCAGACCTACACCAACAGCACGGCCAACGTCCGGCACGACGGTGCCGGCAATCTGGTGATCACCCCGTTGCGGGACGCCAGCAACAACTGGACCTCGGCCCGGATCGAGACGGTGCGTACCGACTTCAAGCCGGCTGCCGGGGGAGTGCTGGCGATCGAGGGGCGGATCCAGATGCCCAACGTCACCGGTGCCGCGGCGGCCGGCTACTGGCCGGCGTTCTGGGCGCTCGGCTCGCCGTACCGGGGCAACTACCAGAACTGGCCGGGCATCGGCGAGTTCGACGTGATGGAGAACGTCAACGGGATCAACTCGGTCTGGGGCGTCCTGCACTGCGGGGTGGCGCCGGGCGGGCCCTGCGACGAGTTCAACGGGATCGGGGACTCCACCACCTGCCCCGGCGCCACCTGCCAGTCGGCGTTCCACACCTACCGCTTCGAGTGGGACACCTCGGTCAGTCCCCAGCAACTGCGCTGGTACGTCGACGGGCAGCACTACCACACGGTCACCCAGACCCGGGTCGGTGAGCCGTACTGGACCCAGATGACCAGCCACGGCGGCTACTTCCTGCTGCTCAACGTCGCCATGGGCGGGGCCTTCCCGAACGGCGTCGCCGGGGGCACCACGCCGACCGCCGCCACCGTGCCCGGCCGTCCGATGCTGGTCGACTACGTCGCGGTCTACCGCAGGGGTGGTGGCAGTACCCCACCGCCGACCACCACCCCGCCGCCGGGTGGCGTCATCGACGCGTACTCGACGATTCAGGCCGAGGCGTTCTCCGGGCAGAACGGTGTCCTGGTCGAGGCGTGCAGCGAGGGTGGGCAGAACCTCGGCGCGCTGCGCAACGGGGACTGGGCCCGGTACGACAACGTCGACTTCGGGGCCACTCCGCCGCGTGACTTCGTCGCCCGGGTCGCCTCCGGCGCGGCGGGCGGGGTGAGCGGCCTGGTGGAGGTGCGCCTGGACAGCCCGACCAGCCCGCCGATCGGCAGTTTCGCCATCGCCAACACCGGCGGCTGGCAGAGCTGGCGCTCGGTACCGGGCAACGTGTCCACGGTGACCGGTCGGCGGACCGTCTACCTCACCTTCACCAGCGGCCAGCCGAACGACTTCGTCAACGTCAACTGGTTCACCTTCCGCCGCTGAGCTTGTAAGGAAGGGCCCCCGGTTAACGCTTTCGGTAGAGGAAGGGCCCCTTCTTAACAGCAGCGAGCGTTAAGAAGGGGCCCTTCCTTGCACGAGGCCCAGATCCGGCGACCCCCTGGACAGAAACAGTTAACAGTCCTAATAATTAACCAACCTTGTTGATGCCCATGGATGCCTCCGGGCGTGGAGGAGCGCATGACGCGATCCAGAAGCCTTGTCCTGTCCCTGGTGACCGCGCTGGTCGGCGCGGTCGCCGCGATCTGGGTCGCGGTGCCGGCCCTGGCTGCCGGACCCACCGCCACCTTCGTGAAGACCGCCGACTGGGGTGCCGGGTGGGAGGGGAAGTACACGATCACCAACGGCGGCGGCAGCACCATCTCGTCCTGGAGCGTCGCCTTCGACCTGCCGACCGGCACCACCCTCGGCAGCTACTGGGACGCCCTGTTGACCTCTTCCGGTCAGCGGCACACCTTCACCAACCGGTCCTGGAACGGCACCATCGCGCCCGGGGCCTCGGTGTCGTTGGGGTTCCTGGCCACCGGGTCCGGCTCGCCCACCAACTGCACGCTGAACGGCGCGCCGTGCGGTGGCGGTCCGACCCCGACCACGCCACCCACCACCACCGCACCCCCGACCACGCCACCCCCGACGACGCCGCCGCCGACCACGACCCCGCCGCCGACCAGTGGCCTGCCGAAGCACTTCCTCACCGGGTACTGGCACAACTTCGACAACCCGGCGGTCGAGCTGCGGCTGCGCGACGTGCCGACCGAGTACGACCTGGTCGCCGTCGCCTTCGCCGAGGCGACCAGCACCCCGGGCGCGGTCACCTTCGCGGTCGACCCCGGTCTCTCCGCCGCGCTGGGTGGCTACACCGACGCGGACTTCGCCGCCGACGTGCAGGCCCTGAAGGCCCGGGGCAAGAAGGTGATCATCTCGGTGGGCGGGGAGACCGGCCGGGTGGCGGTCAACGACGCGGCCTCCGCGACGAACTTCAGCAACACCGTTCACGCCCTCATCCAGCGGTACGGCTTCGACGGCGTCGACATCGACCTGGAGAACGGGCTGAACCCGACCTACATGGCGCAGGCACTACGCGCCCTGCGGGCGAGGGTCGGCGCCGGCCTGATCATCACGATGGCCCCGCAGACCATCGACATGCAGTCCCCGTCTACCAGCTACTTCAAGCTGGCCCTGGACATCCGGGACATCCTCACCGTCGTCCACACCCAGTACTACAACTCCGGCGCGATGCTCGGCTGCGACCAGAACGCCGCCTACAGCCAGGGCACGGTCAACTTCATCGTCGCGCTCGCCTGCATCCAGTTGGAGGCCGGGCTGCGCCCGGACCAGGTCGCGCTCGGCCTGCCCGCCGGAGCCGGGGCGGCCGGGGGCGGGATCGTCCCGCCCAGCGTGGTCAACGCCGCTCTCGACTGCCTGGCCCGGGGCGCCAACTGCGGCAGCTTCCGCCCACCGCGTACCTACCCGGGCATCCGGGGCGCGATGACCTGGTCGGTCAACTGGGACGTCACGAACGGCAACGGCTTCGCCCGCACGGTACGCCCGCACCTGAACACCCTGCCCTGAGTCCCACCAACCCACCCCACCACCCCACCACCGCTCGTCCGGGAGGACAGCATGAGACTCCGACCCCTGGCGCTCGCCGCCGGCCTGGCCGCCGCGCTGGTCGCGGCGACCCTCGTGGCCGCGCCGCCCGCGTCCGCCGCCACCGCCGCCTTCGTCCGCACCGCGAGCTGGAGCAGCGGGTACGAGGCGAAGTTCACCGTCACCAACGACACGTCCACCACGATCACCTCGTGGAACGTCCAGTTCGACCTGCCCGCCGGCAGTTCGCTCAGCTCCTATTGGGACGCCCGGCTGAGCACCTCCGGGCAGCACGTCACGGCGCTCAACCAGTCCTGGAACGGCACCCTGGCCCCGGGGGCCAGCACCTCGTTCGGCTTCATCGTCAGCGGTACCGGTGACCCGGTGAACTGCACGGTCAACGGGTCGGCCTGCTCCGGTGGCGGCGGCAACCCGTCGGCACCGGGGGTACCCGGTGGGCTGCGGGTCACCGGCACCACGAACAGTTCGGTCTCGCTGGCCTGGACCGCGTCCAGCGGCACGGTCACCGGTTACCGGGTGTACGAGGGCGGCACCGTCCGGGCCACCGTCTCCGGCACCTCGGCCACCATTTCCGGTCTGGCCACCTGCTCGGCGCACAGCTACACGGTGGCGGCGTACAACTCCTCGGGTGAGTCGGCGAAGTCGGGCGCAGTGTCGGCCACCACCACCGGCTGCACCGGCAGCCCGGGCGGGATGGCCGCCGCGCCGTACCTCTACCCGGGTTGGGGCGACCCGCCGGCCCCGGCGACGGTGATGAGCGCGACCGGGATCAAGTGGTTCACCATCGCGTTCATCCTGTCGGGTGGTGGCTGCACCCCGGCCTGGGACGGCAGCGGTTCGCTCACCGGTGGTGCGCACGCCGCGACGATCAGCGCGATCCGGGCCGCCGGTGGCGACGTGATCCCGTCGATCGGTGGCTGGAGCGGTAACAAGCTCGGCCCGAACTGCTCCTCGGCGAGTGCTCTGGCCGGGGCGTACCAGCAGGTCATCAACACCTTCAACCTGAAGGCGATCGACATCGACATCGAGAACACCGACGAGTTCGAGAACGCGGTGGTGCAGGACCGGATCCTCGGTGCGCTGAAGATCGTCAAGCAGAACAACCCGGGGATCAGGACGATCATCACCTTCGGTACGTCGACCACCGGCCCGAACTACTGGGGTACCCGGCTGATCAACCAGGCGGCGGCACTCGGCGCCAACATCGACACCTTCACGATCATGCCGTTCGACTTCAACGGTCACACCGACATGTACCAGAACACGGTCAACGCGGCCGAGGGGCTGAAGGCGGCGCTGAAGACCGCGTTCGGCTGGTCGGACGTGACCGCGTACGCGCGAATGGGCATCTCCGGCATGAACGGGCTCTCCGACCAGCAGGAGTTGACCACCCCGGCCACCTGGACCCGGATCCGGGACTGGGCCGAGGCCCGCTCGCTGGGCCGGTTCACCTTCTGGTCGGTCAACCGGGACCGGCCCTGCCCGGGCGGCGGGGTGGTCTCGAACTGCAGCGGCATCGCCCAGAACACCTGGGAGTTCACCGGCATCACCGCCCAGTACGGCTGACGCCTCCCCGCCCCATGGCGTCGATCATGGCGTTGTGGTGCCCCGCAAAGTTCGCGAAATGGGGGCTTTTCCCCACCACAACTCCATGATCGACAGGGGTGACCGGGGGGCGACAGGGGTGGCGGGGTCAGTGGGGCGTGGACGCGGGATCGGGCCGGCGGTCGGTGCGTCGGGTGCGGCGACGGCGCACCCGCCGGACCATCCAGTTGCCGATCATCACGGCGAAGACCGCCAGGATCGCGTAGTCGAACCAGCTGCTGTACCGGTCGATGTCCTGCCAGCGGGAGCCGAGGGCGTACCCGAGCCCGACGAAGATCGAGTTCCAGATTCCACTGCCCAGCGTGGTCAGGGCCAGGAACTGACCCATCGGCATCCGGTTCGCGCCCGCTGGTACCGAGACCAGGCTGCGCGCCACCGGCACCATCCGGCCAAAGAGCACGGTCGCCCGGGCGTGCCGCTCGAACCAGCGGTCCGCCCGCTCCAGGTCGTCGAGTTCGACCAGCGGGACCCGGTCCAGCCAGCGCTTGAGCCGTTCCTCGCCGAGCCAGGCGCCCACCCAGTAGAGCGCCAGCGCACCCAGTACCGAGCCGGCCGTGGCGGCGAGCACCACCGCCACCACGTTGACCCGTCCCTCGCCGGCCAGGTAGCCGGCCATGGCGAGGACGATCTCGCTGGGAATCGGCGGGATGAGGTTCTCCAGCGCCACCAGCAGCCCGACGCCGAGCGCGCCGAGTGCGTCGATCACCCCGGCCACCCAGCCGGTCAGCCCGCCGACCTGCGTCGGATCGACATCAGCGGCGAGAGCCATGCGGTGCCTCCTGAGCGGCCGGCGGACGGGGCGGGAACCGCCTCCTGTGGTACCCGGGCCGGCCGGTCCCAATCCCGTCGGGCGGGTAGCCCAGGTCCCGTCGGGAGGGCGCCCAGGTCTCGTCGGGCCGGTCCCAATCCCGTCGGGCCGGTAGCCCAGGTCACGTCACCACGGCCCGCACCCCGGACCCGGCCGGCGGAGCGGGACGAACCGGAATCGTCCTTGCGTTTGCCGATCGGGCGGACCGGAGAAGGAACACCCGTATGGGTGACAGATGGTACTCCGAGGCGGTCGTCTACTGCCTCGACATCGGCACGTTCGCAGACTCCAATGGTGACGGCGTCGGGGACATCCCCGGCCTGATCGGCCGGCTCGACTACCTGGCCCGGCTCGGGGTGACCTGCCTGTGGCTGCACCCGATCCACCCGTCGCCGAACGGGGACGACGGCTACGACGTGACCGACTTCTACAACATCGACCCACGCCACGGCACCCTCGGCGACTTCGCCGAGCTGCTGCACCAGGCGGCCAACCGGGGCATTCGGGTAATCATCGACCTGGTGGTCAACCACACCTCGGACCAGCATCCCTGGTTCCAGTCGGCCCGCTCCTCGCCGGACTCACCGTACCGGGACTGGTACGTCTGGTCCGACCACGAGCCGGCGGACCGCCATCAGGGCATGGTCTTCCCGGGTGAGCAGCACGAGACCTGGACCTACGACCGGACCGCGAAGGCCTGGTACTACCACCGGTTCTACACGTTCCAGCCCGACCTGAACTTCGCCAACCCGGCGGTCCGCGCCGAGATCAAGAAGATCGTCTCGTTCTGGCTCCAGCTCGGCGTCTCCGGGTTCCGGATCGACGCGGCGCCGTTCATCATCGAGCTGACCGAGCCGGGCAACCTCGACTCGCCGAAGGACTTCCAGTTCCTCACCGAACTGCGCCAGCACGTGCAGTGGCGCCGGGGCGACGGGGTGCTGCTCGCCGAGGCCAACGTGGAACCCGACCAGCTCCCGGTCTACTTCGGTGACGGGGCCGGCTCGGCCAACCGGCTGCACATGCTCTTCGACTTCATGCTCAACGGGCGGCTGATGCTGGCCCTGGCCCGACAGGATCCGGAGCCGATCATCGACGCGTTGCGGGACACCCCGGCCCTGCCCGAGGGTGGCCAGTGGGCCACCTTCCTGCGCAACCACGACGAGATCGACCTCTCCCGGCTCACCGCCCAGCAGCGCGACCAGGTGTACGCGCAGTTGGGGCCGGACGAGGACATGCGCCTCTACGGGCGGGGCATCCGGCGCCGGCTCGCCTCGATGCTCGACAACGACCGGCGGCGGATCGAGCTGGCGTACTCGCTCCAGTTCACGCTGCGCGGTACGCCGGTGCTGCGGTACGGCGAGGAGATCGGGATGGGCGAGGACCTGTCGCTGCCGGGCCGGGAGGCGATCCGGACCCCGATGCAGTGGTCGTACCAGCCGAACGCCGGGTTCTCCACGGCTGACCCGGAGAAGCTGGTCCGCCCGGTCATCGACAAGGGGGACTTCGCCTACCAGAAGGTCAACGTGACCGCGCAGCGGTCCGACCGCAACTCGCTGCTCTCCTGGTTCGAGCGGATGATCCGTACCCTGCGCGAGGCGCCGGAGGTGGGCAACGGGTCGTGCACCCACATCGACGTACCGATGCCACCCGGGGTGCTCGCCCACCGTGCGGACGGACCGACCGGCACCATGGTGTTCCTGCACAACCTGGGTACCACCGACGTCGAGGTCGATCTGGGCATGCTGGCCGCCGAGGCGGACCTGCCGGTCGACGTGCTCAGCGACCAGCACTACGGCGAGGTCGGCAAGCTCGACGCGCTCAAGGTCGCCGGGTACGGGTACCGCTGGATCCGGCTCTGCCGGAGCTGGTCGGTCTGAGCCGGTACTGGTGGCCCCGGGGCCGGCCCGAGCGGTGCCGTCACGGCGGGTCCCGGGGGCCGTACCCCTGGGTTAAGCTCCTCCGGTCGAGCCGTAAGTTACCCGGAGGTAATCATGTCGGAGCAGCCCCGCGTCGCGATCGTCACCGGAGCAGCCCGGGGGATCGGGGCCGCCACCGCGCGGCGCCTGGCCGCTGACGGCCTGGCCGTCGCCGTGGTGGACATCGAGGAGTCGGCCACCAGGGAGACCGTCGACGCGATCGGCGCGGCCGGCGGGCGAGCCCTCGGGGTCGGTGCCGACGTCGCCGACCGGGCCCAGGTCGAGGCGGCCGTCGAGCGGGTCGCCGCCGAGCTGGGCGCGCCGACGGTACTGGTCAACAACGCCGGGGTGCTCCGCGACAACCTGCTGTTCAAGATGACCGACGGGGACTGGGACACCGTGATGGGGGTGCACCTGCGCGGGGCCTTCCTGTTCAGCCAGGCCACCCAGAAGCACATGGTGGAGCAGCGCTGGGGGCGGATCGTCAACCTCTCCAGCACCTCGGCGCTGGGCAACCGGGGGCAGGCGAACTACGCCACCGCGAAGGCCGGGCTCCAGGGCTTCACCAAGACCCTCGCCATCGAGCTGGGTCCGTTCGGTATCACCGCGAACGCGGTGGCACCCGGGTTCATCGTCACCGACATGACTGCGGCCACCGCAGCCCGGATGAAGGTCGACTTCGACCAGTTGCAGGAGCGGGCGGCGGCGGAGATCCCGGTACGCCGGGTCGGCCGGCCGGAGGACATCGCGCACACCATCTCGTTCCTGGTCAGCGAGGGGGCGTCGTTCGTCTCCGGCCAGGTGATCTACGTGGCCGGCGGTCCGCGCGACTGAACCGGTGCCTGCCCGGCGGCGGTCCGCGTCCCGCGCGGTCGCCGCCGGATCAACTCGGATCAGCTCGGATCAGTCCGGGACGGCCGGGAACGGTCCGGGCCGGTCCGGGACGGCCGGGAACGGTCCGGAGCGGTCCGGGCCGATCCGGATCAGTGCGGGTCGGCCGGGGCGTCCCGGCGGGTGCGGGCCAGCCAGATCAGGCCGAGCACCGGCAGCACCAGGGGGACGTAGCCGTAGCCGCTGCCGAAACCGGACCAGACCGTGTCGTCGGGGAAGAGCGCCGGGTCGAGCACGCTGGTGAGGCCGACCGCGAGCACGCCGACCAGTTCGACCGTGCAGCAGAACCAGGCGGTCCGCCGCCCGCCGGTGCCGCCCCGGGCCAACCCGACCGTGGCCACGATGTAGATCACTGCGGCGAGCGCGGAGAGCAGGTAGGCGACCGGCGCCTCGTCGAACCTCGTGATGATCTGCAATCCGGCGCGGCAGGTCGCGGCGATGGCGAAGAGCAGGTAGACCGCCACCAGCAGGCGACCCGGGCCGCTGCTCGTCGTCCGCTCCGGACGGTCGGTCGTCGCCGCCGGGCCGCCCGACCGGTCAGCCACCGGTGATCTGCCAGGTCTGCTGAAGACGGACCACGACCACCGGCAGCACCAGGCAGACCACGGTGACGATGGCGCTGCCCCAGCGGGTGGGCTCCATCCGGGCCAGTACCGCCGCCAGCGGGGGTAGGCAGACCAGGGTCACCAGGTAGCCGAAGAACGCGCCGGGCTCGCCCGGCCGGTCCCCGCCGCCGAGCGCCACCAGGGCCACCACGGCCAGTCCGAGCACGGCCAGTTCCAGCAGGGCCAGGCCGACGAGGTGGTTGCGGTCCGGGGGTCGGTTGCGGGCCGTCGCATAGAGACTCCAGGCCGCGAGTACGAGCGACAGCACGATCGTGCCGGTCGCAGGGAGGCCGTCCACCGGCGTACCCGCTGCTGCTGCGCTGCTCACCGCGACAGCCTACTAAGGCGCGTAGTACCGGCCGCGTCCCGGCACCCGTCCGGCCCGACGGTGATGGCGCTCACATCTACCCAAATCTATGATTACTTCTGGTCTCCGGGCGGGTACGCCAGAGGAGTTAATGGACATGGGTGACAGCGCCACCTGGCTCCTGGTGATTCTCCTGCTCCTGGCCGCCCTCGGTCTGCTCGGTCTGGCCGTCCTGCCGGGGCCGGACGGCTCCGGGGAAGCGCCGGTTGATCCGGTCCGGCTCCGGGCCGAGGCCGAGGAACTGGCCGGGCACGCCGAGGCGGCCCGGGTCGAGGCGGAGCGGGCGGTCGCCGCAGCGGTTGACGCCCGGGACCGGGCCGGCGCAGCCGAACGGGAGCGGGACCGGGCCTGGCAGGCGCAGGAGGCGGCCGAGGCGGCGTACCAGCGCGCGAGGCGGGCCGCCCTCGCCGGCCGGGAACCCCGGGACACCGACGACGCGGCCCGGGACCGGGAGCGGACGGTCACCCGGGCGGCGCTGTCGGCGTACCGGCGGGGCGACCTCTCCGTGCAGGAGTTCCGCGAGGTGTGGCGACGGGCCGGGGAGCCGGATCCCGTCCAGCGCGCGCGGGAGGAGGTCGTCGAGCGGCAGCAGGCGGAGCTGATCGCCGCCCGGCGGGCGTACGACCGGGCCGCCGCCGGGTTCCGGCAGCTCGACGAGGCGGCCCGGATCGCCGAGGTGGCCGCCCGGGCGCTGGTCGACGAGGCGGCCGAGTCGGCCGTCGAGGCCGAGCAGGCCCGGGTCGCCGCCCACCGGTACCCCGACCGGTGGTTCCGCCGTCGGAAAGCGACCGGGCCTGCGCCGGAACCGGATGGCGACTAGCGTGGACCGCGCCACGGGTCACCGTGGCGTACGACGACACGGGGGCACCCTTGCTGCGGTTCGGACTCTTCGGCACCGGTCACTGGGCGGCGCAGACGCATGCCGCCGCCCTCGACGCGCACCCGCAGGCGGAGCTGGCCGGGGTCTGGGGCCGTGACCCGGGCAAGGCCCGGTCCCTGGCCGAGCGGCACGGGGTACCGGCCTTCGACGACATGGACGCGCTCCTCGACGCGGTCGACGCGGTCGCGGTGGCCCTGCCACCCGACGTGCAGGCCGACATCGCCGTCCGGGCCGCGACCGCCGGCCGGCACCTGCTGCTGGACAAACCCCTCGCGCTGAGCACGGTCGACGCCGACCGGGTGGTGACCGCGGCGGCGCAGGCCGGGGTCGCCTCGGTCGTCTTCTTCACCAGCCGCTTCCAGCCGAACGTGGCCGCCTTCCTGGCCTCGACCGCCGCCGTCGGCGGCTGGCACGGGGCGCAGGTCACCATGTTCGCCTCGATCTTCCAGCCCGGGAGCCCGTACGGCCGCTCGCCCTGGCGCCGGGAGCACGGCGGCCTGTGGGACGTCGGGCCGCACGCCCTGTCGGTGATCCTGCCGGTACTCGGCCGGGTCACCCGGGTGGCCGCGATGGACGGCCCGCGCGGCGCGGTGCACCTGCTCCTCGACCACGCTTTTGCCGGCGCCACCAGCACGGTCTCGCTGAGCCTGGACGCCCCGCCGGAGGCGAAGCGGAACGAGGTGCTGTTCCACGGCGAGAACGGCGTGGAGCGGGTACCGCCCGGTGACGGCAGCCCGGTGACCGCCTTCGGCGTCGCCCTGGACCAGTTGATCGAGGAGGTCGACGCCGGCACCCGGGACCACCACTGCGACGTGCGGTTCGGCCGGGAGGTGGTGGCCGTGCTGGACGCCGCCGGGACGGCCTGCACCGAGGGGCGTACGGTCAGCCTGCCCGGCTGAGCCGGGTACCGGTCCGGTCAACCGGGCAGTTCGCTCAGCGCCTCGACCAGTTCCTCCGGTGAGCCGAACTCGGCCACCGGCAGCGTCCGCAACGACTGGAGCAGCGGCGTACCGGCGCCGGTCTCCTGGGCCCGCCGGAAGAGATCGTCCCGGGACACCGGATAGTCCAGCCCGGCCAGGAACTCCTGCAACTGCATCCCGGTCACGCCCATGCCGGTCAACTACCCACCAGTCGGGTCGGCACACCCCCGAACGATGTCGGATCTGTCGGGTTTGCCGGTGCCAGCGCCGGGTAGGGGCAGGCATGCTGGTACGGCGGCTCGGTGCCCCGAGCGACTTCGACCTGTTGCTGGACCGCGTCGGCGACGCCCGGGTGGTGATGCTCGGCGAGGCGAGCCACGGCACCTACGACTACTACCGGATCCGGGAACAGTTCACCCGGCGGCTCATCGCCGAACGGGGCTTCTCGTTCGTCGCCGTCGAGGGGGACTGGCCGGACTGCGAACGGGTCAACCGGTCGGTGACCGCCGCGCCCCGGGGCGCCGCCGACCCGCAGGCCGCCCTGGAACGCTTCGAGCGCTGGCCAACCTGGATGTGGGCCAACGCCGAGGTGGCCCGGTTCTGCCGCTGGCTGCGGGCGTGGAACCTGGAACAGCCGGAGCCGGACCGGGCCGGTTTCCACGGGCTGGACGTCTACAGCCTCTGGGAGTCCATGCAGGCGATCTTCGACTACCTCGGCGAGGAGGACCCGCGCTCGCTGGAGGCGGCGCAGGATGCGTACCGCTGCTTCGAGCCGTACGGCAAACGGATCGAGGAGTACGGCATGGCCAGCCGGTTCGTCTCCGCCCGGTGCGAGGACGAGGTGGTCCGGCTGCTGGCGCGTACCCGGGAACAGGCCGCCCACGACGGCCCGGACCGCTTCGCGGCCTGGCAGAACGCGGAGGTGGTGGCCGGTGCGGAACGCTACTACCGGGCGATGGTCGGCGGCGGCCCGCAGTCCTGGAACATCCGGGACACCCACATGGCGGACACCCTGGACCGGCTGCTGGAGCGGTACGGCCCGGACGCGAAGGCGGTGGTCTGGGCGCACAACACGCACATCGGGGACGCCCGGGCCACCGACATGGCCGACGCCGGGCTGATCAACATCGGCCAGCTGGCCCGGGAGCGGCACGGTGCCGACACGGTGGTGCTGGTCGGCTTCGGCAGCTACGAGGGGAGCGTGATCGCCGCGCCGCGTTGGGGTGCGGCGGCCGAGTCGATGACCGTGCCCCCGGCCCGACCCGGTTCGGTGGAGCACCGCCTGCACGAACTGCTGCCCGAGCAGGCGGTGCTGGTCTTCGACGGTCCCGACCAGCCCGACTGGGTGACCGGGGAGGCCGACCACCGGGCCATCGGGGTGGTCTACGACCCGTCCTTCGAGGCGTGGGGCAACTACGTACCCACCCGGCTCGCCGGGCGCTACGACGGCTTCATCTGGTGCGACCGGACCACCGCCCTGCACCCGCTGCCCGCACTCTCCGCCCCCGGCGAGATGGAAACCTACCCCGCCGGGGTGTAAGGAAGGGCCCCCTGTTAACGCTTTCGGTAGAGGAAGGGCCCCCGCTTAACAGCCCGGATCTGGTGCAGCGGGCCGGAGGTCCCGCCGTCCCGGGTCTCCCGGGACTGGTCCGGACCCGGCCTGCGGCGGTCTGCTGGAGCTGAAGGCGACGGCCACCAGCGGCCGGTGCCGAGGCGACGGTCACCGAGGAGGCACCAGATGATCAAGCAGTGGCGGGTCAGTGACGTGATGACCCGGGACGTGGTCACGGTGTCCCCGGAGACCGGCTACCACCAGATCGCCGACCTGCTGGTACGCCACTCGATCAGCGCGGTACCGGTGGTGGACGCCGAGGGTCGGGTGCTGGGGCTGGTCTCCGAGGCGGACCTGCTCGCCAAGCTGGAGTACAGCGACCGCGAGCCGTACCATCCGCTGGCGGTGCGCCGGCTCGGTGCGGGCCGGGGCAAAGCGGCCGGGGAGAACGCCGCCGGCCTGATGTCCTTCCCGGTGGTGTCGGTCAGCGCGGACGCCTCGGTGACCGGGGCCGCCCGGCTGATCGACGCGGCCGGGGTGAGGCGGCTTCCGGTGGTCGACGAGCACCGTCGCCTGCTCGGCATCGTGTCCCGCCGCGATCTGGTACGCCTCTACGCGCGGGCCGACGAGGAGATCCGCGCGGCTGTGCGGGACGTACTGATGGGGTTCTGGGCCGAACCCGCAGACCTGGACGTCCGGGTCGACGACGGGGTGGTGACCCTGATCGGCCAGGTCGACCGGCGGAGCACCGCCGCGATGGCGGTCGGCTTCGTCCGGTCCACGCCCGGCGTGGTCGACGTGATCGAGGAGCTGACCTGCCGGTACGACGACACCGGCGGAACGGTGCCGACCGGCGGCGGGACCGGCGCGGGCCGGTACGGACCGGCCGGCCGGGTACCCGCCGGTCGACCCGCCACCCGCCCCGCCCCGGGCCATCCGCGTACGTTCCCCGACATCGTGGTCTGAACGTAGTGGCCCCGAACGGGACGGGCGGTGTCGGTCAGTGGCGGGCGCCGGCCTCTGACGAACCTGTCGTCGGTCAGTGGCGGGCGCCGGCCCCGACGGACTCGTCGAGTGCGGCGCGCAGCCGCTCACCCTCGATGTCCACGTTCGGCAGGGCCCGGTCCAGCCAGCGGGGCAGCCACCAGGCGGCCTTGCCGAGCAGCGACATCACCGCCGGCACGATGGTCATCCGGACCACGAAGGCGTCGATGGCGACGCCGATCGCCAGCGCGAAGCCCATCGACTTGATGACCGGGTCGTCGAGGAAGACGAAGCCGCCGAAGACCGAGATCATGATGAGCGCGGCGGCGGTGACCACCCGGGCACCGTGACCCATGCCGTTGATGGTGGCCTGGGCGGCGGTGTCACCGTGGACGAAGTCCTCCCGCATCCGGGAGACCAGGAACACCTCGTAGTCCATGGCCAGCCCGAAGAGGATGCCGATGAGCAGGATCGGCAGGAAGCTGACCAGCGGTCCGGGGGTGTCCAGCCCGACCAGGTCGGCCAGGTGACCCTGCTGGAACACGGCGACGGTGATGCCGAAGGTCGCCGCCACGGTCAGCAGGAAGCCCAGCGCGGCCTTGACCGGTACCAGCAGCGACCGGAAGACCAGCATCAGCAGCAGCACCGAGAGGCCGACCACGAGCAGCAGGTACACCGGGAGCGCCGCGGAGAGCTTCTCCGAGACGTCGATGCCGATGGCGGTGATGCCGGTCAGCGAGACATCGGCGCCCGGGATGTCGACCACCTTGGCCCGAATGTCGTGTACGACGTCCTCGGTGGCGGCGTCGGTCGGGCCGGTCTTCGGGATCACCGCGATGACGGCGGTCCGGCCGTCCGGGCTGATGTTCGGCGGGGCGACCGCCAGTACCCCTGCGGTCTTCTGCGCGGCGGCGGTGACCTGCGGTACGGCGGCGCCGGTGGCCTCGGCCGACTCGCCGTCGACCAGGATCACCAGCCGGCCGTTGAAGCCGGGACCGAAGCCCTCGCTGGTCAGGTCGGCGGCTTCCCGGACCGGGGAGCCCTCGGCGGCGGCACTGGCGTCCGGCAGGGCGAGCCGCATGTCCGGTGCGGGCAGCGCGAGCAGGCCGAGCCCCACCAGCCCGGCCAGGATCACCGGGATGCGCAGCTTGGTGACCAGGGTGGCCCAGCGGAACCCGAAGCCGGGCCGGTCCTCGACCGGGCCGGTGGTGTTCCGGAGCTTGCGGGGCAGCACCCGGCGGCCGGCGAAGCCGAGCAGCGCCGGTTGCAGGGTGATCGCCACGAGCACCGCGACGGTGACCGTACCCGCCGCGGCCAGACCCATCACGGTCAGGAACGGGATGTTGACCACGGCCAGCCCGGCGAGGGCGATGACCACGGTGGCGCCGGCGAAGACCACGGCGGAGCCGGCGGTACCGACCGCGCGGGCGACTGCCTCCTCGGTGTCCAGTCCGTCGAGCAGGTTCTGCCGGTGCCGGGAGGTGATGAAGAGCGAGTAGTCGATACCGACGGCGAGGCCGAGCATCAGCGCGAGGACCGGAGCGGTGCTGGTCAGTTCGACGGTGCCGCTCAGCGCGAAGAGGCCGGCCATGCCGACGGCGACGCCGATCAGGGCGTTCAGCATGGTCATGCCGGCGGCGACCAGCGAGCCGAAGGTGACCACCAGGACCAGGGCGGCGACCGCGACACCGATCGCCTCGGTGGAGCCGATCTCCGGCTCGGTGGACATGATCTCGCCACCGTGCTCGACCCGCAGCCCGGCTGCCTCGGCCGCCGCGCCGGATTCCTCGTACGCGGTCCGCTGGTCCTTGGTCACCCCGTCCCCGCGCTCGGCGAACTGGACCTGGATCAGGGCGTACCGGCCGTCCGGCGAGACCGAGCCGACCTGGAACGGGTCGACGGCGGCGACCACGCCGGGCAGGGCGTTGGCCTCCTGGAGCAGCCCGTTGAGCGCGGCGCGGGGTTCACCGGCGGCGAGGGTGCCACCCGACGGGGCGGCCACCGTGATGGTGCCGGTCGCGCCGCTGGCCTGCGGGAACTTTTCGGCCAGGGTGTCCAGGGCGCGCTGGGACTCGGTGCCGGGCATGGTGAAGTTGCTCGCCGTGGGGCCCTTGAAGGCCAGGGCCGACAGACCGAGCCCGACGAGTACGACGAGCCAGACGGCGACGACGAGTCGCCGCCGACGGAATGATGCCCGGCCTAGCCGGTACAGCAGGGTTGCCATGGGGATCCTTCTCGTGATCGGGTGCAGGGCATGCGGGACGTTGACGGTGGTGGCAGCCGGTCAGTGGACCGGGTGTCCGAGGGCGCGGGTGGCCACCGTGACCAGGGCCGGACCCAGTTCGTCGTCGGGTAGTTCCCCGAACTCGGCGCAGGCAGCCGCCACGCCGGCACAGACCACCAGCGGGGCGATCCGGTCGGCGGGCAGCTCCGAGCGGCCGGCCAGCGCGTCGAGCAACCGCTCGGTGCGGCGCTGGATGGGCTCGAAGGCCGGCTGTTGGAGCAACTCGGGCAGTTCGGAGCGGAGCAGGCTGATCTCCCGCCGGAACCGGACAGCCAGTTCGACGAAGCCGGTGATGGCGGCGCTCCGCGCGGCGTCGCCGGTCAGCGACGCGAGCCGGGCGTCCAGCGTTTCCAGGGCGCTGATCGCCGGGGCGATCAGCTCGGTGAGGATCGCCTCCTTGTTGGCGAAGTGGTAGAGCACGGCCGCCTTGGAGCAGCCCACCTCACGGGCGATGTCCTGGAGCGAGGTGCCCTTGAATCCGGTGATCGAGAATCGGCGGGCCGCTGCGGCCAGGATCTCGGTATGTGTCTCGGGGGTCGGGCGGGCCATGCCGTCCAGCATGCCTGACCGATCGGTCAGGTGCTGACCGATCGGTCAGATCGTGGCTCGGTTCACACGACCCGGCCCGTTGCCGCGCACCCCTGCGCCGTTGATCATGGAGTTGTGGTGGGGGTTTTGTGGTGATTCACGGCTTACCTGAGGCGCCACAACTCCATGATCGACCGGTCGACTGGCCAAACTCCATGATCGACCGGGGCGGTGCGCGGTTCGGCCGGCTGGCGGCTCACTCGCGGCCGGCGGCGGCCAGTCGGTCGACGCGCCGGGGTGCTCGACCGTGGTGACAGGCTGCTCCGTCTGTGCGAGCAGCTCGACAGCGTCCTGATGTCAGGGGGGCGCCCCGCTTTCCTGCTGCCACCCGCCTGCTGCTGCGGGATGTGCGCCCGTTGTGCGCCCCGACCACTTCCGATGGGAAAAGCGAAACGGCCGCCTCGATCAGTGATCGGTGCGACCGTTCTCGGTTTCGGTGTGCCCCCGGCAGGATTCGAACCTGCGCCCCCGCCTCCGGCCGGACGTACCTCATCCGGCCGCGTCTTGCCGTTCAGCAGGGCGAACGCCAGCCGGGGCCGGGCGAGAGCGGGCAATTTCGGCACGTGTTCGGCGCAGAGGCTTCCCACCCGGCAGGAACGTGCCCTGTGGCGACCATGATCCGATAGGTAGTCTCCCGCTCATGATCGCGCTGCCCCTCGCCTCGCGTTCATGTCGAGGGGCAGCGCCGCAGCGGCCCGCTCCGTTGCCAACTGTGCCTTTCCGCGCAAGGGTTTGATCACGGGTGGTAATCATGTGGTTCGGGCGTGGTCGAAGTGCAGCAGCGCGAGGGCCGCTGCCACGATCTTCCCGATTCGCCACGGGTCGAGGCTGACGTTGCGAAGCGCCTTGGTGACTGGTCAGGTGCTCGTCGGCGGGTCGGCTTGACCTGGGTCGTTCGGGTTGGATCATGGTTGGGTGTCCGGAACGCCGTCCATCGTGGAGCTGCTTGAGCGGCTTGCCCGGTTGGAGGCCCGGGTTCTTGAGTTGGAGCGGGACAACGCCGGGTTGCGGCGGGAAAACGCCGGGTTGCGGCGGGAAAACGCGGTGTTGCGGCGGGAAAACGCGGTGTTGCGG